>DHWU01000008.1:21461-48433 GCA_002413345.1 Propionibacteriaceae bacterium UBA5174 | reverse complement strand
GAGCGACTCGCTGCACTCGGCGGTGGTGGAGATCATCGTGAAGAAGGACGCCCGAGTTCGCTACACGACCATCCAGAACTGGTCTACCAATGTGTACAACCTGGTTACCAAGCGAACCACGGTAGACGCCGGCGGCACGATGGAATGGGTGGACGGCAACATCGGCTCCAAGGTGACGATGAAATACCCGGCGGTGTACCTGATGGGGGAGCACGCGCATGGTGAGACCCTGAGCATTGCTTTCGCCGGCGAAGGTCAGCATCAAGATGCAGGCTCGAAGATGGTGCACGCAGCCCCGCACACTTCAAGCTCGATCGTGTCAAAGTCAGTCGCGCGTTCGGGTGGGCGGTCGTCCTATCGCGGGCTCGTCCAGGTGAACGAAGGCGCACATCACTCGACCAGCTCGGTGAAATGCGATGCGCTGCTGGTAGATCAGATTTCCCGCTCTGATACCTACCCTTATGCCGATGTGCGCACCGACGATGTGTCGATGGCCCACGAGGCCACAGTCTCGAAGGTGAGTGAGAATCAACTGTTCTACCTGATGAGCCGGGGAATGGCTGAAGACGAGGCGATGGCGATGATCGTTCGCGGTTTCGTCGAGCCGATCGCTCGGGAACTCCCAATGGAGTACGCCCTGGAGCTGAATCGGTTGATCGAACTGCAGATGGAAGGGTCCGTGGGCTGAGCCCGCGGCGCGGAAAGGTGAATGACGTGACTGCTGTGTCTAATGTGGCCGAAGCGGTGGAGGCGAATCCTGCCTCGCATCTGCACCCAACGCCGTCGTGGGAGTTGACTGATCACCCCCTGCCGAGTGGTCGAGAAGAGGTTTGGCGCTTCACCCCGCTACGGCGGCTAGGCGCGCTGCTGACTGATGCTGGGGTCAGCGGCCAGCCCTTGAAGTGGGAGACCCGGCTTCCAGCCGGAGTGAGCTTGGAGCCGATCAGTCGCGAGCAAGCCCGCGCTCTTTCGGTGGAGGCCCCGATCGACCGGATCTCCGCGCTGGCTGCGCTCAACTGTGGTGTTGGCGTGCAACTCAATGTGCCAGCCGATGCTGAACTGGCTGAACCGATTCTGCTTACCGGTATTGGTACCGGGGGCAGCGTCGCTGAGCATCTAGTGATCACGGTGGGTGCGCACGCCCGGGCGACCATCGTGCTGCGCTACACCGGGAGCGCGACTTTGGCTGACAAGACTGATCTGGTGATCGGTGACGGTGCCGAAGTCACTTTCGTCACCATTGCCGATTGGGCTGAGGATGCCACCCACGGTGGGCATCACGCAGTCTCAGTGGGCCGCGACGCCCAGGTGCGCACGGTTACTGCCAGCCTTGGCGGCGACTTGGTTCGACTGGCCGAGACGGCACGCTTTGCCGGACCGGGTGGTTCATTGGAGCAATTCGGGGTCTACTTCGTGGACGCCGGTCAGCACGTTGAACACCGCCTGTTCGTTGACCACAACGAACCGCGTACGACCAGCTATGTCGACTATCGCGGTGCGTTGCAGGGCAAAGACGCACATTCGGTGTGGGTTGGTGATGTGCTGATTCGCAAGGTTGCTGAGGGGACGAACACCTACGAGACCAACAAGAACTTATTGCTCACCGACGGTTGTCGCGCCGACTCGATCCCGAACCTGGAAATCGAGACCGGCGAGATTGAAGGGGCCGGGCACTCCTCGACCACCGGACGCTTTGACGACGAGCAGCTGTTCTACCTGCGTTCGCGGGGGATCAGCGAAAGCGAAGCTCGCCAGCTAGTTGTGCGGGGCTTCTTTGCTCAAATCATCCGCCGCATCGGTGTACCGGAGGTGGAAAGCCGCTTGCTGAAGGTGCTGGAAGCCGAACTCGAAGTGATGGTGGCCACTGCCCAGGGAGACCTGGCATGACCTTTGTCCGCGCTTGCGCTGTGGCCGAGGTGCCAGTGGGTACCGTCCTCAGCGTTGATCTTGGCGGACCGGTGCCGGTCGCCATCGTCAATACCAAAAAGGGCGTGTTCGCCATCCAAGACGCTTGCTCCCACGCCGCAGTGGCGCTGAGTTCTGGCGAGGTGGCGGGCTGCACCCTGGAATGTGCTGCCCACGGCGCGCGTTTTGATCTACGTAATGGCAGACCGCTCGACCTACCCGCGACCACCAGCGTGCCCACCTACCCGGTGCGCCTCGATGGTGCAGATATCTTCATCGACCTCCAAAACCCGATCGACACTCAGGAGCAGTAGACATGTCAGAACTTCGCATTAGTGGCCTGCACGTCGAGGTCGAAACTGAGACCGGTCCCAAGGAGATCCTCAAGGGCGTCGATCTGACGATCGGTACCGGACAAGTGCACGCCATCATGGGACCAAATGGTTCGGGAAAGTCGACCTTGGCGTATTCGATCGCTGGTCACCCGAAGTACAACATCACGTCCGGGTCGGTCACTTTGGACGGCGTTGAGCTCACCGAGATGACTGTGGACCAGCGGGCTCGGGCTGGCTTGTTCTTGTCGATGCAATACCCGGTTGAGGTGCCCGGAGTTTCGGTGGCGAACTTCTTGCGTACGGCCAAGACCGCGCTCACTGGCGAGGCACCGAAGGTGCGCACCTGGGTCAAAGAGGTCAATGCGGCCATGGAGAAGGTTGGGCTGGATAGCACCTTTGCCACCCGGTCCCTCAACGAGGGTTTTTCCGGTGGTGAGAAGAAGCGCAACGAGATTGCTCAGCTTGATCTGCTAGACCCAAAGTTTGCAATCTTGGACGAGACCGACTCTGGCCTCGACATCGATGCGCTTCGGATCGTCTCCGAAGGTGTGAACCGCTACACCGAAGCCGGTGACCGTGGCGTGTTGCTGATCACTCACTACACCCGGATCTTGAAGTACGTGAAGCCAGACTTCGTCCACGTCTTCGTGGACGGCCATGTCGTGGCCCAGGGCGGTGCGGAATTGGCCGACCAGCTTGAGGTGTCCGGCTATGACGAATTTGTGAAGGCTGCCAAAGTCGATGCCTGAGACCCTGATTGGCTACGACGTAGCCGCGATTCGTGCCGATTTTCCGGGCTTGTCCCGGCAGATCGGCGCGCACCCCTTGGTCTATCTGGATTCGGCCAACACCTCGCAGAAGCCCCAGCAGGTGGTGGACGCGATCAGTGATCACTACCTATTTCACAACGCCAATGTGGCCCGAGCCATGCACACCCTCGGCATGGAGGCCACCGCGGCCTATGAGGGTGCGCGCGAAAAGGTTGCGGAGTTCATCGGGGGCAGCCGGGACGAGGTCATCTTCACCAAGAATGCCTCTGAGGCATTGAACTTGGCTGCGAATACTCTGGGGTCCCGGCTACAACCAGGCGACGAGATCGTGATCTCAGTGCTTGAGCACCATTCAAATATTGTCCCGTGGCAGTTGGTGGCAGAACGTACTGGCGCCAAGCTGCGGTGGTTCGACATCACTGACGAGGGCAGACTCGATCTAGTCAAAGCCGAAGCAGAGGGCCTGATCAACCAGCGCACCAAGATCGTCTCGGTAGCTGCGGTCTCCAATGTCTTGGGCACGGTCAATCCGATCACCGAGATTGCCGCCAAGGCGCATGCGGTGGGTGCGGTGATGGTGGCCGATGCCGCCCAGGCCGTCCCGCATGGCCGGGTGAATGTGGCCACGCTGGGAGCCGACTTGGTGGCTTTCACCGGGCACAAGATGCTTGGCCCGACCGGTATCGGAGTGCTCTGGGGTCGCTACGACCTGCTGGCCAGTCTGCCGCCGTTCTTGGGCGGTGGGGAGATGATCAATGTGGTCAAGCTCACCGGTTCCACCTATGCCGAGCCGCCTTACCGCTTCGAGGCGGGTACGCCGCCGATCGCCCAGGCAGTCGGCCTAGGTGCTGCCATCGATTATCTGAACCAAATCGGGGTTGATCAGGTTGCGGCTCATGAGGAGCGAATCACCGCCTATGCGCTGACTCGGCTGGCCAGAGTGCCCGGTCTGCGGATTCTGGGTCCGACTCAGCCGATCGACCGCGGCGGCGCGATCTCCTTCACTTTGACTACTGCCGACAACGTGGAGGTCCATCCTCACGATGTCATGCAGTTGCTGGACTCGCGGGGCATTGCTGTCCGTGGTGGGCACCACTGTGCTCGTCCTTTGCACGAACGGTTGGGGATCGTTGCCTCTAGCCGAGCTTCGCTGTATCTGTACACCACCACCGCTGAGATTGACGCGTTGGCGGACGGGTTGAACTATGTCGCCGATTTCTTTGGGGGGCGGTCGTGAGCGTCGAAACGCTGTATCAGGAGATCATCCTGGATCACTACAAGGCCAAGCATCACAGTGGGCTGCGCGAGCCATATCAGGCAGAAGTGACCCATGTGAATCCCAGCTGTGGTGATGAAGTGTTGCTCCGGGTGGAGCTAGATGGCGAGACGGTGACTGACGTCTCCTATGAGGGGATTGGCTGTTCGATCTCGCAGGCATCCACCTCGGTGATGGCTGATTTGGTGATCGGAAAGAGCGTGACCGAGGCTATGTCGTTGCTTGCCGATTTCACCGAGATGATGCACTCTCAGGGGCGTTATGAGCCCAATGAGGACCGACTCGAAGATGCGATCGCTTTTGTTGGGGTGGCCCAGTTTCCGGCGCGCGTGAAGTGTGCCTTGTTGGGCTGGTCTGCTTTCAAGGACGCAGCCGCCCAAGCTTTGAGTGCTGAAGAAGGAAGGCAGTGATGAGCGAATCTCCCCGTCCGTCCGATCTGGTGAATGACACCTTGCCCGATCCGGCCGTGCCGAATGCCCGTCCCAGCGAGGACGACGTGCTAGAGGCCATGAGGGAAGTTGTTGATCCAGAACTAATGGTCAACGTCGTGGACTTGGGCCTTGTCTATGGCGTGACTATCGATAGCGAGAACAATGCCGTGATCGACATGACCTTGACCTCGCCGACCTGCCCAATGACTGATCAGATCGAATACAACACCCAACTGGCACTGGAAGGCCTGGTGAACTCGGTCGGGATCAACTGGGTGTGGCTGCCACCGTGGAGTCTGGAAATGATCACTGAAGATGGCCGCGAACAGCTTCGCTACATCGGCTACAACGTCTAACCAGCTCGGGCTTCCGCTCCACTCGAAAAAGTGATATCACTTAGATATCAGTTTTGGTTTCAGTAGAGGAGTGATCTGCGATGTCTGATCAGACAACCGGCCCGCGGCAAGAATCCGACCGCGGAGAGCCAGCAGGAGTACCTGTTGGTCATGATGGCGCGCGAGTCGAGATTTCGGAGAAGTCCGCTTGGGCCGCGCCGGGGCTGATCGCGGTGCTGATCACAATCGTGGCGACGGTGGCTGCGGTGCTGGCCTTCATCGCTGGTGCGGTGATCGATGAGGCCGGAGGTGACCCGTCAGGGTTCATCGTCCTCGGGATCGTGGTGGCGATGCTGGTCGTGGTGCCAATCACTGCCATTCGAGTAGTCAGCCCTGGCGATACGGCCGTGCTGCAGTTCTTTGGTGGCTACGTGGGCACCGTGCGCAAAGCCGGGCTGCGGACGGTGTTGCCGCTGGTGACCTCGAAGAAGGTTTCGGTCAAGGTGCGAAACTTCGAGACCAACGAGCTGAAGGTGAACGACGCGGACGGCAATCCGGTCAACATTGCGGCGATCATTGTGTGGCAGGTGGCCGACACCGCTAAAGCAGTATTTGCCGTCGATGATTACCCAGGCTTCGTTCGAGTGCAGGCCGAGTCCGCGCTGCGGCATGTCGCGTCCATTCACCCCTATGACAATGCGGGCCCAGGTGAGGAATCCTTGCGCGGCTCCACCGAGACTGTCGCCGCTGAGCTTGCCACCGAGGTTGCTGCCCGGATCGCGATCGCCGGCCTGGAAGTGGTCGAGGCAAGGATCTCGAGCCTCGCCTACGCGCCCGAAATTGCCCATGCAATGCTGCAGCGTCAGCAAGCCTCAGCCGTGATCGCGGCCCGGGAAAAGATCGTTGAGGGCGCGGTGAGCATGGTGCAAGGCGCATTGCGTCAGTTGGAGGCCGACGACATCGTGAATATGGACGAGGAACGCAAGGCGGCCATGGTCTCGAATCTGCTGGTGGTCTTGTGTAGCTCATCTCAGGCCACCCCGGTGGTGAACACCGGTTCGCTCTACACCTGAGTCGATGAACCAAACCAATTCCAGCGGGGCAGGACGGGAACGCAAGTCCGTCCTGCTTCGCCTGGACCCAGCTGTGCACGCTGCGTTATCGGGTTGGGCCGCCGATGACTTGCGTTCGCTGAACGCTCAGATTGAGCTGCTGTTACGGCAGTCGTTAGACAAGGCTGGACGAAGCCCAAAGGGTGCCGGGCCGCTGCCACGCCGCGGGCGCCCGCCAAGCCAATAGGTAGCTGCTCGATGGCTGGGCGGAGAAACAGCTGTCGAGGATCACGGTAACCTTGCCCGGCGATGTTGGTAGCTAGAGAAGTCGAAGTACGGGCCGGGGCCCGACTGTTGTTGTCCCCGGCGTCCTTTCAAGTGATTGCGGGGGAGAAGATCGGTCTGGTCGGGCGCAACGGCGCCGGCAAGACGACCCTCACCCGGATCTTGGCCGGTGAATCGTTGCCGGCCGGCGGTCAGATCACCCGCACTGGGCAGCTTGGTTACCTGCCGCAGGACCCGCGCACCGGTGACCTGGAACAGCTAGCCAAAGACCGGATCTTGTCCGCCCGCGGACTGGATACGATCCTGCGTCGGCTGAGCACGTATTCGATGGCGATGGCCACCGAAGTCGGTGAGGCGCAAGAACGGGCGATGGCGTCCTATTCCCGCGCTGAAACCGAACTGGCTGCTGCTGGCGGCTACGCCGCTGAATCTGAGGCGGCCCGAATCGCGGCCAATCTCGGGTTGGCCGACCGGGTACTGGGTCAGCCCCTGCAAACGCTGTCTGGCGGTCAACGTCGCCGCATTGAGCTGGCTCGGATCCTGTTCTCTGGTGCGGACACACTCCTGCTTGACGAACCCACCAACCACCTGGACGCCGATTCGATCGTTTGGCTGCGCGGCTACTTGCAGTCCTATTCCGGTGGTCTGATCGTGATCTCCCACGATGTGGGCCTGCTTGAGGCCTGCGTCAACAAGGTCTTTCACCTGGACGCCAACCGCGCCGAGATGGACATCTACGCCATGGACTGGAAGCGCTACCTGGCCCAGCGAGAGACCGACGAAAAACGCCGCAAGCGAGAACGCTCCAACGCGGAGCGCAAGGCGGAGACTCTGCTGGCGCAGGCCGACAAGATGCGGGCGAAGGCGACGAAGGCGGTTGCCGCCCAAAACATGGCCAAGCGGGCTGGAAAACTGCTGTCCGGTTTGGAAGAACAACGGGTTAGTGATCGAGTGGCCAAGATCCGGCTGCCAGAACCAGCACCTTGCGGGAAGACTCCGCTGACCGCCACTGAGTTGAGTAAGGGCTATGGCAGTCTCGAAATCTTCACCGACGTTGACTTGGCCATCGACAGAGGCGCGAAGGTTGTGGTGCTTGGGCTGAACGGTGCAGGCAAGACCACGCTATTGAAGCTACTGGCCGGGCTGGAGGCTCCTGATACCGGACAGGTGCTGCACGGCCACGGGTTGCGGTTGGGCTACTACGCCCAGGAACACGAGACCTTGGATGTCTCCCGCAGCGTCTTGGAAAACATGATCACGGCTTCGCCCCAACTCAATGAAACCGAGGTTCGCAAGATCTTGGGCTCCTTCCTCTTTAGCGGCGATGACGTAGAAAAGCCGGCCCGGGTGCTATCTGGTGGAGAAAAAACCAGGCTTGCCTTGGCGATGTTGGTGGTCAGTGCAGCAAATGTGTTGCTGCTGGACGAACCCACCAACAACCTGGACCCCGCATCGCGGGCCGAGGTGTTGGCGGCATTGCGAGACTATGCCGGCGCCGTAGTTTTGGTCACCCACGACGAGGGTGCGGTGACTGCACTCGAGCCGGACCGAGTGCTGCTGCTTCCCGACGGCGATGAAGACCTGTGGAATCCCGATTACCTGGATTTGGTCAGCTTGGCCTGAGCGGGCTGAGCCTCCAGCTCAGTCGCCCGCTGGGCGAGGAGAGTGGCCGCGGCCACCGCCACGGGCATGAACAGCACTGCACCCAGCGGAATCAAGAAGATCACGAAAGTCATCGTGCCCAGGCCAAGCGCCAACTGGCGGTGCCGTCTCAAAGCCATGCGACGGTGGCGTAGATCGAGGGTGCGCCGGGCAAATGGGGGGCCACTCAGTTCCAACACCAGAATCCAGCCACCGAACACCGCCGCCAACAGCGGAACGACTGTCTGACCGATCACTGGCACAAACTCGGCCAGAAAGAGCCCAATGCCGCCCAAAGCGGCCAAGGCTCCGATTCGTAGTGAGTCCTTTGCGCCTTGGATCAGGCCGGAAATCAGGGTCGGTTCGGTGGCCGCTGGTGGGACGCCGGCCGCGTCGTCAATGCGGTTCGAAATCTGCTCAAAAAAGGGCCCACCGATGGCTAGGGCCAGCGCGGTGAATAGCCACATTGACAGCAGCAGGACCAAGCCGATCAGCGCGGCCCCGGCGACTACCTGCGCAGTGGTTTGTGCCCAGGGTGCCCAGTCGGCGGTGAACCAGGTCAGGGCAGCGGTCTCACGGCCAAGCAAGGCGAGGGTTACGCCCAACCCGACACCCAGAATCAGAAACGCGATCACTGCCGGGATCAACCCCAACAGATAGAGATGTGGTCGGCGCAATAGCATTGCCGCGCCGCGCCAGAACAGGGCTACCCCATCGAAGAACTTCCGCCCCGAATCGATCGTATGTTTTGGAATCGTCACG
Organism: Propionibacteriaceae bacterium UBA5174; assembly: GCA_002413345.1. Taxonomy (GTDB): domain Bacteria; phylum Actinomycetota; class Actinomycetes; order Propionibacteriales; family Propionibacteriaceae; genus Propionicimonas. The sequence continues at coordinate 39,641 of DHWU01000008.1, read as the reverse complement.
GCCTGGACAATAGTCGAAACTTCAACCTTGGCGGGTCAATCCAATGGCCGCCACATAGCCCGCAATTAAGGCTAGGGCCACCTGTCGAATCGACTCCTCGGGTGGGTAAAACGCGGGGTGGTGGAGGCCAACTTCGCCGCGGGCATCACCAAGGTGGGAGGGCACGGGTACTGCTGGGTCTTGGCGCACTCCGACGAACATCATCAGAATCGGAGCCAGCTCGCTGTAGTGCGAGAAGTCGTCAGCCCCGCAGGAGCGGAACGGTTCAGTAGCCACCGGCACGCCTAGCCGGGCCAAGATCGGGTCGGTCTTAGACACCAACTGACAGTCATTGTTCAATACCGGGTCACCAGTAACGATGTTCACTTCGGCGTAGGCACCACGCGCAGCTGCGGTGTGCTCGGCAAGGCGGCGCAGGCTGGAGTGAAGTTGAACTCGATCGGCTTCATGCATGGTCCGGATCACTCCGCGCAATACGCCACGAGCCGCAATGATATTCGCCGCAGTACCGGCATCGACTCGACCCACGGTGATTACTGCCGGATGGGTCGGGTCCAGACCGCGTCCAATCAGTTCCTGAAGTCCGGTGACGATTGCCGCCAATACCGGGACTGGGTCGATGGCTGCCTGGGGATAGGCGCCGTGGCCCGGATGGCCATGGACGACGATGGTGAACTCATCGGAGGCGGCATTCACCACCCCGGCTCCGGTACTGATCACCCCCGGCGCGACTCGTGGCTGAAGGTGTGCCCCGATCACAGCCGTGACCTCGGTGTTGGACTGGGACATGGCCGCCGCCACGTCCAGCGCCCCGGACGGCTGGGTCTCCTCCCGAGGCTGAAAGAGACCGATTAGGCCAACTGGTAGCTCCACTCTCGTAGCGGCCTGCAAGACCGCCCACAGTGCCGCCAGATGAACGTCATGGCCGCAGGCGTGCATCATGTGATTAGTGGCGGCCCAGGGCAGCTGGGTCTGTTCGATCAGGGGTAACGCATCCAACTCGCTGCGCAGGACCACTGCTGGTCCGGGCGGGCCCAGCCGAACTAGAAAGCCAGTGTCAGCAATCTGGGTTGCAACAAGTTGTGGCAGTGCTTGGCGAAGCCGCTCGGCAGTTGGACGCTCGGTGCCGCTCAGGTCGGGATGCTGATGGAGTTCGCGCCGCAGTGAACTTGCGGCAGGCAGAACGAGTTCGAGTTGGCCGACCAAAGCGTCCAGCAACTGGGCGGCTGCAAGATCAGGCCAATCTGTCATGGGCCCATCTTCGCAGTGTGGCGGCTCAGTCGCGGATAGGACGGAAGGATTGCACCGTCACGTCGATACTGATCACTGAAGCGGTGACCTGTTTTGGCTGCTGGTGGAAGGCGTTTGGCCCCATCGCAATCAGGTCAGTGGCCAACTGTTCGTCGACTGGCACGCGGTATTTGATCACTCTGGTGTCGATCAAGTCGAAGAACTCGGCTGCGGCTGCGGCCAGTTGGGTGGCCTTGGCGCTGGGAATGTCCAGCAACCCATAGGCGTCCCGCAACCCAACCAGGTGACCAGAACGCGGGGTGACTGCGATGAAGCGACCGTCTGAGTGCAATACCCGCGCAAATTCGGGCAGGTTGCGGGGGGCGAACACCGCCAAGACCGCGTCCAAGCTGCGGTCTCGCAGCGGTAGCGGCTGCCACACATCGGCCACGATTGCGGCAATCCGCTCGTCGGTACGGACGCAGTGCTTGGCTGACGCTTTGGAAACATCTATCGCCACTCCCAGCGCTTGTGGATCAGTGCCAAGAGCACTGGCCAAGTAGTGCCCGGTGCCGGCACCAGCTTCCAAGACCCGTTGGCGTCCGCCGCAGCTAGTGGCGATCGCCTCGGTGACCTGGTTGAAGACCCCCGCAGCGTGGACGCGGGCCCGGGCGTCCAACATCTCGGAGGTATCGGCGTTGCCTGGTTCGCTGGCTCCGAGAAGGTTTACGTAGCCTTGTTTGGCGACGTCGTAGCTGTGACCTTCAGTGCAGCAGATCACTTTGCCGTACAGCGCCAGCCTGCCCTGGCAGACGGGGCAGGCGAGCAGGTCGGTGGCTCGTTCCAGACTCACGGGGTGGTGAACTCCAACCCGGCACCATCAGCTGTGGACAGCGTCAACGTCGAGTCGCTGATCGACCAACTCTCAACCTTTGAAAGCAGGTTCGCCACGGTTGTCATTTGATTGGTCAGGTCGGCGGAATCGCAGCCAGTGCTGGTGGTGTTGGCGGCGGTGAACTTGATGTTCGAACCATTGATGGCAACATCGCCGGTGAAACTGTCGCACGAGGTTGCAGTGAAATTGGTCTCACCGATCTGCAAGGTCACCGAGCTGCCGGTGATAACCGCGGTGGTGGCGTCGGCACTGGTGATCGCCGACAGCGACCAGTCGGTTCCGGTAAGGGCTTTTGCGGTTTCGACCGGGGTTGGTTGAGTCAACTTGAGGACCACTTTGCCGGAGGCATCGCACAGTTCTGGATCGGTGGCAGATCCTGCCAACTTGGTGACTTTGCCCAAGGCTGCGGTGAACCGGGCTTCTTGCGCGACTAACGCTGAGTCGTCACAAGCCACCTGAGTGATGATCACCTGCGAAAAACTGATCCCGGTGGAGGTCTGAGTGTAGGCGCCGGTGTAGCGGTTACAGCTGGCTGAACCGGTCACTTGGCCAGCGCCGAACGCCATCGTCGGCTGGTGATCACTGCTGGTCGCTTGGCCGTCGATGGCGGTGACGATCCAGGTCGTGTTCTCCAAGGTGGCCGGGGTCGTCGAAGGATTGGCACACCCCGAAATCGCCAAAGCAAGACCGATCAGGATCGGGATCAGGCGCCGCACTGGAGTCTCCATCCTTCGCCAGCAAGTGGTTGGGAGCTTGGCGAGCCATCTGGCTTGCTCCCGGCAAGGGCTGTTCCGGCGAACGCATCCATTCAACCGCATCCGGACGGTGCTGTGGGTGTGCCAAGGCCTGCGACCCGCCAATCAGCAAGACTCCCAATGCTGGTTGTCGACCAGCTTCCGCTAGCCTTCCGGCGTGAATGAATCGACTGCACTTACTCCCCGCAGCGTCCTGGTCACTGGCGCCAGCCGTGGTATCGGGGCAGCCATCGTGGCAGATTTCGTGTCCGCAGGGCACCGAGTCGCGGGGCTGTCCACCTCTGGGACGGCCCCCGAGGGTGCGCTCGGCATCGCCTGTGACATTACCGATCCGGCGCAGGTTGAGGCCGCGTTCACCCAGGCTGAAGAGGTCAACGGGCCGGTGGAGATCTTGGTGGCGAACGCCGGGATCACTAAGGACACCTTGGTATTGCGGATGAGCGAAGAGGATTTCGCTGCGGTGATCGAGGTGAACCTAGTCGGCGCTTTTCGGTGTGCTAAGCGGGCCTCGAAGTCGATGATCCGGGGGCGTTTCGGACGGCTGATCTTCATCGGGTCGGTGGTCGGGATGCAAGGGTCTCCCGGGCAGGTGAACTACTCCGCCTCAAAAGCTGGCCTGATTGGCATGGCCAGGTCATTGACCAGGGAACTTGGCAGCAGAGGAGTCACCGCCAATGTGGTGGCGCCGGGGTTCATCGAGACCGATATGACCGGCAACTTGGGAGAAAGTGTCGTCGAACGCTACCGTTCGCAGATTCCAGCTGGGCGTTTCGGCAATACTGCCGAGGTGTCGGCTGCGGTGAGTTATCTGGCCTCGGATCAGGCTGGCTATGTAAGCGGCGTCGTATTGGCCGTGGACGGCGGCATGGGCATGGGCAACTAGGAGGAATAGGGCAATGGGAATTCTTGAGGGCAAGAACATCTTGGTGGCTGGGGTCACCTTGAACACCTCGATCGGCTACCGGGTTGCCGAGATCGCCCAAGCTGAAGGCGCCAAGGTTGTGGTGTCCAACTTCGGGAGGGCGATGAGCCTCACCTCTCGGGTGCTGAAGCGGTTGGACCCCGAGCCTCCGCTGTTGGAGCTTGATGTCACCAATCCCGAGCATCTGGCCACCCTGCCCGAACGCTTGGGCGAGCATTTCGATCACCTCGACGGCGTGGTGCACTCGATCGCCTATGCGAATCCGGAGACCGCGCTGGGGGGCAAATTCTTGACCACTCCCTTTGCTGACGTCAGCACCGCGGTTGAAGTATCGGCCTATTCGTTGGTCAGTCTGGTGATGGCGGTCAAGCCGATGCTCGCCGCGCAGTCCTCAGTGGTGGGGCTCACCTTTGATGCGACCGTGTCTTGGCCGACATACGACTGGATGGGTGTGTCTAAGGCTGCTTTGGAGAGCGCCTCGCGCTACCTTGCCCGTTACCTCGGGCCGGAAGGGGTTCGCTGCAATCTAGTCGCGGCCGGTCCGTTGGACACGATTGCCAAGAAGGCGATCCCTGGGGCCGACGAGTTCAACTCGATCTGGGGCCCGCGGGCGCCATTGGGTTGGGACGCCAACGATTCTGGCCCAACCGCCCGAGCAGTAGTGGCCTTGCTGAGTGACTGGTTTTCCGCCACCACCGGCGAAATGATCCATGTAGATGGCGGGTTGCATTCCACTGGGGCCTGAGCGCCGTTGAGTGGCATTGGGCTTGGAGCTGGCGCTGGTTGGGTAGGTTGGCGTTATGACTGTTGCGCAGCTTGAGGAAGTGTCGATCGTCCGATCAGGCGCCAGGCTGCTGGATTCAATCAGCTTGGTGATCAAAGAGCACGAGCGTTGGGTAGTGATTGGCCCGAACGGGGCCGGGAAGACCACGATGCTCCAAGTTCTGGGGGCGCAGATGCACCCGACTTTGGGCTCGGCGTCGTTGTTGGGTGAGCGCTTGGGCGCGGTAGATGTATTCGATCTGCGGCCACGAATCGGGATGGCGTCGGCGGCGCTGGCCGATCGGATTCCCAAATCCGAGCGGGTAGATGACGTGGTGCTGTCTGCCGCCTACGCCGTGACCGGACGTTGGCGAGAGAACTACGAGGATCGCGACTACGCCCGGGCGCAACGGCTGATGGCGCGACTTCGAGTCGAGCACTTAGCTGCCCGCACGTTCGGCACTCTGAGCGAGGGCGAACGGAAGCGAGTGCAGATTGCTCGGGCGCTGATGACCGATCCGGAGCTGTTGCTGCTGGACGAGCCAGCCGCCGGGCTCGACCTTGCTGGGCGGGAAGCGTTGGTGGGCACCTTGGGGGAGTTGTGCCTGGATCCAAAGGCGCCCACGACGGTTCTGGTGACTCATCACGTGGAAGAGATCCCGCTTGGAATCACCCACGCGATGCTTCTCAAACAGGGCCGGATGGTTGCCGCTGGGCCGTTGGCGCAGACTATGACCACCTCACTGATGAGTTACACCTTCGACCTCCCGCTGGAGATTTCTACGGCCGGTGGACGTTGGGCAGCCCGAGCCACTTACCGTCCGCGTTTTTGATAGCTACTCAGGCTGAGTGACCCAAAACCTTGCGTGGGTTGGCATGATTAGGTCAGCTGTTGATTCAACGGCCACTAGTTGGTGGCAATTTCGATGGATTTGCCGAGCCGAGCGGGGACAAATGCAGTGGTTTGCCGAAAATGTCTGGGTCGTTTGGTTGGTGCTTGCCGGGGTATTGGCAATCACTGAGACTCTCACTTTGGACCTCACTTTGCTGATGCTGGCGTCAGGGGCGCTGAGCGGGGCATTGGTGGCGGTGTTCGTGCCGGGGGCCCTCTGGCTGCAGATTGCGGTGGCCTTGGTGGTCGCGGTTGCCATGTTGATGCTGCTGCGTCCAACGCTGTTGGCGCGAGTTCGTTCGGCGCCTGGCTACCGTTCCAGCATTGACAAGATGATTGGCGCCACCGGCACGGCTATCTGTGACGTTACTGCTGGTGCTGGCGAAATCAAGGTTGCCGGCGAAACGTGGAGTGCGCGGGCGATGGAAGGCACTATCCCGGCCGGAACCGAGATCGAGGTCTATCAGATCGACGGGCCGGTGGCGGTGGTTTACCCACGCCACAAACCGTTGCCCTGATTCTTTGCCCAAGGGGTATACCGAAATAAGGAGGAGATTGATGTCGTTCTCAGTAATCGCCGGGCTAGTCGTGGCCGCCGTTGTGATCACGATTCTGGCTCGGTCGGTGCGGGTGGTCCGCCAACAGCAGGTTGGTGTCGTGGAGCGTCTGGGAAAGTTCCGGCGCACCTTGTCTCCAGGTCCGCACCTGCTAGTGCCGATCGTGGACACCGTCCGCTACACCATGGACATGCGCGAAGCGGTTGTGCCCTTTCCGCCGCAATCGGTGATCACTGAGGACAACCTGATGGTCGGCATCGACTCGGTGATCTACTTCCAGGTAGTCGATCCAGTGCGGGCCGCTTATGAGGCGCAGAACTACATTCAGGCGATTGAGCAGTTGACCATGACCACGCTGCGCAACATCATCGGCGGCTTGGACTTGGAACAGACTCTGACTAGCCGTGAGGAAATCAATCAGAAGCTGCGGGCGGTGTTGGACGAAGCCACCGGCAAGTGGGGCATCAAAGTGAACCGTGTTGAATTGCGCTCGATTGAGCCGCCAGCCACGATTCGCGATGCCATGGAGAAGGGTGCTCGGGCCGAGCGCGATAAGCGGGCTGCGATTCTGACGGCTGAAGGTCAGCGTCAGTCGCAGATCCTGTCGGCATCAGGGGACCGGGAATCGGCAATCTTGCGTGCTCAAGGTGAGCGGGAGTCAGCAGTGCTGCGGGCCCAAGCCGATCGGCAGGCGTCGATGCTGCGAGCAGAAGGCGAGGCACAGGCAATCACCACCACGTTCAATGCGATTCATGCTGGCAAGCCGACCCAGTCGCTGTTGGCCTATCAATACCTGCGGATGCTGCCCAACTTGGCCCGCGGTGAGGCGAACAAGATGTGGATCATCCCCAGCGAGTTCAATGATGCATTGAAAGGCTTGGGCTCGATTGCCGGTGGCGCACTTGCCAAGGGCCTGACTGAGCCTGAAGGTGGTTCCACTGAGGCTGGTGGGGACTTTTCAGCGCCCATACCGGTGGACGTGTTCGCCGAGATTGAGGCCCAGAAGAAGGTCGACGAGGCCAACTCGGCCGCGTCGGTGAAGCAGGCCATCGCCGAAGCGGAGGCGCTGGAGGGTCGTAAGGCTGCTCGGCTGGCCCCGGAGCGTCCCAATGAACTGGCCGCAGCGCCCGAGGTGAATCTGCCGGGAGTGCAGCCGGGATTTGCCCCGCCAGCGCAGCCTGGAATTGCGCCGAAGCCGAGCGAATAGCCAGTTAGCCCAAGACCGACCCGCAGCGTGGACTTAGCGTCCGCGCTGCGGGCCGACTTGGTTTTGGGCTCAGGTCGCCTTGTCTCCAAGCGCCTTCACCAGGCTGGTCACCGCAATGACAGCCGAGACACCGCTGATCGAAAGAAGAATGATCACGGTGTTGGTGAAACCAATGGGTGCCAGAATCAGATTGAGGATCCGCTCTCGCCGTCCGGAAGCATCGATAACCTCGTTCTGCCAGAAACCAGGCATCGCGATGATCCCAGCAAGTCCGGCCACGATCAGAGCAAAGGCCCCCATGCCGACCCAGGTCGGATAACCATCGGATTCGGCTGCGTCTCTTGGGTCGGTGTTGTCGACCACCGGATTGCCTTCGCCCAAAATGCACCTCTCGAATTCGACCGAGAAGTTATCACAGCCGAATCCCTGGCAAGGTCCGCGGGCATTTGAGTTGCCAGGCGAGGCCAGTTGGCGGCCTAGACTGAGCGGCGATGTTGATCGAGATTCCCTCCGCTGACGATGACCGGTTGGCCGACTACGTGCGGCTGCGAGAGTCTTCGCTACGACACAGCCTCGAAGCCGAGCAGGGGTTGTTCATCGCCGAGGGCTCGAAAGTGATCCGCCGGGCGGTGGCCGCGGGTTACCTGCCCCGATCTTTCATGTTGGCACCTCGTTGGCTAGGCGAACTGGAAGATGTGCTCGCCGAGCACCCGCAGGTGCCGGTCTATGTGGTCAGTGAGGCTGTGGCTGAGCAGGCCACCGGGTTTCATGTGCATCGGGGTGCATTGGCCTCCTTGCGTCGGCAACAGCGGCACAGCGAAACCGAGATCTTGGCTGCTGCGCGGCGGTTGGTGGTTACTGAAGACATCGTTGATCACGCCAATGTGGGCGCGATCGCCCGAAATGCCGCTGGTCTGGGCTGGGACGGGCTGCTACTCAGCCCGCGCTGTGCTGATCCGCTTTATCGTCGTTCGGTGAAGGTCTCGATGGGGGCGGTGTTGACCCTGCCTTGGGCGAGATTGTCCGACTGGGGTGATGCGATCAGTGCTTTACGCCAAGCCGATTTCACAGTGGCAGCGTTGACTCTGCGGGCGGATTCGATCGGGTTGGCCCAGTTTGCTGCCGAGTTGGTGAACAGGCCCCGGAAGGTAGCGATTCTGTTGGGCACTGAGGGGCATGGGCTCAGTCAGTCCTGGACCACCCAGGCTGACGTTGCGGTCCGGATTCCGATGCGTCCAGGAATCGACTCGTTGAACGTGGCCGCGGCCTCGGCGATCGCCTGCTACGCGTTGGCCGAATAGGGGTCTAGCCGTCCGCTGAGGTGGACTTTGGGGTTAGCGGCCAGTCGGCGGGGTAGAGATGGGCCAACCCTTCGGCCTGGGAGTAGAGCTTTCGGCGCAGCCGATTGGAAAGTCGATCGCCAAAGACAGTGCCGTTGAGGTGATCGGTTTCATGCTGCAGACAGCGGGCCAGTAGCCCGGTGCCAACCACTGTGACCGGTTGGCCGTAGGCGTCTTGGCCGGTACAAATCGCGTGATCGGGGCGAGCTAACGGTTGGTAGGCGCCCGGCAAGGACAAGCAACCTTCCTCGGCGGATTCGAAATTGCGCTGGCCGCCTTCGGGCAATTGAACCTGAGGGTTGCAGACCACGCCTCGCTGATTGACGTCGTCGGCGTCGGGGCAGTCGTAGACGAACAGCGCCAGATCTTCGCCGACCTGAGTGGCGGCCAGTCCGACACCTTGGGAGACCTCCATGGTCAAGAACATGTCCCGAATCAGAGTGTGTAGTTCGTCGCCGAATTCGGTGACCGGACGGGTCTTGGTATGCATCACCGACTCACCCCATCTGGTGATTCGTCGTAGCTTGCCGCCGGTTAGAAATTCTTCGACACTCACGCAACTTCTCCTTTTCTGCCAGCCGACATCTTAGGCGGTGGGCGCGCCTGGCTTGCGCCTTCGTCCCTGCCGAGTGACGCTGAACCCATGGAATCGCAGCCATTGCCGCAGCGGGTGCAGGCAATGCTGGCTGATTTCGAGGAGTTCCTCCGTCTGGAGCGGGGACGTTCGCCGCATACCATCCGGGCCTACCTGGGTGATGTTGGCGCCCTATTCTCCTATCTTGACCGCGTTGGGGAAGCCGATCCAGGAGCGGTTGTCTTGGCTGACTTGCGCACCTGGCTGGCAAATTCGCGGGCCACTGGTGCCCAGCGGGCGACCCTGCAGCGACGGGCTGCGGCGGTTCGCACTTTCTTCGCTTGGGCGCACCATGAGGGGCTGATTGGTGCTGACCCGGCTGCGTCGTTGCGCTCTCCCAGAGTTGACCGGCGCCTGCCCCCAACCTTGGACGCCGACCAAGCCAGACGAATGTTGGACGCGTTGGCTGAACGGGCCCGCGGTGTGGACGACCCGACGCAGGCGGCTTCGGCGTTGCGGGACGTGGCGATTGTGGAGGTGCTGTATTCCTCAGGGATTCGGGTAGCTGAGGCTTGCGGGCTCGACCTGGCAGACCTCGACCCCGACCGGGGGCTGTTGAGGGTTGTTGGTAAGGGGAACAAGGAGCGGGCCGCGCCGTTGGGTGGACCAGCCGAGGCCGCGCTTGCGGCTTGGCAACAGGTGCGTCCACGGTTGGCCACTGCGTCGGCTGGTGAAGCATTGTTCGTCGGCGATCAGGGCGCCCGGATCGACCCAAGAGTGGTCCGGCGGATCGTGCATCGGGCCTTGTCGGCTATTCCAGATGCTCCCGATCTGGGTCCGCACGGCCTGAGGCATGCAATGGCAACCCATTTACTCGAAGGCGGAGCCGATCTCCGGGCGGTCCAGGAGATGCTGGGCCACTCCTCTTTGGCCACCACCCAGCTCTATACCCATGTCACTACCGAGCGTCTCCGCAAGGCTTATCAGCAGGCACATCCTCGAGCGTGATCCTCCGGCGGGCTAGAGGAAGCGCTGCGGATCGACCGCTGTTCCGTCCAGGGCAACGCCGAAATGAAGGTGGCAGCCGGTGCTCCAACCGGTTGAACCCACTGCGCCGACTACCTGTCCACGGGTTACCTGCTGACCAGTGCGAGCTGAGTAGCTGGCTGCGTGCAGATACACCGTGACGACGCGGTGCCCACCGATGACCCCGTGATCAATGGTGAGTCGGTTACCGCTGGCGGAATCGAATGATCGCCCCACCACGGTGCCATCGGCAGCGGCTCGAATTGCCTGGCCGCAGCCAGCGCCGATATCTACTCCGGCGTGCAACCGCCATTGGTGAAAGATCGGATGCAAGCGCATCCCAAATCCCGACCCAATTACGCCGGCGGCGGGAAGACTCAGCACCCCTGGTGCGGACCCGGCCTCCATTGCAGTCTGGCGTGTGGCCGCGAGACTGACGGCCAGCGCTGCCGCGTTGGTGGGCAGCAGGCGGATTCCGGTGCTAAACAGGAGGCTCGGATCCAGGTACTGCGATCCGCGTCGCCAACCCAGATGCAGGCAAGACCCGCCCGGGCAGCTGTGGCCTAGTGACAAAGTGCCCAGTTGCTGTCCGGCGTTGACCTGCGCGCCGACCTTGACCAAGGCGGCCACCGGCTCATAGGTGGTGCGGGTGTCGCCATGATCGACCACTATTACGCCGCGTCCGGCCAGCATTCCAGCGAAGGTCACCTGGCCAGCCAGTGCTGCCACAACCGGAGTTTCGGGTTCAGCGAGCAGGTCGATCCCACGATGGCCGGTTTGCCAGTCTTCCGCAGGTGGGTCGAAGCCGCGCACGATCGGCCCCGACACCGGCGGGACGCCAGCTTGGGCCCGGGCCACCGTGGGCGGAACAACCCAAACCAGCAGGCCGATTAGCGTGATCAGAAGGATCGGTAGTTTCACCACGCAATTCAGTCTTGGGAGCGTGCCGCAGGCAGGGTCAGCTGAACCAATAATTGTGGATACTGGTCTGCGCTATCCACAGCTTTGGTGCGGCCAGATTGCCCGGTTGGCGGTGGGTGCAGGTGACGACGTAGAATCACCTCAGCAATCCGGCAGATCCGGGTTGACTTCGCATGCAGTCTGACCGCTACGGCGGGCCAAAGTCCGAGGTCCCTTCGGGGTGGACGAGTTGGCGACTGTGTCAGGCGGCCCGAATAGTTCGGGCCGAAGAACCCAAGCGGGTTGCGCTTCGTGCGCCCGTGAGAGAGGAACGACCATGGCTGTGGTCAGTACTCGCCAACTGCTCGACAGTGGCGTCCATTTCGGGCATCAGACCCGCCGTTGGAATCCGAAGATGAAGCGGTTCATCTTCACTGAGCGCAACGGCATCTACATCATTGACTTGCAGCAGTCGCTGGCTTACATCGACGCGGCTTACGGCTTCGTCAAGGAGACGGTTGCTAAGGGCGGGCAGGTCCTGTTCATTGGTACCAAGAAGCAGGCCCAAGAGGCCATCGCTGAGCAGGCAACTCGGGTTGGCATGCCTTACGTTAACCAGCGTTGGCTAGGTGGCATGCTCACCAACTTTGGCACCATCAGCAAGCGGATCGCCAAGATGAAGGAACTGGAAGGGCTGGACTTCAACGACGTCGCCGCATCCGGGCTGACCAAGAAGGAACTGCTGCAGCGCAAGCGCAAGATGGAGAAGCTGGCCAAGACCCTGGGCGGTATTCGCGATATGCACAAGCTGCCCCAGGCGGTCTGGGTGGTCGACACCAACAAAGAGCACCTCGCCATCGATGAGGCCCGCAAACTGCATATCCCGATCGTGGGCATCCTGGACACCAACTGCGATCCCGACCACGTGGATTTCCCGATCCCCGGTAACGACGACGCGATCCGCTCGGTCGCGTTGCTGACCCGGGTGGTCGCTGACGCGGTCGCCGATGGCCTGTTGTCTCGCTCTTCTGCGGCCTCGACCGGTGAAGAATCTGAGCCGATGCCAGATTGGGAGCGCGATCTGCTTGCTTCCGGCGCCGAAGCTCCGGCGGCTGAAGTGACTGAGGTCGCTGAGGCCAAGGTTGAAGAGGCCAAGGTTGAAGAGGCCAAGGTCGAAGAGGTTGCTGAGGCCAAGGTTGAAGAGGCCGAGGTTGAAGAGGTTGCTGAGGCCAAGGTTGAAGAAGCCAAGGCTGAGAAGCCGAAGCCTGCGACTAAAACCAAGACCAAGTAAGGAATGGGGAAAGACCCGATGACTGCGATTACTGCCACGGACGTCAAGAAACTCCGTGACCTCACTGGCGCCGGCATGATGGACGCCAAGAAGGCGCTCACCGAGGCTGACGGCGACTTCGATGGCGCCGTCGAAATCCTGCGGGTTACCGGTCAGGCCAAAATGGCCAATCGTTCCGACCGGGAAGCCAGCAATGGTCTGGTCGCCGCGGCTGGTAACACGGTGATCCAGCTGGCCGCTGAGACTGACTTTGTGGCCAAGAATGCCGAGTTCATGAACTTGGCAAGCGAGATTGCTGCTGCGGTGGACGCTGCTGGCGCTCACGGTACTGATGCTGCCGCGCTGGTGAGCCTTGACTCAGGCAAGACGGTGGCCGAGGCCATTAATGAGCTCAGCGTGAAGATCGGCGAGAAGCTGGAGTTGGCCGCTGCTGCGACCTTCACCGGCGAAGCGACCATCTACCTGCATCGCCGCTCGGCCGACCTGCCGCCCCAGGTGGGCGTGATGGTGGAACACGCTGGTGGTAGCGAGGACTTCGTTCGTGGCATCGCGATGCAGATTGCAGCCATGTCGCCGTCCTATGTCACCCGCGAGGACGTGCCGGACGAGGTGCTGGACAACGAGCGCAAGATCGCTGAGCTGACCGCCAAAGAGGAGGGTAAGCCCGAGCAGATCATTCCGCGGATCGTGGAAGGTCGCTTGGGTGGCTTCTACAAGGAAGTCTGCCTGATCGAGCAGCCAAGTGTGTCCGACGACAAGAAGAGCGTTGGCCAGTTGCTCAAGGAGAACGGTGTCGAGGTGAAGCGTTTTGTGCGCTTCGCTGCAGGCGCCTGATTGACGTCAACGGCTGGGGCGCTCTGGTGAGAACCGGGGCGCCCCAGCCGTGTTTTTGCCCAGCCCAGGCTGTGACCTTGTTGGCGCAGCGGGGTGAGTGCGCTGCACCGTCCTGGTTTCGGTTAGGGTGTGGGAGGTCTGTTGCCGGACCGCGAGTCGCCCCAAAGGAGTCCAGATGGCAAGCCCGTACCGTCGCGTGTTGTTGAAGCTGTCAGGCGAGGCTTTCGGCGGCGGCAAATTGGGTGTTGACCCGGACGTGATTTCCAGCATCGCCGAACAGATTGGCGAGGTAGTCACTTCTGGGGTTCAAGTGGCCATCGTCACCGGTGGTGGAAACTTCTTTCGCGGGGCTGAGCTGCAGACCCGAGGCATGGATCGGGCGCGTGCTGACTACATGGGCATGTTGGGCACGGTGATGAACTCCTTGGCACTGCAGGATTTCCTTGAGAAGGCTGGCATCCCGACCCGCGTCCAGACCGCGATCACCATGGGTCAGGTGGCCGAGCCCTACATTCCGTTACGGGCGATTCGGCACCTTGAGAAGGGCCGTGCGGTGATCTTCGGTGCTGGCTCGGGAATGCCCTTTTTCTCTACTGATACCGTCGGGGCTCAACGCGCCTTGGAGATTGGTGCCGAAGTGCTGTTGATGGCCAAACAGGGAACAGATGGGGTCTATGACAGCGATCCACGCAGCAACCCAGATGCAGTGCGTTTCGACGAACTGACTTATGACGACTTCCTCTCCCGCGATCTGAAGGTGGCTGACGCAACTGCGATCAGCCTGTCTCGAGAGCACCGGCTACCGATGGTGTTTTTCGACCTTGGCGTAAAGGGAAATATCGCCCGCGTGGTTGCGGGTGAGAAGATCGGAACGACGCTGCACGCTTAACCAGCGCGCAGCCTGACTTGAAGGGACCCTTGTAGTGATCTCCGAGATCATCACCGAAGCCCAGCACAAGATGTCCGGGGCCGTCGAACACACCCGAGAGGAGTTCGCCGCGATTCGTACTGGGCGGGCTCACCCGGCGATGTTTAACAAGCTGTTGGTTGACTATTACGGCGCGCCTACGCCACTGCAGCAGTTGGCCACTTTTCAAGTTCCCGAAGCGCGCACGGTGCTGATCACTCCGTTCGACCGGGGGGCGATGGCCGGAATTGAGAAGGCAATTCGCGATTCTGATCTTGGGGTGAATCCGGCAACCGATGGCAATCTGATTCGGATCGTCTTGCCCCAGCTCACCGAGGAACGCCGCAGGGAATACATCAAGCTGGCCAAACACAAAGCAGAGGAAGGCCGGGTGTCGGTACGCGGCATTCGTCGCCACGCCATCGAGAGCGTCCACAAGCTACTCAAAGACAAAGAGATCAGCGAGGACGACTCCCGCGGTGCGGAGAAACAGCTGGATGCGGCCACTAAGAAGCACACCGACACTGTCGATGAGTTGCTTAAGGCCAAGGAAGCCGAACTGCTAGAGGTCTAGTGCCCGTCGATTCTGAACAGCCGAGCCCGCCTTCGTCGCGGGCTGGTCGTGACCTGCCCGCAGCCATCGCGGTCGGCCTGTTCCTGTTCGGCCTGGTAGTGGTTACGTTGGTCTTCTGGCCACCGGGCATGGTCCTGCTTCTGGTCTTGCTGACCAGCCTCGGCGCAGTTGAGCTTCATCAGGCATTGCGCAAGGTGGGCATGACTTCGGCGATTATTCCGGTGGTGATCGGAAATATTGCGATCATCGGGGGAACATATGCGGCAGCCGAACTGCAGCAGTACACCAACGTCGCCTGGCATGTCGTACTCCTAGGCACGATTGGCGGCACGGTGCTGGTCGCTCTTGGTTGGCGGATGCTTGGCGGTGCGGACGGGTATGCCCGCGATAGCGCGGCCAGTCTGTTCATCATCGGCTATGTGCCGCTGTTGGCTTCCTTTGTCGGCCTGATCTTGGCCCAAGACCATGGGGTGGCCAAATTGGTCGCCGTCTTCTTGTGCATCGTGGCCAGCGACACTGGCGGCTATGCCGCTGGCGCAACTTTGGGGAAGCATCGAATGGCGCCGGTGGTGAGTCCAAAGAAGACCTGGGAGGGGTTAGTCGGTTCCTTCGCTTTGGCGCTGATCGTGGGCACCTTGGACGTGGTCTTTGTGATGGGCGAACCTTGGTGGGTTGGTGTGCTGCTGGCGATCGTGGTGGTGATCTTCGGCACTGCTGGTGACCTGATCGAATCGATGATCAAACGTGATGTGGGGATTAAAGATATGAGCTCGTTCGTACCCGGACACGGTGGGGTGATGGACCGCCTGGATTCAACCTTGGTGGCGGTACCAGCGGCCTGGGCGCTGTTCACCTTGTTGGGATTGGGCGCATGAGTGGCCTTAGCCCGGACGAGCGGGCTGGCCAAGCTGATGCTGCGGCTCGGGCGCAGGCTGGACGGGCAGTGGAGCTGGTTCTTGAAGCTCCTCAACGTGGCAAACCCGCCCGACACTGGGCCGACTTGGATTCGGCCACTCGCGCTGAATTGATCGCTGAGCTTGGGTTGCCGAAGTTTCGCGCTCAGCAACTGGCTCGGCACCTGTTTATTCACTTCAACGAAGACCCGCAGACTTGGAGCGACATTCCCAAGGCAGATCGGGAACTGCTCGCAGCCAATGCGGTGCCGAAGTTGCTCCATCTGGTTCGGGACCAACTCGCTGATGCTGGCACTACCGTCAAGTCGCTGTGGCGCCTGGGTGACGGCTCGCTGATTGAAAGCGTGTTGATGCGCTACGGCGTGCCCGGAGTGCGGGCCAGTGGACGTGGCCGGGAACGAAGCACAGTCTGTGTTTCGGCACAGGCTGGCTGTGGTATGGCCTGTCCGTTCTGTGCCACTGGGCAAGGTGGGCTGAATCGCAATCTGAGCGCCGCTGAGATTGTGGCCCAGGTGATCGACGCGGCACACCGGTTGGCGAATGCCGAGTTACCCGGAGGCACTGGACGGGTAAACAACATCGTGCTGATGGGCATGGGGGAGCCGCTGGCAAACTATTCCGCAGTCGTCCAGGCGGTGCGCACGATTATTGCGCCAGCTCCGGACGGTCTGGGAATCTCTGCCAGAGGGGTCACTATCTCCACCGTCGGACTGGCGCCGGGGATCCGCAAGTTGGCCAGCGAAGGCCTTCCGGTCACGCTCGCGGTTAGCTTGCATGCTCCGGATGACGAATTGCGAGACGAGTTGTGCCCAATCAACACCCGCTGGTCGATCAATGAGGTAATCGCTGCGGCAAAGCATTACTTCGTGAGCACTGGGCGCCGGGTCTCGATTGAATACGCCCTGATCCGTGACATCAATGACCAGGGCTGGCGCGCCGATCTGCTTGCCGATGTGCTGCGCGGGCCGAATGGCTTTGGCTGGGTGCATGTGAACTTGATCCCGTTGAACCCCACACCAGGATCAAAGTGGACCGCCTCGCGTCCAGGGGTCGCCGAAGAATTTTTGGCGCGGTTGGAGATTCGGGGCGTGCCGGTGACCATTCGGGACACCCGGGGCCGAGAGATTGACGGCGCCTGTGGCCAGTTGGCCGCCACTGAACTTGTCTGAACGCTGGCCGCTTGGCGGCGCCCTTTGCGGTACTCACCGGACTTGGGGCACCATGTAGGTGGCGTTCCCAATCCGATGAGGGTGAAATGAAGATCAACTCCAACTCAGCCACAAACCACTTGCGCTGACCTGTCGAGTCTGATCGGACTCCAGCGTCAGCCACCAGCTGATCTATGGAGTCCTGATGCCCGCCCAACCTGTCGTCGTTTTTGATCACGCATCCTTCACTTGGCCCGATGGCCGCCAGGTGTTGGCGCCAACCGATGTTGCCTTTTCTGCCCGCACTGGCCTGATCGGTCGTAATGGCGTTGGCAAGTCGACTTTGCTGCGCTTGATCAGTGGTGAGTTGAGGCCGACCACGGGGTCGATCAGGGTGCTCGGCGAGGTCGGCGTACTGCCTCAGGATCTGACCTTGCGCGATCACCTCACCGTGGCCGATCTGCTGGGCGTCGCGACCAAACTGGCCGCGCTGCGCGCCATTGACGCCGGCGATTTTAGTCCCGCCCTCTACGAAGTGATCGGTGACGATTGGGACGTCGAGAGTCGGGCAGGGGCAGAACTCGCCGCCGCTGGATTGGCCTCAGTGGAGTTGGATCGCAGCGTCGGGCAGCTTTCCGGGGGCGAGGCGGCTGTCGCTGCGATTCTCGGGCTGAGGTTGGCACGGCATCCGGTGACCTTGCTCGATGAACCAACCAATAATCTGGACGCTGAATCGAAAGCGACACTGCTGGCGCTGGTAGCCGACTGGCCCGGCGCCCTCGTCGTGGTCAGCCACGACCTCGACCTGCTCAATATCGTTGATGAGATAGCTGAGCTCGACTCCGGGGTGTTGAGCGGTTTTGGCGGCGGCTACGACGCCTTCGTTGAGTACCAGGAAAGCGAGCAGCGCGCCGCCGAGCAGGCTGTGACCAGCGCGCGGCAACGACTTCGGGTAGAGCAGCGCCAGCGGATTGAGGCCGAGACGAGGCTGGCGCGCAGCGCTCGGCGAGGACGCAAAGACGTCGCCAACTCGAAGTTCATCGGGGCGGCCGCGGACGAGCGGCGCCGACGCGCGCAAAACACTGCGGGCAAGGTGCGCGGAAAGCTCGGTGATCAGGTACTGAAGGCCGAGGCGCAACTCGATCAAGCCACCAGTCGGCTGCGCCGAGACAAGCACATCGAGATTGACCTGCCCGATCCGGAGCTGTCTTCTCGGCGCCAATTGGCCCGACTGAGTGGCCCTGGGTTCAGTTGTCTGATTGCTGGCCCGCAGCGCGTGGCCCTGATTGGTCGCAACGGCGTCGGCAAGACCCGGCTGATCGAAACTCTCTTTGGTGTTCAAGGCGATGGTGTCCAGGCGGTGGCGTTGACCGATCGGATCGGCTATCTGCCGCAGCGCTTGAACGGCCTCGCCGACGCCCTCAGTTGCGGAGGAACCGTCCCCGGTGAGCT
>DHWU01000008.1:14429-21184 GCA_002413345.1 Propionibacteriaceae bacterium UBA5174 | reverse complement strand
GGAACCGTCCCCGGTGAGCTGCGCGCGGGGACGGTTCCGCGACTCGATCCCGACGCGGCGGTGCTCAGCAGTGTTCAGGGCTGTGCGCCTGGAGTCGCGGTCGAGCAGATCCGAGCAAGGCTGGCCAGTTTCGGCCTTGGCCCGGATGTAATCCATCGACCAATCGCGACGCTGTCTGGCGGGGAGCGGTTTCGGGTTGCGCTGGCTCAGATTTTGTTGGCCGACCCGTCCCCGCAACTGGTGGTGTTGGATGAGCCCACCAACAATCTTGATCAGGCCAGCATCGAGGAGTTGGTCGCCGCGCTGAACAGTTTCCGTGGGGGGCTGCTGGTGGTGAGCCACGATCGGCGGTTCCTGGCCCGAATCGGTATTCACACCTGGCTGGAGTTGGTCGCCGATGAGCATCGGGGGGACGTCTTGAAGCGCGTCGAACCGGAGTGGCTTCTGAGCTAGTCGCGGGGGCAATCAGCTTCGGTGTTGCCGAGTTGGGACTAGCTGCGGGTATCTATGCTGGCTGCGTGCGAATCGGTGGGGTGGTGGCCGGGCTGGTGTTGGTACTGGCGCTGGTTAGCGGCTGCGGTATTCGGCCCGCGGCCACGCCCGGTTCGACCGGGTTAGCCGTGGGGGATACCAAGTTGACCATCTCGGTGACTGGAGTTGAGCGCAGTTTCACCGTCCATCGGCCAGCAGCCGCGATGCCCGAATCGGGCTACTCCTTGGTGGTGATGTTGCACGGGGGACTGGGCAGCGCGGCCCAGGCTGAAGCCAGTTACGGTTGGGACGATTTGGCTGATCAGCAGGGATTTCTGGTTGTCTATCCCGATGGCCTTGACCGCACCTGGAATGCGGGCACTTGCTGCGGAGCTGCGGCTCGCGATGGGGTTGACGATGTCGCTTTCCTCAGCGCGGTCCTACAGCGAGTCGACGACTTGATTCTGGTCGACCCTAAGCGGCGCTATCTGACTGGCATGTCCAATGGCGCCATGATGAGCTACCGAATGGCCTGCGAAACGGACCTGTTCGCCGCAGTGGCTCCGGTGTCTGGTACCCAACTGGTTGACTGCGCCGGCGCCAAGCCGGTCTCGCTGCTACACATTCACGGTGCCGCTGATGCCACCGTCCGATTGGATGGGAAACGCGGGAAAGCGCCTGGATTGGTCGTTGGACCGCCGATTGCGCAGGTCGTCGATGGTTGGCGAGAACGCGACGGCTGCGCCGCCTTCACCACCAGTGCGGAGGGTGCGGTAACTTCCTCGACCGCGGCCTGCCCGGATGCCCGAACGGTGGAGTGGATTGTGATCGCTGGAGCCGGGCATCAATGGCCCGGTTCGGTGAAGACCACCTACCCCGGTGCGGATCCGCCGGCCGAAGCCTTGTCGGCAACCCAAGTGGTCTGGAAGTTCTTCAGCAGCCATCCACGAAGCTGATTGTGCGCGGCCTACCGCAGGCTGGGGGACACTTGGATCGCTGGTCACAAATGGTGCGGCTAGGCTGAACCGCGGTCTTGATCTTTGCGTATTGAGCTGGGGAGTGTGGGCATGCGGCAGGTGGTGATCCTGGGGAGCACCGGATCAATCGGTACTCAGGCGATTGAGGTGATCAGCGCTCGCCGTGACCGCTTTGAGGTGATTGGGCTGGCTGCCGGTGGTAGCAATGTTGAGCTCTTGGTCGACCAAGCCAGGGCGCTGCGTCCGGCGGTGGTTGCGGTGGCGGACGCCAACCTCGCCGACCGGGTCGCCGAACAGTTGGCGGGCATCGAAATCTGGGCTGGTCCAGATGCCGCCACCCGGCTGGCGGCCATTCCGTGTGATGTGGTGCTCAACGGCATCACCGGTGCAGCCGGGTTAGAGCCGACCCTGGCCACCCTGGCGGCCGGCACCACTTTGGCTTTGGCAAACAAAGAATCGCTGGTGATCGGCGGACGCCTGGTCACCGACGCTGCGGCTCCGGGGCAAATCGTGGCAGTCGATTCGGAGCATTCGGCCTTCGCTCAGGCATTGCGAGCCGGACGGGCTGAGGAAGTGCGCAAGCTGATCCTTACCGCCTCTGGTGGGCCGTTTCGAGGCTGGAGCCGAGCACAACTGCGGGGGGTGACTCCGGCCCAGGCAATGGCGCATCCAACCTGGTCGATGGGGCGGGTGGTGACGATCAACTCCGCGACGCTGGTCAATAAGGGTTTAGAACTGCTTGAAGCTGGACTGCTGTTCGGTGTTGATCTAGATGACATCGAAGTGGTGGTCCACCCGCAATCGATCGTGCACTCGATGGTCGAATTTCACGACGGCTCCACCATTGCGCAGGCTTCGCCGCCAGACATGCGGTTGCCAATCGCGCTGGGTCTTAGCTGGCCCGACCGCTTGGCCGATGCCGTCCAGCCCTGCGACTGGCGCACTGCCGCAACCTGGACCTTCGAACCTCTGGACGCAAAAGTCTTCCCGGCCGTCGAAATCGCACGCCGGGCTGGCAAGGCTGGGGGCACTGCTCCTGCCGTGTTCAATGCGGCCAATGAGGTGTGTGTGGATGCCTTCTGTGCCGGCGATTTGGCCTTCTCAGGCATTGTTGAGGTCGTAGGTGCGGTTCTGGAAGCGCATCTGACCCAGGCTGAGGGACAATCACTGAGCGTGGCTTCGGTGTTGGCCGCGGATGCGGCAGCCCGAGTAGCAGCGGCGCAGCGAATCAAGGAGTGCTGAATGGAAATCCTGACCGTGGTGGGTTTCGCCATCGCCTTTTTCGCACTGATCATGGCTTCGGTGGCGTTGCACGAGATCGGTCACATGGTGCCGGCCAAGATCTTTGGGGTGCGGGTGCCGCAATACTTCGTTGGGTTTGGCCCGACCATTTGGTCGACCAAACGAGGAGAGACAGAGTACGGGCTTAAGTGGTTCCCGTTGGGCGGCTATGTGCGCCTGCTTGGGATGTACCCGCCCAAGGTTGAGGGGAAGAAGAATCGCACTCGGCTGGGCGAATACGCCGATGCTGCGCGTGAAGGGGAATGGTCGGAGATCACCGCTACTGACGTTGCTGATTCGCGGCTGTTCTACCAGAAGAAGACTTGGCAAAAGCTGATCGTGATGGCTGGCGGTCCGCTGATGAACCTGCTGATTGCCTTTGGGCTGTTTCTCGGCGTCACCGCTGGCTACGGGATGTATCGCCCGCAGACGACCATCGCCTACGTCCAGCAGTGCATCATCGCCGATCCTTCGCGGGAAGGGTGTATCGCCTCTGACCCGTTGACCCCAGCAGCCCAAGCCGGAATCCAGAAAGGTGACCAGATAGTCACCTTTAATGGTGTGGCGGTCGAGTCCTACACCCAGCTAAGCGCGCTGATCCGGGCAAACGGGGACGGGCTGGCCAAGATCGAGGTGAATCGCGGCGGGCAGGTCGTCGCTTTGCCCGAGATTCACACCGGAATGAACGATCTACCAGACAACCTTGACCCCAGTCACAAGGTTCGTGCTGGCTGGCTAGGGATCAGTCCTGAACAGAAACTCACCACCGGTGGGCCAGCCGAAGTGGTATCGGATATGTGGACCATGACTCAACAGAGTGTGGTCGCGCTGGCGCAGTTTCCGGTGAAGGTCTGGAACGTTGTGGTCGGTATGGTCACCGGACAGCCGCGCAGCGTCTACGACCCGATCAGCATCGTCGGTGCTAGCCAGGTGGCTGGACAAGTGGTGGCCAATGACCAGATTCCGGTTGGTGCCAAGATTTCGACCTTTGCGTCCCTGCTGGCTTCGGTGAACCTATTCCTGGCGCTGTTCAACTTTGTGCCCTTGCCGCCGTTGGACGGTGGGCATATCGCTGGAGCGATCTATGAATGGCTACGCCGACTCGGTGCCAAGGTGCTGCGGCGTAAAGATCCCGGGTACTTCGACACGGCCAAGTTGCTGCCGGTGGCTTATGGCGTTGGTGGCTTCCTGCTGATCTCCGGGGTGGCGCTGATCTTGGCCGACATCATCAGCCCAGTCCGGTTGTTCTGATCACCAATTTGGGGGCTGTCCTGGATCGTGGCTGGTGAACAAAACTAGGCACCCTTACCGTGGGTTGCCTGCGGTGTCACTAGGGCATAGGTAGGCTATCTGGCGGCGGTCAATAGCCCGTCGATGTTCACTGATCGAGGAATCGATGTCTGTCAGTCTTGGGTTACCGCAGTTGGCCCCGGTGGTGTTGGCCCCCCGTCGCCCCACCCACCAGATCAAGGTGGGCAAGGTATTGGTCGGTGGCGGAGCGCCGATTTCGGTGCAGTCGATGACCACTACTAAGACCACCGATACCGACGCTACTTTGCAGCAGATAGCTGAACTCACCGCTGCCGGGTGCGACATCGTTCGGGTGGCGGTGCCCAGTGCCGACGACGCCGACGCGCTGGCCGTGCTGGTGGCTAGGAGCCCGATCCCGGTGATCGCCGATATTCACTTTCAGCCCAAATATGTCTTTGCCGCGATCGATGCTGGCTGTGCTGCCGTACGGGTAAACCCAGGAAACATTCGAGCCTTCGATGATCAGGTGAAACAGATCGCCAAGGCAGCAGCTGACGCTGGGGTCTCGATCCGGATCGGGATCAACGCCGGGTCGCTGGATTCCCGGTTGCTAGCCAAGTACGGCTCACCGACCCCCGAAGCGCTAGTCGAATCTGCCCTGATGGAAGCTGCGCTGTTCGAAGAGCATGGCTTCGCCGACTTCAAGATTTCGGTCAAACACCATGACCCAGTCGTGATGGTCCGGGCCTACGAATTGTTGAGTGAAGCTCGTGACTATCCCTTGCATCTGGGAGTGACTGAGGCTGGCCCTGCCTTCCAAGGCACGATCAAGTCGGCAGTCGCCTTCGGCGCCTTGTTGAGCAAGGGGATCGGCGACACGATTCGAGTTTCACTTTCGGCCCCACCGGTCGAAGAGGTGAAAGTCGGAGTCAAGATCCTGGAATCGCTCAACCTGCGGCCGCGCAAACTCGAGATCGTGTCTTGCCCTTCCTGCGGACGAGCTCAGGTGGACGTGTACACCTTGGCCGAAGAAGTCTCCAAAGGTTTAGAAGGACTGAGCGTTCCACTACGGGTGGCCGTGATGGGCTGCGTCGTTAACGGTCCAGGCGAAGCCCGAGAGGCTGACCTCGGCGTCGCTTCGGGTAACGGCAAGGGGCAGATCTTCGTTCACGGCGAGGTGGTCAAGACCGTGCCAGAAGCCGAGATCGTGGCCACCTTGATTGCTGAGGCAAATCGGATGGCCGCGGACCTGCAGGCTGGCGAATCCGGTCCGCCTGAGGTGACGGTGGGCTGATCCCCGTGTCCTGTCGGGTCCTAACCTTCGCTGATCTGCCGGCCGTCCGCCGGATACTGGCTGCTGATCCAGTGAGTGGCGTCTTTGTCGCGTCCAGAGTGGATGCGGGAATTTTGAGCCCAAACGGTCCTGGCATGCTTTACGGCTGGCCGGACGGCGAGCCGTCGGCATTGCTGCATCTGGGTGCGAATCTGGTGCCGGTGGCTGACACCCTCGACCCGATCGCGGACTTCGTTGAGACTGTTGGACGCCGCCGCACCTGCCAATCGATCGTCGGCCCGGCGCGGCTGGCGTTGCCGTTATGGGAGGCGTTGGGTCGGCGTTGGGGGCGCAGCTACAGCCATGTCCGAGAGGTTCGCCCTAGTCAGCCGCTACTGGCTTTTGCTGGCTCACCGAAAGTGGCTCCTGATCCGCGGCTGCGTCGGATTCATCCCGGCGACTTCGAGTCCTATTACGAGGCCTCGGTGGCGATGTACCGCGAGGAGATGGGGGCGGATCCAGGATCTGGGCCGGGCTCGAACTACCGCGCGTATTGCCGTTGGTTGGTGGATCAGGAACGTGCCTATGGAGTCGTGGTGGACCGCCGGGTGGTGTTCAAGGCCGATCTTGGGGCAGTCGGTGGCGGTGTGGGGCAGATCCAAGGAGTGTGGCTCGAGCCGAGTTTGCGTGGCCAAGGAGCTTCGGCTGCAGCCATGGCTGCAGTGGCCGAGTATGTGCTGGCCGAGCACTCGGTGGCCTGCCTGTATGTCAACGACTTCAACGTTCGCGCCGTGCGCAGCTATCTGCGGGTTGGCTTCGAGCAGGTGGGCGAATTGGCTACTGTGCTCTACTGAAAGCGGTCAGCACAGTCAGGTGTGGTTATCTGATTGGCTGCAGCCAATAAGATGGACGCCGGTGCGTCCGCTCGGTTCGCACTGACGTCTCACAAGGGAAGCACGGTTCGTCGTGGGTCTAATGGACAAGATGCTGCATATTGGCGAAGGCCGGCAGCTGAAGAAGTTGAAGGTCGTCGCCGATCAGGTCAACCAGATCGAACCAGACTTCGAAGTGATGTCCGACGATGAACTACGCGGCCAGACCGATGACTTTCGCGCCCGCTTCGAAGAGGGTGAGTCGCTGGATTCGTTGATGCCGGAGGCATTTGCCACGGTCCGCGAAGCCTCAAGGCGGGTGCTAGGTAAGCGCCACTTCGACGTTCAGATTCAGGGCGGTGCCGCACTTCACTGGGGCAACATCGCTGAGATGAAGACCGGTGAAGGTAAGACCCTGGTGGCGGTGCTCGCGACCTATCTGAATGCTTTGCCGGGCAAGGGCGTCCACGTGGTTACGGTGAACGATTACCTGGCCAAGTTCCAGTCCGAACAGATGGGACGAATCCATCACTTCCTGGGGCTGAAGGTCGGAGCGATTCTGTCGGAAATGACTCCGGCGCAGCGCCGCGAGGCTTATGCCTGTGACATCACCTACGGCACCAACAACGA
>DHWU01000008.1:13233-14162 GCA_002413345.1 Propionibacteriaceae bacterium UBA5174 | reverse complement strand
GGCTTTGACTACCTGCGCGACAACATGGCCCTCAGTCTGGATGACTGCGTTCAGCGAGGCCATTACTACGCGGTAGTGGACGAGGTTGACTCGATCCTGGTCGATGAAGCGCGAACCCCGCTGATCATTTCCGGACCGGCTGAGGACAACACTGAGTGGTATCCGGAATTCGCAAAGATCGTGAATGGTCTGACTCGCGACACCCATTACGAAGTCGATGAGAAGAAGCGCACCGTGGCGGTGCTGGAAGCTGGCATCACCACGGTGGAGGACCGGCTCGGTATTGAGAACCTTTATGAGTCGGTGAACACCCCGCTGATCTCCTACTTGAACAACGCGATCAAGGCCAAGGAGTTGTTCAAGCGCGACAAAGATTATGTGACCATGGACGGCGAGGTGCTGATCGTTGATGAGCACACCGGACGCACCTTGGTCGGGCGACGCTACAACGAAGGTTTGCACCAGGCGTTGGAAGCCAAAGAAGGCGTCGAGATCAAGGACGAGTACCAGACTCTGGCCACGATCACTTTGCAGAACTACTTCCGCATGTACGACAAGCTGGCTGGCATGACCGGTACGGCCAAGACCGAAGAATCCGAGTTTCAGAAGATTTACGGGCTTGGGGTACTGCCGATCGAGACCAATCAGCCGATGATCCGGATCGACCAGTCAGACCTGATCTACCGCACTGAGGCAGCCAAATTCGACGCGATTGTTGAAGATGTGGTGGCCCGTTACGCCTTGGGTCAGCCGATGCTGCTAGGCACCGCGAGCGTGGCTAAGTCTGAAGTGTTGTCCAAGTTGCTGAAGAAGGCCGGAGTTAAACACGAGGTACTCAACGCCAAGAACCACGCTCGAGAAGCAGCCATCATCGCTCAGGCTGGCCGTCGGGGTGCGGTCACGGTGGCGACCAACATGGCCGGTCGCGG
>DHWU01000008.1:0-12992 GCA_002413345.1 Propionibacteriaceae bacterium UBA5174 | reverse complement strand
TGGCCGGTCGCGGTACCGACATCATTTTGGGTGGCAACGCCGAATTCTTGGCTGCCGAAGTGTTGTCCGGCAAGGGTCTGGATCCGCTGGAGAACGCCGACGAGTATGAGGCCGCTTGGCCAGAAGCCCTAGTCGACATCGAAAAGCAGGTCTCTGACGAGCACGACGAGATGGTTGAGCTTGGTGGTTTGTATGTGATCGGGTCGGAGCGCCACGAATCTCGACGGATCGACAATCAGCTGCGCGGCCGTTCTGGACGTCAAGGTGATCCGGGCGAAAGCCGGTTCTACCTGTCGCTGGAAGATGATCTGATGCGGCTGTTCAAGTCCGATCTGATCGCCTGGGTGCTCCAGACTTTGAAGATTCCAGACGATATCCCGATTGAGAACAGCCGGGTTTCTAAGAGCGTGCAGCAGGCTCAGGAGCAGGTGGAAAGTCAGAACTTCGAGATGCGGAAAAACGTCTTGAAGTATGACGACGTGATGAACCGGCAGCGCCACACGATCTATGCCGATCGGCGTCGGGTGTTGGAAGGCGCGGATGTCGAACAGAAGCTGCGCGACACCGTGGACAAAGTGGTGGGCCAGTATGTGGTGAGTCTGACCGCCGATGACTTCGTCGAGGACTGGGATTTCGACAGCATCTGGACCCAGTTGCATACTCTCTACCCAGTTTCGCTGAAGATCGAGGATTACGACGAGCGTGACGACCTGACCGTTGCCGAACTGGTTGACGACTTCCAGTCTGATGCGCAGTCCGCCTACGACGCTCGCACCAAGGAACTCGGCGAGGATCTGATGCGCGAATTCGAGCGGCAGGTGCTCCTGACCGTTCTGGATCGCAAGTGGCGTGAACACCTCTATGAGATGGATTACCTGCGAGAAGGCATCGGGCTGCGGGCGATGGCTCAGCGCGATCCGTTGGTTGAATACCAGCGGGAGGGCGGTGACATGTTCAACGCCATGATGGACTCCTTCACCGAGGAAGTCGTCGGCTATCTGTACAACTTGGAGGTTCGGGTAGAGCCGACCACCCCGCAGGTGGGGGTGGTGACCAAAGGTGACGGAACTGCGGTGACCGGGGAGTCGCTATTGGCCTCTGGCCCAGACTCCGGCGGCGGCGACGATGCGCACGAAATCGCGCCGATCGCTGAACCCAGCTTGACTAAGCGTCCGGCGCTTAAGGCCAAGGGGTTAGGCAAGCGCAAACCAGCTAAGGGTCTGACTTACTCCGCCCCCGACGAGTCCGGCGAGGTTGCCAAGTCTGGTACCACTGACGATGACCCGTATGCCAGCGTTGGTCGCAACTCACCTTGCCCTTGTGGGTCGGGAAAGAAGTTCAAGGTCTGTCACGGCCGGAACGCCTGAGGATTGTGGGACGGCCCGGCGTAGTTGACCACGTCGGGCCGCAGCGCGATCGTCAGCCCGGTGATGAGCCAGCCTTGGTCGCGGCGCAAGATTTGTACTGCTGCGGCGCGGGATTGCCCGTCCTGAGTTAGGTGAGCGGCCACTTCAATCGCTCCGCGCTGATCTGACTGAATCCGCAGCGAGCGCAGTCGCAACCCATCGCCTCGGCGGTTGCGACAAAGTCGGATGATCAGTTCGAACAACTCGACGCTGGCCCAATCCTGGAGTTGCTGGGGCGCTCTGCGCCCGGCTAACACTTCAACCAAGGCGACGGTCAGTGAGTAGGCGATTAGTTGAACGTCGTCGTTTCGAATCGGCTCACAGTGGCGAGCAAGCGAAGCCAAAGGAAGCTCTGCTTGAGTGGTGGCGATGGTGCGTGACGGCTCCAACATTGGCAACGATCTAGGCCGCCGCAGCGTCCAGACCTGTGCTGTTTGGGGATTCGGAAAATGGGCTTGGTTGCCGGTCACAGCACATACCCTGCCTTTTCGGGCCTGCCCCGAGGCCAGCAGTGTGGCTGATTGTGGATAACCAGACCGAAATCGGTGGAATGCTTGCATCTGGTAACGGCCTGCCGATACCAAAATGGACGAGAAGGGCTCTAGTCTTGCGGTGGATTCTTGGGGGAGGTGGTTCGCGTGGGGTTGTTCTCCAAGCGGCGTGACAACAAGGGATCGCGGGCGATCACACAGGTAACCGGAATGGACGACCTGCTCGACTTGCAGGCGCCACCATTCGGGCTTGGCTTTCAGCGTCAGGCAACCGAAACGGTAACCGGCACTACTGCTGCAGGTCATCGGTACCGCAGTTTCAACTATTCCTACGATGGTGGCCTCTACCGATTCAAAGGGCGCGTCCTGGTAGTCGATCTGCCATTTGCGCTGCCAGCAGTGTTTTGGACCACTGGTAGTCGTACTCGAGCCGGTATCGAGGATGCTGGCCGGCTGGGATGTTTGCAGCATGAGAGCCTGCGGGTGTGTTCGGCCGATGAGATGGTGGCCAAGCAGGTCTTCAGTTCGGTGGTCGGACCCACTAAAGAACTGGCACTGCAACTTAACGAACCAGTCGACCTTTCGGTGGACCACAATCATCTGGTTGCGGTGGGCGTGCCGGTCAGCGAAGGGCTTCCGCAATTTTTGGCGAGCATGGACAAGATGATTGCGGCGCTGGCTGGTGCGGTACCCCGGCGCCTGGAATTGCCCACTGTGATCGCCCGATACTCCTTCTTCGGTCACCCTGATTGGACCTACGAGGCTATCGGTGATCGGGCCGTGTTGCGTGAGTTCGGTCTTCCGGTGCGTCCGCAGGGACGCGTCGAAGACCTGATTACCTGCGATGTTGACGGCGTCCGGATGGTGTCGTTCCGCTACACGTGGGTGAGCGTGGCTGCCACGCGCTCCACCATGAGCCGAGGCATGGTGCTGGATACCGATCGGGAGCAGGAAGCAGTGTGTGCTTTCATTCTGGGCTCCGATCTGCCAGATATCTCGCTCAATGGCGATGAACTGGGAGAGCCGGTCAACCTGGGCAATCGGTCTTTCGGTGAAGCGTTCAACCTGCGCTCTACCGATCCACAGCGTGCCTATCAGCTATTCAACGAGCGGGTTCAAGAGTGGCTGTTGGCTACCAGGCCTTATGGCTGGACGGTTCGGGGCAATGTGATCAGATTCGATGTGCCCACTCACGATGCGTTAGTAGTGGCTGAGTGCGAGATGATCCTGCACGGTTGGCTGGATCGGATTCCCCGAGACCTGCGAAAGTCCATGGGGCTGCCGGATATGCCGTCGTTGGCGCACTGACCCGTTTGCCCAAGCGGCTAACCTTTGCCGGAGCCGGTTTGGGGGAAAAGGGGAAACTGCGGTGTCAGCTGAAAGTGTGTTCTGGGTCGTAGTTGCGTTAGCGGTCGCAGTAGCGGCGTTTTTTATCATCCGATACCGGCTTTACCTCCGCGAGATTGCCGAGCATGGTTGGAGGTACAACTCGACGCCGCAGTTGGGCAACTTCCTCACCTACCAGGCGCCGCCTTTTGGACTCGGATTCAAGCGTGAGGTTGACGACCTGATCAGTGGCGCGACCTCGGATGGCCGCCGCTTTGATTGTTTCGAATACCGCTACGCCGGTGCTGGGCCTGTTTATCGGCGTCGGGCGCTGGCGGTGGAATTGCCAGCGCCAATGCAGACCGTGTTCGTGTCTGGCGCCGAACCGCGCCGGGGGATCTGGCTGCAGCGGTCGCAATCTGTGGTCGAAGGCAACGGGTACCAGGCGGTAGCCGCCAATCGGCAGGCAGCGCAAGCGGTACTTGCTCAGGTGGCTGGCGCGCTCCAGCTTCCTGATGGGGAGCAGCTAGATCTAAGCATCGACGGTAATCGGGTGGTGATCACCCCAGCGAGCAAAGACCCCGATGAACTGGCCGCTCTGCTCGGACACGTGACCCCGCTGGTGGCGTCCCTGGCCGGGCTGGCGGCGTCGTTCCCGGCGCCACCGCCGGTAGCCGGGTTTAGCTTCTACGGCCATCCCGAGTGGGTTCTTGTCGGACGGGACAAAACCTTGTTGACCCGCTATCCAGTGGCTACCGGCGGTTTCGGGCATTCCACCGAACAGGCGGTGCGTGCCCAGCGAGATGGCATCAGGATGGACTCCTTCCTGCATAACTGGAAAACCACTGAGACTCGGGTGGTGCCTAACGGGCGAGGCGGGATGACCACCCAGACCTATGTCGCATCGCACCAGGAAGTGGTCCTTGGTTTCACCCTGCCGTTTGCTCTGCCGCAGATTTCGGTGAACGGGGCTCGACTGGGGGAGAAGGCCGAGTTTGAGAGTGAAGCGTTCAACGACGTTTTCAAAGTGCGTGCGGCGAACCTCAAATTCGCCTCGGACGTGATCCATCCCAGAACCATGGAGTGGATGTTGGCCAATCGCCCCGTGTCCGGATGGACGGTGTTTGGCCAGACGGTGAGGTTCCATGTGGGCGGGCAGGACATGTTCATCATGGCGGCGGCCGAGGAAACCTTGCGGGGCTTTCTGGGCCGCATCCCCCGGTTCGTCTGGGATGACCTCGGGATCCCGGTGCCGCCATTCCTAGTCGAATAGGCTGATCGGCGTGAGCTCGCCGGTTACTCCAGCTGAAGCGTCCCTGTTAGGACGCGATCGCAGCCAACGCCCCTGGCAACAGGCGCTGGTGCTGCAGGTTGCTGGTGGCCTGAGCCGTGATGGTTTGCTGGGGTTGGTCAGCGAGCGGATCGGATATGCCCCGAGGTTCCGAAAGATCGTGTCTGGCTGGCCGATCGCGGGTTGGGTTGATGACCGACATTTCAGCCTCGGGGGGCATCTCGATGAGGTCACTTTGGCTGTGGGTGAGTCGCTGCTCGGGTGGCTGAGTGACCGTTTGGCCGAGCCGCTATCGCCCTTGCATCCGCTCTGGAAACTCACCTTGGTGCACGGGTTGGAAGCTGGCGGACAGGTCGTGGTGATGCGGATCAACCCGGTGCTAGTTGACGGCTACGACAACATTCACCTATTTCAAGAGTTGCTTGATGAAGCGCCCCAAGAGTTTGACGGCGTCACCCAGGACTGGCACCCAGCTGACACCACTGCTCCAGATTTGGGCAGTCTGCTCACCGGTCTGGACGATCCGATCAACGCGGCCAGAGGGCTAGCAGCCAGTTTGACCGGAGCCGTCGAAAACCGGGTGCGGACGATGACGGCTCGGCCGGTGCGCCAGTATCTGGCTACGACCAGGGTGTCCTTGGCTGCGGTTGCGCAGCTGAGCGCTCGCTTCGACTGCACCGTCCATGACGTTTTGCTCTCTTTGGCCACAGCTGGGGTTCGCGGTTGGCTGGACGAACAGGGTTGCCCACTCAACGATGAGTTGGCTTTGGTGCCGTTGGCGGTCACCGAATCGCAAGTCTTGGAATCGGCGATTGGCTGCCAGGTGATTGCATCTTTTTGCGAGCTTCCGGTTACTGCCACTTCAGCTGCTCAGCGCCTGGAAGCTCTCGCCAGCATTACGGCCGCTCGCCGGGACAGTCGAGTGAGCGTGCCGGTGGTAGAACTGACCGAATTGGCTGGCTTTGCTGCCGCGACCTTGCAGGCGGTCGCTGCAACGACTGTGGCAGTGGGGCGTCCGCACTCGGTGCTGGTCACCAATGTGCCTGGGCCCACCCAGCCCAGATATCTGGGGCCAGCGCTGGTGCAGCAGGTATCGGTAGTCGGTTCGCTAACCGATGCCGAAAAGTTGAACATCTCGATCACCAGTTACGGCGACTCGATTGATCTAAGTGTGGCCGCGGCAGCGCCGGTGAACTCTTGGGCGGCCAGTGTCGCTGCTGAACTTAATGCTTTGCGATCGGAGTAATCATGGGTTTGTTGTTTGTGCCGGTTAGCGCTGGCCAACTGCGCGACTGGGCCACCAGCGGGGTGCTGCCAGCTGGCGTTGTTGGGTATGCGGTGACTGCCGGGCTGCAGTCAGCCTTCGAAGAAGGTGGCGATGAAGAAGCCGAACAGATCGCCATGTTGGTTGCCTCAATCGCGGCGTTGGCCGAGCACGGTCGACGGCTAGTAGTGGTGGCTTCTGGGGTTGGCGTACCAGCAGGTGATCCCGATTTCGGTGAGGTGCAACTGCCGGAGCTGCGCTATGGGGATGTGGCTAGCATTTTCGCCGACGAGCCGGGTCAAGCACTGGTAGTTGCGGCCGCCGCGGCAGTAGCTGATCAGCCGCTTTCAGTGGCCTGGGAGCAGCCGGCAGTGACCGAACTGCTGGCCGGTGCCGACTTGCTGTGGCACGGCGCCGGTGAGTGGACTGTGCTGGTCGGTCACTGACCGACCAGCACACAACAATGATCAGGTGCGCGGAGTCAGCCTTTCGAATGCAGTCGGCAACGATGGTGCAGATCAGTCGCCGGTGGGTTCGTCGTTGAGCACTCGTCCCGGGCGTGCTGACAAGGTGATTACTCGGTCAGCCAGCTGGCGGGCCTCGTTCACATCGTGGGTGACCAGCAGGATGGTCCAGCCATGACGCCGGGCGGTTTGGCCAAGCCAACGATTCAGGTCGGCGCGAAGCTCGGCGTCCAATGAACTGAACGGCTCATCCAATAGAAATACTTGGCGATCACTCAACACTGTGCGCAACAGTGCGGCCCGTTGCCGCATACCTCCGGAAAGTTGGTCGGGGTAGTGGTCGCCGAACCCGGCCAATCCAAACTCATCCAGCAGATCTGCTGCCCGACGTCGGGTCTGGCCTCGATCATGCCCGGCGATGTCGGCGGCCAAGGCGGCATTCTCAATCACCGTTCGCCAACTGAACAGCTCATCAGTTTGTGGGTGATAGGCAGTCTTGACCTCGCCGTGGCGCACGATCTGACCTGAGTAGGGCTCCAAGCCAGCCAAAATTCGCAGCAAGGTGCTTTTGCCGCAACCGCTGGGCCCAAGCACTGCCACGATCTCCCCGGACGACACTTCAAAACTCACCGAGTCCAGGGTTGGCGCCGCGCCTGGGTAGTGGTGCTGCAGTTGTTGCAAGCTGAGTAGGGCAGTCATAGTCGGTGCCGATCATCAAGCTTCAACGTCCAGGGTGCGATCAGTCGCTGAGCCAGTGCGGCCAAGCCGAATAGCGCCAAGCTGAGCAGCGCGATCATGATCACCGCGGCCAACACCAGATCAGTGCGGAAGGAGTTGCGCTGTAAGGCCAGGTAGACCCCCAAGCCTGACGACGAACCGGCGTACTCAGCGAAGATCGTGCCAACTACGGCGTAGGTGATCGAGATTCGCAGCGAAGTGAAGAACGACGGCATTGCGCTAGGTAGGCGCAGCAGCCGAAATTGCTGCCAAGCCGTGGCATCCAGGCTGGTCAGCAGATCGGTCTTGGTCGAAGGGGTTGCGGCGAATCCTTCGATCAACCCCAAGGTAGTGGGGAAGAAGGTCACCAGAATTACCAGCAACACTTTGGGCAGCAGGCCAAAACCGAACCACAAGATCATCAGCGGCGCGATCACCACCAGCGGAATGGTTTGTGAAGCCACCAATAGCGGCATCACGGCTTGTCGTAACCGAGGGTGGAAGTCGATGGTGATCGCTATCGTCCAACTGACTAAGAGCGAGGCGCCGAAGCCGATCAGAGTTACTGACAAGGTGGCCAAAGCGTTCGTGGCTAGATCGGGAAAATGCGCTAGGCCTTGGGTGAATACCCGGCTGGGGGCTGGCAGCACCGAAGGTCTGATCCCAAAGATGGACACCGCGGCTTCCCAGATCGCGATCAGAATGATCACGGTGATCGCCGAGGGCAGCCACCACCAGTGGCTCTTGGTGGTGTTGGGGGATTGATTAGCCGAGGTAGTCATTGGTGAAGTACTGCGACCAGTCGGGTTCGGTGCTGAGCTTGTTGCCATCGGCCCCGGCGAGTAGGCCAGCTTCGAAAAGCAGCTTGCCAAACTCACTCCAGCGGGTCAGCTCTTGACGTCCAACCGTTCCGGAGGCGTCTTTTAGGTATTTCTCGGCCAGCATCTTTTGGCTTTCGATCACCAGTTCGGCGTCGGTGAAGCTGCCTGGGTTGGCAGCGATCAAGTCGTTGGCCGCAGCGCTCGGATCGGCGGCGGCTTCGGTGTAGCCGCGTTGGAGTGCTTGGACGAAGGCCTTGGCAGCCGACGGGTTGGCCGCGACCCAATCTGGGCTGGCATCCACCACCACCGAATAGACATCTGGAAAGCCGTAGTCGGTGTAGTTGAAATAGCGCAGATCGTAACCACGTCGCTTGGCTTCCAGCCCCTCCCACGCCACGAATGGGACGGTGAAGTCGGCTGCCCCGCTGTACAGCGCTTCATAGGCAGAGGTGCCCAAAGTGACCGAGGTGAAATCGCCGGTGCCGCCGTCATGCTGAATGACTCGCTGCAACTCCAGCTTCTCGGCTGGTTCACCGAAGCCGGCATAGGTACGGCCGTCTAATTGGGCTGGGCGAGTGATGCCGCTGTCGGCCTTAACTGCAATCGCACTGGCCCAATGTTGCAGCACCGCCAGCACCGAGACGATCTTGGCGCCGGAGGCTTTGGCAACGGTGGCATTGCTCTGAAAACTGATTCCGAACTCGGCTTGGCCAGAATCGATCAACTGATCTGGCAGCGCCTGGTTGTAGGGCAGGATCTCGACGTCCAGCCCGGCGGCGGTGAAGTAACCGCGCTGCAGTGCGACGTACAACCCGGTGTGGTTGGTATTGGGCGTCCAATCCAAAGCGAAACGGATCTTGGTGCGTCCGGTGGTGTTGGCGGTCACCGCAGTGCAACCTGAGGTGAGCAAAGCCAGCGCCACGAAAGTGGCCAGCAATGGTTTGAATAGGCGTCGCAAGCGCATCAGACATTCCTTCGTCAGCATTACCTGAACAGGTTCAACGGGTGTGATCTCAGCCGCCCGGCGGGCAGCACCCCGTGTTTCGCATACCGTATCCCAATCGGACGCCCGGTCGCTGGGCAGCTGGATTTCGGCAGCTGGGCAGCGAAGTACAGTCAGCGACATGGCGATGGTATTGACCGCTTTCTGGGTAGTGCATCTAGCTGCGACCGTGGCGATTTTGGGCGGCTGGTTGGCCAGTCGCTTCAATGCCGCCTGGGGAGTAACCATGATGGCCTGGGCGGCGCGCTCCCAGTTGGTGATCGGGATGATCTTGGCGGATCTGACCTTCCTGACCACCCTCAACTACGGCAAGGTGCTGGTGAAGCTGTTGCTCGCGGTGGTCGTGGTGGCTTTTGCTGAAATCGCTAACGCTAAAGCCAAGCGCGGCGAGAAAGCTGTGCTTGTGGAGCATGCTGCAGCCGCGCTCACGGTGTTGATCGCAGCGATCTCTTTCCTGTGGTGAGTAAGTCCTGAAGTCACTTGACTGAATCGAACAGGTGTTCGATCATTGAAGGGTGAATCTGGCCGCCGATCTGTCTCGAGATGAACTGCTTGAGAAGTTGCGTGCGCAGGCGGCGGCGCCTACTGGTAGTCGGGTGCAGCAACATTTTCCGGTGCCTGCACCGCTGGCTGGTTTGCTGCCCGGTGGCGGGCTGAAGTCAGGGTCGGCCTATTGCCTGGATGTCGCTGGTGCCTTGCTGCTGTCTTTGCTGGCTGAGCCTTCACAGGCCGGGCATTGGTGTGGGGTGGTCGGGTGTTTAGATTTTGGGGCTGAAGCGGCCGAGTTGGCTGGGGTCAACTTGGATCGGCTGGTGCTGGTGCCTGAGCCGGGGGAGCAGTGGCTGGCTGTCGTTGCGGCGTTAGCTGAGGTGGTGCCGGTGCTGGCGGTGCATCCGCCGACGCGAGTGCGTGAAGCTGATGCGTCCAGGCTGGCCGCCAGGATGCGGGATCGCGGGGGGACGCTGCTGGTGGTCGGAGAATGGCCTCGGGCTGAGGCGCGCCTAGTGGTGAGTGAGCCGAAATGGCAGGGGCTGGGCATTGGCCATGGCTGCTTGAGTGCTCGGGAAGTTCGGGTGAGCGTAACCGCACGCAGCCTTCCGGGTCAGCGCAGTGTTCGACTGCTCCTGCCGGGCTCGGACGGACGGTTGGGCGAGTCAATCCAGACGGTGGTGCCGCGGCTTCGGGTGGCTGGGTGACATGGGTGGTCTTGAGGCGGGCGATAGCCGCTGTCTGGCCTTGTGGTTTCCGGGTTGGCCGATTACTGCCTGGGTTCTTGCTGGCGGTGGGCCTGGTCGTGGTGAACAGAGTCTGCCAATAGCAATGGTGTTGGCTAACCAGGTGGTGGCCTGTTCGGCGGCAGCAGTTGCCGAGGGGGTCAGGGTTGGACAGCGGCGCCGAGAAGCGCAATCCCGCTGCCCAAAGCTGAAAGTGCTGTTGGCCGATGATGCCCGCGACTCCCGGGAGTTTGAGCCGGTGGTTGAGTGTGTTGAGCAGCTTTCGCCGGGGGTGCAGTTGATCCGTCCGGGGCTATGCGTGGTGCGCGCTCGGGGGTTGGCTAGTTATCTAGGCAACGAAGAGCTGGCCGCCGAAACCCTGCTGGAGACAGTGATCGCTGAACTTGGTATTACTTCGGGGCGGGCCGGGGTCGCCGATGGGGTGTTCGCCGCAGTTCAGGCGGCGCGCCAAGGAGATCCGGTGCAGGTGGTGGCTGCTGGCGCAGCGTCGGATTTTCTGGCCCCATTGCCGATCTCTCGATTGGGTGATCCGGGATTGGCTGGGTTGCTACCCAGGCTTGGGGTGTGCACTTTGGGTGACTTCGCTGCGCTGGCTACTGCTGATGTGCGGGACCGCTTCGGAGTGCAAGGAGTTCGGTTGCAGGCGCTGGCTGCCGGGAAGGATTCGCGGCAGATATCCCCAAGGGTGCCGCCGCCGGAATTGACCAGAAGGCTTGAATTTGAACCAGTGCTTACCCTGGTGGATCAGGTGGCGTTCGCATCCCGGGCTGAAGTTGAACGGTTCATCGCCAGTCTGACTGTTGCCGGGCTGGTCTGTACTGAAGTGCGCCTGGAGTTTACCGGTGAGCGTGACGAATTCTGTTCTCGGGTCTGGTTGAGCCCGGCGACCTTTGATGCCGCTTCAGTGCTTGATCGGATCCGTTGGCAGTTGCAGGCTGCTGCTGGCAAGCAGCTCACCTCAGGCGTCGTCAGCCTGGAAATTGAACCAATCGCGGTGGCTGAGTTGGCCAATCACGTCCCGGGACTGTTCGGACTGGGGCCAGATGAAAAGGTGCATCACGCGATGTCGCGAGTGCAGGCGATGCTGGGGCACCTCGGGGTGGTGAC
This sequence comes from Propionibacteriaceae bacterium UBA5174, assembly GCA_002413345.1. Classification (GTDB taxonomy): domain Bacteria; phylum Actinomycetota; class Actinomycetes; order Propionibacteriales; family Propionibacteriaceae; genus Propionicimonas. The sequence goes on along the minus strand of DHWU01000008.1, from coordinate 1,867 downwards.
TCCTCGAATCGGTGGTGGTCGTTGGTTGGCTGAGCGGCAGGTGTTGGTGGCTTGGGGGGATCGCTCGGTGAGTGGGCTGCCGACCGACCGTCCCTGGCCAGGCCGGGTGCCTGGTCCGCAGCCGTCGACAGTGTTCGCCGAGTCCTTACCGGTGCAATTGGTTAACGCCAATGGGCTGCCAGTGGTGGTTAATCCGCGCGGCCAGCTCAGCGATTCACCCACCGGTCTGCAGATTGATGGACGGATTCGCACGCTGATCGGTTGGGCTGGGCCTTGGCCGGTGGCGGAGCGAGGTTGGGATCAAGATCGGAAGAAGGTGGCTAACCGGTGTCAGGTGGTGGACGGCACTGGTGTCGCCTGGTTGCTGTTCGCTAATGCGCAAGGTTGGTGGGCTGAGGCTCGTTACGACTAAAGGTGGGCTAACTCGGCTGATTGTGTTTGGTTGGCGTGGGCCTTTCGCTGAAGTGAAGCCTGATTCAAATGCTGAGACGTCGATTATTGCGATTTCCGTGGACGTTGCAGCATTGCGATGTTCGACAGTTTGTGACCCGAGTATTGGTGCTAGGCTCCCGGCGCTAGGGGGAAAAACTGTCGGGGAGGGGCCTGATGGCTGTTATACGTTCGTGGACATTTAGATTAGTAATGCTTCTGGTGGTGGGGCTGGCTTTGGTGATCACTGTGATCCCGAAGGCTAGCCAAACGGCGGCGCCAGTGGCTGCTGCCGAAACTCCGGCGGAGGCAGTGGAGTTGGCTGCATCCACCGCTTACTCAAATGGGTTGGCCTTCAAGTTGCCAGCCGCATCGACTCACAAGAAGTTGGTCTTTGCGCACTACTGGCCGCCGGGCGCGATCTCGTTGGACAACGGCTCGCCTTCAAGTGACTATGTGAATCAGTATCTGAAGGCCACTGGCGAATATGGCAAGCACTTCAGCGTCGGTGGCTTGCAGCGCGACCGGTCTTCGACGATTAATCCAAGTGCGGCTACGGCCAGCGTCGCGATGACCATTCCCAGCCCAGCGTTGGCTGGTAGCGGTGCAATCGGCGATGCTCAGTTGATGGTTCCGCAGTGGATGATCGACGAAATGAAGGTCGAGATTGCTCGGGCGAGGGCGGCTGGAATCGATGGTTTTGCCCTGAATCTGTTCAATTTGAACGATCTAAACCAGGACAACGGACCGCGGGAGATGGCGCTACTCAAGGCCGCCTCGGAAACTGGGTTCAAAATCATGCTCCAGCCAGATGTGAGCGTGATGGCTGCCTGTGGGTCGTATGCCAACCAGTACAACAGCACCGTTGATGGTCAGTACTCCTGCGGGCCCACGGCGAAGCGGATGGCGAAGAACCTCAAGGTCTTCATCGATACTGCGGGCAGTTCGGTCTACCGGATCAACGGCAAAGTGGTCATTTCGCCATTCGTGGCAGACCAGGAGAGTGCTGCTGGTGCGGCGTATTGGCGCTCTGTGTTGTCGAATCTGGCGGCTTATGGTTCGGGGTACGCCGCCAACATGTATCCGGTGTTCGTGTTTCCGACTGCGGCCATGATCAATGCCTACGCACCGATCAGTGTCGGGGTTAGCTTTTGGGGATGCCGTGAGCCGAAGTCGATCGCTGCGCAGGATGCAATCGCAAAGAGGGTGAAGAGCACCGCTGCTTTGGGTTCGGCGACGCAGAAGCTGAAGTGGATGCAGGCGGTCGCAACGCAAGATTCCCGACCAAAAGATGGGCAGTATCGCGAGGCGGCCAACACTGGCACCTTGCGGGCGAGCTGGGACCGGGCAATTACTGGTCAGGTCGGCAAATGGGTGGGCAAGACCCGAACCAAGGACGTTGCTGCCGACATGGTGTTGCTGACTACTTGGAACGACT
>DHWU01000068.1 GCA_002413345.1 Propionibacteriaceae bacterium UBA5174 | reverse complement strand
GGCAAGTTCAAGTTGAACGGCGTTGCGGTGGCTGATAACGCCGACGCCGTTGTGTTCCCTGGCAGCTACACGATCACGCCGGTGTCGGATTACCTGCGGGTTGAACGCGGAGAGTTTGTGGTTAACACGGGGTTCACCGGCGTCGCGTATCCGGGGTACAACAGGCCCGCGCCACGGCTGAGTGAAGCCGGAACCATCGCTCTTCGAGATGCGGCGAAGGCAGAGCTGGCCACGTGTCTGAACTCCAAGACGCTTGATGCTTTTGGGGACGCCATCTTCTATCGCTCGATCAGTTCGAAGTCGGGCGGCAAGGTCTACGTAGATGATGTGAAGTGGACCGTGGCCGGTGGGTCTTTTGATGACCTTGTGGTGAAGGGTGTCGACTGGGACGGTGCCTCGGCGACTTCTCGGGTGCTGCTCCGGGTGACCTTCAAAACTGCCGATGGCAAGTCACATCAGGTCAACACCGGCATCTCAGGAGTGTCCGCTTCGTTGTCGGCTTTCGGGTTCAACAACGTCACGTTCTCTTGAGCGGATGACGGGAATCGAACCCGCATAGCCAGTTTGGAAGACTGGGGCTCTGCCATTGAGCTACATCCGCGTGCGCCGAGCGCGCAGCCAAGACTAACTGAACCTTCGTCAAGACACTGAATTGCCGCTCGCCGGGATCGGTTGAGTGGCTTGAGGGTACCGGCGAGTGTGACCAGGGGCTAACCCCTGGCTAGGATTACCAAGTCTGTCTACTTCCATCCAGGAGCCTGCATTGTCCAGCACCGTAGAGAAGCTCGGTCCGTCGAGGGTCAAGCTCACCATCGAGATCCCGTTCGTCGACCTCCAGCCCCACCTGGAAAAGGCGTACGCCGACATCGCCTCTTCGGTGACCATTCCTGGTTTCCGCAAGGGCAAGGTGCCCGCTCTGGTGATTGACCAGCGCTTTGGCCGTGGCGCAGTGCTGCAGGAAGCGATCAACTCGATCCTGCCCAGCGCCTACGAAGCCGCGATCAATGAGGCGAAGGTGGCCCCGCTGGCCGACCCCGACATTGACATCACCAAGCTTGAGGACGGCGATCTGATCGAGTTCACCGCCGAGGTGGACATCCGTCCCGAGTTCACAGTGCCCGATTTTGCTGAGTTGAGCGCGACGGTTGAAACCAAGAAGTCCGCTGTTGATGAGGTTGCTGAGCGCGTTGAGATGCTCCGCAGTCGGTTCGCCACCAGCGCCGAAGTTGAGCGGGCCGCTGGCGATGGCGACCGGGTGACCATCGATCTGGTGGCCAGCCGTGATGGCGAGGCGTTGGAAGACGGCACGGCTAGCGATCTGAATTACGTGATCGGCGTTGGCGGCATGATCGACGGGCTGGACGAGGCCGTGACCGGGCTGAAGGCTGGCGAAGAGGCTGAGTTCGCTTCCACCTTGGTAGGCGGCGCGCTGGAAGGCGAGCCGGCCGACATCAAGGTGACAGTGAAGAAGGTCAGCGAGCAGACCCTGCCCGAGGTCGACGACGAGTTCGCCTCGATGATTTCCGAATTCGACACCGTTGAAGAGATGAAGGCCGATCTGGCCAAGGCTGTGGAGGCTTCCTTGGAAGCTGAGCAGATCGGTGCCGCTCGCGACAAGATCGTCGAAGTGCTGGTTGAGGCCACCGAGTTCGAAATCCCTGAAGGCGTGGTGAGCTCGGAGGTTAACGCTCGCAAGGAGCAGATCAACTCCCAGCTAGCCCAGGCCGGCCTGAACTTGCAGCGCTACCTGGATCAAACCCCCGATGAGGTTTCGCGCACTGAGGAAGACTTCTGGGCCGAGCTGGAGGCCAACACCGTCAAGGGCCTGAAGGCTCAGCTGATCTTGGACAAGATCGCCGAGGACGCCGAGGTATCGGTCGATCAGGAAGATCTGTCCCGGATGATCGTGCAGAAGGCCATGCAGAACGGTTCGACCCCCGAAGCTGAAGCTCAGCACATGATGGAACACGGCCACCTCGGCGCATGGATGTCAGAGATTCGGCGTAACAAGGCGCTGGCACTGGTCGTGGCCAAGGCCACCGTTACCGATGCTGACGGCAACACCGTGGACATCACTGTCGGGGCAATCGCTGATGAAGCTGAGGCTGAAGAAGTCGAGGCTGAACCAGCCGAGTGACCCAAACGGGCTGATCATCGCGCCGGGCTCCGTTGCCTCCTCCGAAACACAGGGGCAGCGGAGCCCGGCGCGTTTGGTTTGCTGCCGCGGTGATGCGCCGTCAGCGAACACCGCCCGAACTACTGCCTAAATGGGGCCTACACGAGGTAGTTTCGGCTTCGTGAGTGAACAATCCATTGATCGCGGCCTACGAATGGCCGGCGCCCCAGGAATGGGTGGCATGACCGATTCGGTCTACCAGTCGCTGCTGATGAACCGGATCATCTTCCTTGGCTCAGAGGTGAAGGACGACAACGCGAACGCCATCTGCGCGCAGATGCTGTTGCTCAACGCGGAGGATCCTGACCGAGATATCTACCTCTACATCAACTCCCCGGGTGGGTCGGTCGACTCCGGCATGGCCATCTTCGACACGATGCAGTGGATCTCCAACGACGTGGCCACTGTCGCCATGGGGTTGGCGGCCTCGATGGGCCAGTTCTTGCTCTCGGCTGGTGAAAAGGGCAAACGCTTCGCGCTGCCGCACAGCCGAATCATGATGCACCAGCCGTCCGGCGGCTTGGGCGGTACCGCCTCGGACATTCGCATCCAGGCCGAGCAGTCGATGCACATCAAGAAGACGATGGGCCGACTGATTGCCGAACACACCGGTCAGACCACCGAGCAGATCGAGAAGGATTCCGACCGCGACCGCTGGTTCACGGCTGAAGAAGCCCTGGCCTACGGCTTCATTGACCACGTCTACGAGCGCGCGTCCCAGATCAAGACCGCTTCTCCGAATAAGTGAGGCCTGCCATGAACTCTTTGCCTACTTCGATTGCCCCAGCTGGCCCGCGGATGGATTACTACATCCCGCAGTGGGAGGAGCGCACCAGCTACGGTGTGCGCCGCGTCGATCCGTACACCAAGCTCTTCGAGGATCGGATCATCTTCCTCGGCACGCCAATCAGTGACGACATCGCCAATGCGGTGATGGCACAGCTGCTGTGCTTGCAGTCGATGGATCCGGAGCGTCCGATCAGCATCTATCTGAACTCTCCAGGTGGCTCCTTCACTGCCTTGACCGCTATCTACGACACCATGCGCTACATCAAGCCCGATGTGCAGACGATCTGCTTGGGGCAGGCCGCGTCGGCTGCTGCGGTGATCCTGGCTGCTGGCACCAAGGGTAAGCGTCTGGTGTTGCCGAACAGTCGGATTCTGATCCATCAGCCAGCGGCCGAAGGCAACTACGGACAGTCTTCGGACCTGGAGATTCAGGCCCGGGAGATCATGCGGATCCGCTCCCAGATGGAGATGATGCTCTCCGAGAGCACCGGTCAGCCGCTGGACAAGGTCAGCGCCGACATCGAGCGCGACAAGTACCTGACTGCAGAAGAGGCCGTCGAGTACGGCATCGTCGACGAGATTCTTACTTCACTGAAAGACATTCCGAGTTGACCCACGTGCCTGGCTGACTCTGTCGAGCCGGTCGGGTTATGGTGAGCCACGCTGATCCGAAGGGTTGAACGTAATGGCGCGAATCGGGGAGACCTCGGACCTGCTGAAGTGTTCTTTCTGCGGAAAGAGCCAAAAGCAGGTCAAGAAGCTCATCGCTGGTCCTGGGGTGTACATCTGCGACGAGTGCATCGATCTATGCAACGAGATCATCGAGGAGGAGTTTGCCGAGACCTCCGATACCGGGTTGCTCGACGAACTCCCCAAGCCCAAGGAAATCAGGACCTTCCTGGACGCCTACGTAATCGGTCAAGACGTCGCCAAGAAAGCGCTGGCAGTTGCGGTCTACAACCACTACAAGCGGGTTCAGGCCCAGGCTGCAACGCCGGGACGCCGAGTAGCCGACGACGAACTGGTCGAGCTCGGCAAGTCCAACATTCTGCTGATCGGCCCCACCGGGTGCGGTAAGACCTATCTGGCCCAGACTCTGGCTCGGATGCTCAACGTTCCCTTCGCCATGGCCGACGCCACCGCCTTGACTGAAGCTGGCTATGTCGGCGAAGACGTAGAGAACATTCTGCTCAAGCTGATCCAGGCCGCCGATTATGACGTGAAGAAGGCCGAAACCGGGATCATCTACATCGACGAGATCGACAAGGTGGCTCGCAAGAGCGAAAACCCTTCGATCACTCGCGACGTCTCAGGTGAGGGCGTGCAGCAAGCGCTGTTGAAGATCCTGGAAGGCACCACCGCGTCGGTGCCACCACAAGGCGGACGTAAACACCCTCACCAGGAGTTCATTCAGATTGATACCACCAACATCTTGTTCATCGTTGGTGGGGCCTTTGCCGGGTTGGAAGACATCGTCAACACCCGCATCGGCAAGCGTCCCCTTGGCTTCAACAACGAGGCTTCGGTGCGTCAGCCCAGCACGATGAACCCGTTCAGCGAGGTCCGACCCGAAGACCTGCACTCCTTCGGACTGATCCCAGAATTCATCGGACGGCTGCCGATGATCTCCACGGTTGAACAACTAGACGGTGAGGCCTTGCGCCGAATCTTGATCGAACCGAAGAACGCGTTGATCAAACAGTTCCGCAAGTTGTTCGAGCTCGATGGGGTGGATCTGGAATTTACCGATGAGGCGATCCAGGCCATTGCTGAGGTGGCGCTGCTTCGCGGTATCGGGGCTCGAGGCTTGCGTTCGATTCTGGAGGAGATCCTGCTCAACGTGATGTATCACGTGCCAAGTGACGACCAAGTCGCGCAGGTAATCATCGACGCCGACGTGGTCACCGACGGCGCTGCTCCGCAGCTAGTAAGCCGCAGTGAGGCTGCCCGAGCTGAACGGCATACCCGCTCGGCCTAGCCTGTCCGTATTTTCCCCCAGGCCGGGTTGGTCAGCATCGAATATTGGGGCCAGATCGGGCACTGGGAGTCGATCAAATGTGACATTGTTGGAGACAGCGATCCCAGCAACAAAGGAGTAGTCATGGCGACTCGCCAAGTCAGCATTGCATCTTCGGTCGGCCTGCATGCCCGGCCCGCTTCATTGTTCGTCCAGGCTGCCACCGCGACCGGGCTGCCGGTGACGATTGCCAAGGAGGGTAGTAACCCTGTTGATGCCCGCAGCATCTTGATGGTGATGGCGATGGGGGCCAAGCACGGCGAGGTGGTAACGCTCAGTGCCGAGGGTGAAGGCGCTGAATCCGCTCTAGATTCCCTGGTGGAGTTGCTGTCCAGGGATCTCGACGCGGAGTAGTCAAATGAGTGCCGTTGGCTTGCACAACAGCTATCACGGGATCGGCGTCAGCGTGGGCACAGCGGTGGGCCCGCTGGTGGTGGTCGCTGCGCCTCCCAAACCACCTCAGGACGAACCAGCCACGACTGACCCGGCCCAGGCGGGCGAGCAGATTCGTCGCGTCCTCGAAGAGGTAGCCAAGGGCTTAGAAATTCGGGCAGCTGGGGCCGATGAACACGTCCGGCCGATCCTCGAAGCTGGCGCGATGATGGCTCGTGATCCAGGCCTGATTGCCGGGATCGACACCCAGCTGAACAGTGGGCTAGGACTGACAAACGCGGTTAGCGCCGCGGTCGAAGAGTATTGCGCGATGTTCGAATCTCTCGGCGGTTACATGGCTGAGCGAGTGACCGATCTGCGCGACGTTCGCGACCGGGCAGTGGCCAGGCTGCTGGGCCTTGCCGAGCCAGGAGTCCCTAATCTCGTTGAGCCGAGCATTCTCGCCGCTAACGATCTGGCCCCTGCTGAGACTGCCACCCTCACTTCAGCCACCTGCCTAGGGATCATCACCGCGGCCGGGGGGCCGACGAGCCACACCGCGATTCTGGCCGCTCAGCTGGGGATTCCTGCAGTGGTACAGGCCGTTGGAATTCTGGAGGTTCCTGCGGCTTCGACGGTGGCCATAGATGGTGGCGTCGGGGAAATCATTGTGAACCCGACTCCTGCAGAGGTTGAGTTATTGGCTGAGCGGAGGCGACGTCGCGAAGCCGCTTTGGCTGGTGGCACCGGAAAGGGCAGCACAAAAGACGGCCACCCCGTGGCTCTGTTGGCAAATATTGGCACCGCTGCTGATGCGCAGAAAGCCGCGGCGCTCGCAGTTGAAGGGGTGGGGCTGTTTCGCACTGAGTTCCTCTTCTTGGACCGCGACACGATGCCAACTGTCGAAGAGCAAACCGCAACCTATACCGAAGTATTTGAAGCCTTCGGTAAGCGTCGGGTCATCGTTCGAACCCTGGACGCTGGCACCGATAAGCCGCTCAAGTTCGCAGATCTGGGGCCTGAAGAAAACCCGGCCCTTGGGCGCCGAGGCCTACGGCTTGGAATGGTTCGTACCGACATTTTGGATGCCCAACTCGAAGCCCTCGCTGCCGCTTACCAAGCCACCAAAGCCGACGTCCGGGTGATGGCTCCGATGCTGGCTACCCAGGACGACGTGATTTGGTTCGCCGAGCGG
>DHWU01000004.1:2182-12413 GCA_002413345.1 Propionibacteriaceae bacterium UBA5174 | reverse complement strand
GGTGGGTAGCCCGGTTGGTTGTTGGGTGGGTATGGCACGCCTGGGTATTGCGGTGGGACTGAACCTGGCTGGTTTGGTGGAAGCGGCGGCCCTGATGGTGTCTGGTTTGCCAAGGCGGTGGCGGCGGTCTTGCGGCGCCGAGCCCTGATGATCAAGGTGATGGCCAGTGCGATGGCTGCGATAGCGCCGACGCCGATTCCGATCGGCAAGGCAAGGTTGGTGATTGCTGCTGGTGTGGTGGTGTTGCCGGAGTTGTAGCGCGGTGAGGTACCCAACTCGCAACGTGCGGCGTCTTTGCACATTAGTTTGTCGTTTCCGCGATAGATGTAGTCGTTGTCGTTCTTGACTTCGGCCGGGTCGGTGAGGCCGTCTTTGTAGTTGGCGATGTCTTCAGCGTTTGGGTGGGCTGAGGGGTCTTTGTTGAGGAGGGGGTTTTCGCTGGATTCGCTGGTGGGGTCGGTGTTGACGAGTTTGGTGGCGTTCAGGGTGCCCCACCCGGTTTTGGTTTGGTATTGGCCGTTGTTACTGGCGGTTTTGATTAGCGATGCGATGAGTTGGTTCCCGTTGGCTTTGGGCCAGGCTTGTTTGGCGAGGGCGAGGGCGCCGGTGACCATCGGAGTCGAATAAGAGGTGCCCTTGCCGGCTTTGTTGATTTTGGTCAGGTTCCCGGAACTGTCCTGGTCTCTCAATGCGATGTTGGTTCCTGGGGCCATGACGGTCAGTGGTAGCCCCCAGTTGGACTTCACCCATGGCTGGCCGTCGGGTTCCACAGCCCCCACCCCAACGGTTCCGTTAGCTGCAGCTGCCATGGTGATCTCGCCAAGCCCGTAGTTGCCGGTGGCGATTACGACCGGGACACCCTTTAGAGAGGCTCGGATCGCTGCTGAGTAGAGTGAGGGGGATAGTCCACTCACCATCGAGATGCTGATCACGTCGGCACCGTCGTTGAGGGCAGCATTAATCATGTAAGCATCCCCATAGGCATGGCTGGCTTTACAAGCCGGATCAGTGACTTTGGCTATCCCTGACGCTGTGGTGTAGAAGGTGTATTCGGCTTTTGGTGCCCAGCCATAGTCGGGGCTTGCTAAAACGGAGGTCACACCGGTGCCGTGAGCAACATCTTTAGGAGTCGAAGCGTCGGTGCAGGGTTTGACTACTTTGATGTTTGCTCCGCGTAGCTCGGGCACAGTGGTGTCTAACCCGCCATCAATGATGGCGATCTTCACCCCAGTGCCGTCAAAACCTTTGGCCTTCAACCCAGCCAGCCCAGTAGTCTCCACATACACCTGGCTGGTGATCGTGTCCTGGGCGTTAGCCAGCGGTGCGGCGGGCACAGCCAAGGCTGTAGCGATCAAACCAATCGCCACAGCCTTGACCGTCTTGGCTAAACGCAACTGTTTCACCATCGCTCCCCAGCATCAGGTGTCGGTAGCGGGGCGAGTGTCGAAACCGAGCCAGGCTCGACACCAGGACCAGGCTCAACAATGTGGTCTTCGTCGACTTGCTCAGCAACATAGCCGCGCAGCACGCCACGCTTGCGCCTGTCTTTCCCACCAGCACTGTTCGAGGCTCCGGTAAGCCCGCCACGATTGGCCGACCGACCACCGCCCGACTTAGAGCTCGCCGACTTGCCGCCCGCTGACTGGCTACCGGCCGCGGCGGCACTGTTATTGGACAACATTCCACCGCCGGGGGCCCGCCCACCGTTAGCAAGTTGACCATTCAACGCCGCCGCTGAACCGGCAGACAGCGACCCACCCAGGCCCCGGGCGGCCAGGCTTCGCCCAGCCAAAGCGGTAGCGCCCAAACCCATAACCCCACCGACAATTGCTCCAGTACCCGCCCCGAGTCCGGGCGTGTAGGTGTAACCCTGACGCCAACGCTCATCTTCAGCATCAGTGACTGGCGGTGGCACATACCCATTCAACGGATTGGACGGATCAGCAGTCACCATCGGGGTACCAACCAACGAAGGCGGCGAGCTAACACCGGCCCCACCACCACCGACCAGATAGGAACGCGAAGACTTCCGCCCACCCGAACCAGAACCAACAGAAGGCACCGAAGACGAAGAAGACGAAGGAACCTTGATCGACAAATCCGGCAGATCCGTGGAGTCATCGAAGCCGGTATCTGTCGCCTGAATCGATTCGTTCATTGTCTTCAACGCATCACGGGATGCGGCTTCCCGGTCATTCTCGCGTTGATCCGTCAGGAGCTTGGTGGCCACTGCCGCAGTGACTAGTTGCCCGGTGATTATCGAGACCACCAGAACACCAGGGGCGATTGACTTCTCGAAGGGCGTCAGCAGGTCCGGTGACAACTTGTCGTGGTCAGCTTTGGCTTGCAGCATCACTGCCCGAGCATTGTCATGGTCCAGGGAAGCAGCCTTAAGCGCATCAGCCCTAGCGACCAACCGGGTGTCGTAATCAGCCAACCAAGACAACGCAGCAGTTGCTGTCTCCCCACTCAGCCCAGGATCAGTGCAGTACTCCTTCGCCAGCGAGCGGCAATCCTCGATCGATTGAAGAAGCTTTTCATACTGAGCCTTCTCAGTGGCATCGGTAGCGTAGTCAAGCTCGGCTACCTTAGTGAGCCGGTCATAGTAGGTACCCACGAGTCCTCCTGCCGAGTCTGGTCAATGAATCGCCGGTCATCGGGGAAGCTCTCAGTGCCCCATTTGGCTTCGGTTTGCGCTGAGGCAATAGAACCGATTGCATCGGCAGGGGCTTCGTTGTCGCTGGTAGCTGAGGCCAACTGTTGTGTCGCTGACGAAGCTTCCGTCGGATCAATTTCTAGACCATTCATTCAATACGCCCCGCATTTTCGAACTTCCCCAAGAACAGCCAGAGCCTATTTCATGAAACCCAATAACCGAAACGTCAGGATCGGTCGGCGGACGGCTCTGGATCAGCCCAGTTGACTGGCCGTGACGCCGGTGCTGTCGATGGAGGCGGTGATGCCTTCCAGATCGAGGTGCTAGGTGAGCAGGATGGAGGTGTACCAACTCAACTGTTGGTGATGAGTTCGGCAAGCGCCTCGGCTGACGGTTGGCCTCGGCCTGGTCAAGGCAAGTCTGGGCTTCGTGGATGGGCATGGGGCGGCATTGGTGCTACGGCGCCGGGGCGGGACGGTTGAATTGGTGGAATCTGATGCGTTGGGCAACGCGGTGGTTGGTGAGTTCTGGGCGGGCTTCGGGGTGAGTGCGGTAATACTCGATCAAGTCGGCGATCAGCGCTGGATCGGAGCGCAGATCACTCGCGCGAAAGTGGGCGATGCCTGTTGGCGTCGTGAAAGCCATGCCTCGGTGATCAAATCCGACAGCGGCGATCGAGTCCCAGGCTAACGCGATCGGTACGGTTTGCTCGAAGGTCACCGCGGTGGGACTGAGTCTCAAATTTGAGGGATTCCTGAGGCTTCGAGCGGCTCGGACCATGCCGGAGCTTGAGAAGAGCAAAAGGGCAGCCATGGCAATGACCCAGCGAAGGCTGGCCTCGTCTCCAGCGGCAGTCCGCAGCCCAAGCCAGGCCGTAGCCGCAGTGAACAGGATGCCGCCACCGATTTCGGTTAGCGCCATTGCGCGCGAAACGATCACAGTGACGCCGCGATCGGTGCTGGTGATTCGGATCCATCCCCGGCGTCCTCCACGGGCGAGCACGACGCTTGCTGCCGCATACCAGCCCAGCGCAATGGCGAGTGTGCCCCAGAAGATCGCTGGGGATATCCGTCCGGCCACGCTCAAGGTGAAGGTCAGTGCGGTGAGCCCAACTGCGATGACCCCAGCGGCCAGCGGCAGACTCATCGAGGCTGCGCCATGAGGGGCAGTGAGCTGAAAGACGTGAACCTTGGGGTTGCATTTGTCATGCGAATAGCTCCCCAACCGCACTCCAAGCATCATGGAAACCTTCGTCGATTTGATCACGTGTGACCTGGGGTACGAAATTCTCGTAGGCAGCAGAAGCACCCCAACCGACCAGGCCCGCCACACCCGCACCCACGACCACCGTTGCGATTGCGGGAGCGCCGGCCGCGACAACGCCCGCAGCCACGCCAAACGCCACTCCAGTGCCAAAGCCGACGGCTGCGCTGGACGGTGATGCCCCTTGCGAGATGCTGAAAGCGGAGAGGTCAGCGCCGATGATGGTTCCGGACCGGCCAGCCCATTTCGCTGCTTTGTCGAAATACTCCGCGACGCCGCTCATTTCGCCCGCGCTATCGCGATCTCTTTCGGAGTCTTGGCGCCTGACAGGGAGCGACTTCGATCCGGACGTTCACGCTGGCTGCTCCTTTGGGTGGATTCGCCGAAGGTTAGCAGTAATGGCAAAACAGCAAACCAGAGTGATCACCAAGTTGTGAATAAGTCGTAACGGTGCTCGAAATGTGGCCAAGTAAATGTCAGTCCGACGCTTCAGTTTCAATGACCGGACGCTGCAACAGGCTCAGCACAAAGATCACCAAGGCCACCCAGAATGCACTCCAGGTCACCGAGCCAACGCTGATCGGCCGGGTGGCGATCAGATAAAACACCGCCAGTGCTCCTACCGCCACGCGCACCAAAATGCGTTGGGCATAGAGCCACTCGCCATAGGTGCCGGTGCCATAACCGGCATTTTCGGCGCGGCCACGTAGCCAGGCGGTGGCCTTGGCGTAGAAGGTGCGCAGCTTCACCGACCAGGCGAACGGGCCGGCAAGGCAAGCTATGACGATAACGACCACAGCCAAAGCCAGCGGCGCGAGCGCGACTTCTCGCAGCGGCACAAAAGTGGCGTCATAGAGCACCAACAGCACGTCGAGGGGCAGTGGCACTTTCAGCTGGACCACGATCCGCAGAATCGCCTCCGCGGTCAACACCACCGTGGCGCCAAGGCCCAGACCAGCAGCCGCCCAAATCGAAGCCAATGCGCGGCGCCGACTGATCAGCACTCCAGCGGCCAACAGCGCCAACACCACTGGGCCAAGCCAATAGCTGGCAACCAACACCGCCCGGTAGCCAACCTGGGCAGTCACCAACGAATCTGAGGGGACCAAAACCACGGTCCGATCGATCACCGGAATCTTCGAAGCGAAGGTGTAACCCTGCCCAACCAGAACATCGCGCACTTTGGTGATCATTGGGGCCAGCTGCAATCCAAGACCGTCGCGGGTGATAGTCAGGGCCGAATCTGGGTTGCCCGCCAGCGCGCCGGTGAGTTCTGCGTGAGTCACCCGCAGGCTAGCCTGCCAAGCCTTTTCGAACTCATCGGAGGCAATCACTTTGGCGGCGGCAGAGTGAATCGTGGACTGGATGCCAGCGATCAACGGCTGGCGAAGTGCCACCAGCGCCGCCTTTGAAGTTGGCCGTTCCATCTTCTGGTCGAGTGCGGCAATCAACTCATCGACCAGAGCTTCGATATCAATGCGCTCGTCGATCGCAGTCGAGACTTCATCGGCGAGAAAGGCTTGTACCTGCGGATCTTGGATCAGTGGGGCGTACTCGGCCACAAACGAATCGGTATTGGCGGCGCTGCTGACAAACCAGGTGGCAGTAATCGACAGCGGAGTAAGCAGAGCCGCGATCAGAATTAGCACCCCTGCCAAGATTGCTCGCCCCGGCCTTCGCTTCGAAGCTGACTTCTCTTCCAGCTTCGCGGTGAGCTCCGCGTTGCGGCGTTCTAATTCAGCAAGCCGTTCGCTCAATTCGGCCGTGCCCGGTTCGCTAGCTTCTTTCGCCATGGATCAAAACTGCCACGCTCAGCACCACTGCCGGGCGGAAAACCACTAGATGGTGGGGGCGGAGTTAGGCCGACGGGGCAGTTGCGCAGACCTCACGCAACCACTCAAGCGAATCGGTGTCGTCGATCCAAAGGTGACTAACCCACCCATAGGCGGACGCAGCGGCCACACATTCGGGACGATCGTCGATGAAGGCCACTTCGGCAGGCTGGGCGCCTAAGTCGTCAGTGACCGCGGGAAATACTGCCGGATCAGGTTTGCTCAAACGCAAGTCCGAAGAAATGAACACATGGTCAATCAATCCTGACCATTCCGCGAACTTGACTGCTCGACCCAAGGCAAGGGGGCCGTTGCTAACCAGTGCGGTCCGCAGGCCCCAGGCAAAGACCGTAGTCAGCATGGCTTCAGCGGACGGGCGCAGTTTGATCCAATGCTCGGCGTCCAGTTCGGCCAGATGAGCGATCCGGTCGGCCGTGACTTCAACCCCCAAGAGTTCCAGCATGGGTGACCAGTATTCGACTCGCGAACCACCGGCATCGTAGGCGGGGCGTCCAGTCCAATAGTGATCGTGGTATTCCTGGGTTGTAACGCCAAGATAGGCCGCCGGATCTGAATACAAATCTGGCGGCGAGGCGAGCACCTTGCCTAAATCGAACGCTACGAAGCGAATCACCTAACCCAGGCTAGTGCCCGGCCAGCCGAACTGGCGGAAGTTCGGGCCGGCCCGCCCGGCAAGATAGGCGGTTCCGCGATGCTGTTGACCTACCCAGCCACACCGGTAGCCTCCCGAATCGCGGCGAGGTTTGCGGCGTAGGCCTGGCCACCGCCCTTAAACGCTGCCGAGCCCACCACTAACACGTCGGCGCCAGCAGCCACGATGGCAGCGGCATTGCTGGCCGAGACGCCCCCGTCGACCTCGACGGTAATCGGACGCGAACCGATCAGCTCGCGCAGGCTGCGAAGCTTGTCCAGCGTGCCGGGAATGAAGCTCTGGCCACCAAAGCCGGGGTTGACGCTCATCACCAGCACTAGATCGACATCGTCAAGCACTGGCACCACCGTTTCCACCGCAGTACCGGGATTGATCGCCACCCCGACCTTCACCCCGAGTTCGCGGATGCGCTGCAGACTGCGATGCAAGTGCGGGCCCGCCTCGACATGGACGGTGATCGTGTCCGCGCCTGCCTCGGCAAACGCCGCCAGATAGCGGTCGGTTGGCGAAATCATCAGATGGGCGTCGAAAGGAAGACTTGAATTCGGCCGCAGCGCGGCCACCATCGCCGGGCCGAAAGTGATCTGTTCGACGAAGTGGCCGTCCATCACGTCAAGGTGGATCCAATCGGCCCCGGCAGCGCTGATCGCAGCCACCTCTTCCCCCATGCGGGCGAAATTGGCGGCCAGGATCGACGGCGCGATCACAGTCATGCTGAGGCCCTCAGCAATCGATCTCGCCAACCCGGGAAGAGGGCATCGGCATCGTCGGGAAATGACTCGAACGCCCGGGCGAACTCGCGGTGTTCGCACGCCCACTCCACCGGATCGGCGCCGGTCTTCCAACCCTGGTAGGCCTGCCGCAACGAACGAGCCCCAGCGGCTGGGCCGTCGAGGTGGCCATAGGCGCCGCCGCCAGCGGTGTTGATTATGTTGCCATGGCCGAGGTTGGTGAAGAATCCAGGCAGCCGCAGCGCATTCATGCCACCGGAGACGATCGGCGTGGTGGCCTTGATCCCATACCAATCCTGGAAGTAGATCGGACCTTGAGCCTGGTTACGTTCGATCATGTAGGCGATCACCCGGTCGTCTGCGCCGCCCTCCATCTTCCCGTAGCCCATCGTGCCCACATGGATTCCCGAGGCGCCTTGCAGCCGGGCCATTTTCGCCAGGACGAAGGCGGTGTAGCCGCGCTTGGAGCTGGGTGAGGTGACCGCGCCGTGCCCGGCTCGGTGATAGTGCAGGAACTGGTTTGGGTAGTTTCGCCGGGCGGTGGTGACCATGCCCGGTCCGCCCACATATCCGTCCACCAGGAAGGCGAGCTTGTTGGCGTCTGGACCGAAAGTCTCCAGGGCCAAGTCGGCTCTGGCCAGCATTTCGTGGTGGTCGTCGGCGGTGATATTCATGCTGAACAGCTTCGCCTCGCCGGTCTCGTCCATGGCCCTTTTCATCGAGTCGTAGACCAAAGCGATCGTCTTCTTCAGTGGTGCAAACACCTGGTTGCCTTGGGGTTCATCATTTTTGATGAAGTCCCCACCCAGCCAGAACTCGTAGGCCGCTTTCGCGAACGGCTCGGGCCGCAAACCCAGTTTTGGCTTAATGATCGTGCCCGCGATGAAACCGCTGTCGTTGGCCGGACGCCCCAAGATGCGCCAAAGCTCGGCGATGTTCATGGCCGGCCCGTCGAATTGGCGGATGGCCTCCGGCGGCACCCAGAAGTCGACCATCTTGGCGTACTCGATGTCGCCCATGCCCTGGTTGTTGCCGATGGTCAGGGTGAGGAAGGACACCATCATCATGCGGCCATCAATCACATTGCGGTCGAACAGCTCCAATGGATAGGCGATCCGCATCTCTTCGGAAGTCTCGTCGATGGCGTAGACCAGCGCATCGACGCCCTTGGTGAAGTCATCGGTGGTAGACACCTCGACGTTGGTTCCGGTGGAGGATTCAGCGGCGAAATGGGCGGCCGCGGCCAGATAGCTCTGACCGGGCTTGGGCCGCATCTGGTAGGCACAAAGGATGTGCTTGCCGGCGGCGATCAACTCAGCTTCGGCCAGACTCAGATTTGCGTAGCGGTTGGACTGATCCATGATTGGCTCCTTCTGTTGGACCAGGATTAGCTGGTGGTGATGCGCTGGTCGAGGCTGCCAGCGGCGTAGCGGGCGGCCATGGCCGAGGTCGGAACCGGAGTGATTCGAGCGGCTTTTCCGGCCGATCCGAACTGTTCGTAGCGCAGTCGGCACAAGCTAGTCACCGCTTCCATAGCCGGAATCATGAACTTGCGCGGGTCAAACTCGTCAGTCCTAGTGCTTGCAACCTTTCGGAAGGCGCCGGTCATTGCCAGCCGCAGGTCGGTGTCGATATTCACCTTTCGGACGCCGTAGCGAATGCCTTCAAGGATCTCCTCGATCGGCACTCCCCAGGTTTGAGGCAGTTGGCCGCCGTAGGCGTTGAACTCGTCTTGAAGCTCCTGCGGAACCGACGATGAACCGTGCATTACTAGGTGCAGATCGGGCAGCCGGGAGTGAATCTCCTTCACCACCGACATTGCCAGCACCTCGCTGTCTGGCTTTCGGCTGAATTTGTAGGCGCCGTGGGAAGTACCCATAGCGATGGCCAAAGCGTCCACCTGGGTGAGCTGAACGAAATCCACCGCCTGATCGGGATCAGTGAGTAACTGGCTACGGTCGAGCTTGCCGACTGCGCCGTGGCCGTCTTCTTGCTCGCCAGTTCCGGTGTCGAGTCGACCCAGCACGCCCAGTTCGCCTTCAATCGAGACCCCGCGGGTGTGGGCGTAGGCCCGCACTGCAGTGGTCACCGCCACGTTCTCGGCATAGCTGGTCGGGGTCTTGGCATCTTCGGCCAGCGACCCGTCCATCATCACCGAGGTGTACCCCTGATCAATTGCTGAAGTGCAGGTGGCAACACCGTTGCCGTGATCCTGATGGACGCAGATTGGGATCGCGGGGAACATCTCCTCCGCGGCCGCGATCATGTTGCGAACCATGGCGTCACCGGCATAGCTTCGAGCACCTCGGCTGACCTGCAGGATCGCAGGAGAATCGGTGGCCTGCGCGGCCCGCATGATCGCCAGGATTTGTTCCATATTGTTCACGTTGAAGGCTGGCAGACCGTAGCCGTATTCAGCGGCGTGGTCGAGAAGTTGCCGAAGGGTGATGCGTGCCATGTCAGTTCCCCGTTCTTGGTTGTTGTTGGTGGTCGATGGCGCGACGGGCCGCCGCCTCCACAGTGGCTGCGGTGATTCCGAAGTGGGCGTAGAGCTGATCGGCCGGACCAGAAGCGCCGAAGGTAGCCATGCCGATGAACTCGTCGTTTGGGCGAAGCCAGGCGTCCCAGCCTTGGCGGATGGCCGCTTCAACCCCAACTCGGGCGGACGTGCCCAGCACTTGGTTGCGATAGCTGAGGTCTTGGGCAGCAAACAGTTCGAAAGAAGGCAGCGAGACCACTGCCGCGGCAATCCCGGCAGCAGCCAAACTTTGAGCTGCTTGGACTGCTAGTCCCAGTTCAGAGCCGGTGGCGATCAAAGTGACGTCGCGGGCGGTGTCGGGCTCGATCACTACATAGCCACCGCGGGCCACGGGATTGACGCCCATGACGCCAGTGCGCGGCAGCGCTGGCAGAGTTTGTCGACTGAGCACTAACACCGTCGGGCTCGGTGCGGCTAAGGCCACTGCCCAAGCTTGGGCGGTCTCGGTGGCATCAGCTGGTCGAATCACCGTCAGCCCAGGGATCGCTCGCAAGGACGCCAGGTGTTCGACTGGCTGGTGGGTGGGGCCGTCCTCGC
>DHWU01000004.1:744-1930 GCA_002413345.1 Propionibacteriaceae bacterium UBA5174 | reverse complement strand
CCTCGCCCAGGCCGATGGAGTCGTGAGTGAACAGGTACACCACCGGCAGGCCCATCAAGGCCGACAGTCGAATCGACGGCCGAGCGTAGTCGGCGAATGCCAGGAAGGTGCTGCCGTACGGCCGGAAGCCGCCATGCGCGGCCACACCGTTCATGATCGCGCCCATGGCGTGTTCGCGAATGCCGTAGTTGAGGTAGCTGCCGGAGAAGTCAGCGGCAGTGACCGCTCGTTGACTCGACGCCCGCGAACCGGTCGATCCGCTCAGGTCTGCCGAGCCGCCGAGCAGGCCCGGCTCGAGGGCGGCCAGCAACTCGATGATCTGCTGGGACGACTGCCGTGAGGCTAATCCGGTCTGCTCACTTGCGTATTGGTCAGCCTTCTCCACCAGGGCGGCGAAGGTATCCGGGGCGATGTCTTGGGTCATTGCCCGGTTGAACGCGGCCACCACCTCGGTCGGGGCGCTGGTCAGCCGTTCGGTCCACAGCCGGTGAGCGTGCCGACCGCGGTCAGCGGTGGCCAGCCAGGCTTGCCGGATTTCGTCGGGCACCTCGAAGGGTCCGTAGGGCCAGCCCAGAGCCTCTTTGGTGGCGGCAAGTTCGGCAGCACCGAGCGGGCTGCCGTGCACTCCAGCGGTACCAGCCTTGGTGGGCGAACCGAAGCCAATGGTGGTGCGGCACCGGATCAGTGTGGGACGGTCAGCCGTGCGGGCCACAGCCAGCGCCAGCGAAACTGCGTCCTGGTCGTGGCCGTCCACGGTGACGCTGCGCCAGCCGACCGCTTCAAAACGGCGGTCGACATCGATGCTGGTGGACAGCTCGGTAGCACCTTCGATGGTGATCTCGTTGTCGTCGTACAACACGATCAGCTTGCTCAGGCCCAGGTGTCCGGCCAGATCGATCGCTTCGTGGGAGATGCCTTCCATCAGGCAGCCATCGCCGACCAGCACATAGGTGTGGTGATCGACCAGTTCGTCGCCGAAGCGGGCATTGAGCATCCGCTCGGCCAGGGCCATGCCGACCGCTGTCGTCAGGCCCTGACCGAGTGGTCCGGTGGTGGTCTCAACCCCGGGGCAGTGCCCATATTCGGGATGCCCAGCGGTCTTTGAGCCCAGCTGTCGAAATGACCGCAGATCGTCGATCGTGACGTCATAACCGCTCAGATGCAGCAGCGAATAGAGCAGCATCGA
>DHWU01000004.1:0-496 GCA_002413345.1 Propionibacteriaceae bacterium UBA5174 | reverse complement strand
TAGAGCAGCATCGAGCCGTGGCCAGCCGACAGCACGAACCGGTCCCGGTCAGGCCAGTGGGGCGCTTCGGGGTCGAAACGCAACTGGTCGGTGAACAGGGCCGTTGCGGCGTCCGCCATGCCAAGCGGCATTCCAGGGTGTCCGGAATTCGCTCGCTCGACAGCGTCCATGCTTAGGGCACGCACGGCGTTCGCCAGTTGAGTGCCGGTAACGATGGTGGTCATCAGCCGGCCCTTTTCTGGTTGTCGATGATTCGCTTGATCAAAGGGGTGAGGATCAGCTGCATGGCCAAATCCAGCTTTCCGCCGGGCACCACGATCGAGTTAGCGCGCGACATGAAGCTGCCATGAATCATCGAAACCAAGTACGGAAAGTCGATTCCGGCAGGGTTGCGGAATCGGATCACCACCATTGACTCATCGGCAGTTGGGATGGTTCGGGCGATGCACGGGTTGGAGGGGCCCCCCAGGGGCACCCGTTGAAAGTTGATGTCGGT
>DHWU01000032.1:14859-23648 GCA_002413345.1 Propionibacteriaceae bacterium UBA5174 | reverse complement strand
GAAGAAGAAGCCGTCACAGGTGGCACACCACGACACTCCGCGTCCGGACAGCCGAGCCTCGTCCTCGATCCCGAGTTTGCGGTAGCCAGAGCCCATCGACAAGATCACGGCCTTGGCAAGGTAGGTGTTGCCAGCAGCGTCGGTGACGGTCTTTATCTTGCCGGTCAGATCCACCGCGGTGACGTCATCGGTGATGATTTCGGCACCGAAGCGCTCCGCCTGGCCACGCATATTCATCATCAGTTCGGGGCCCATCACACCATCGGTGAAACCGGGAAAGTTCTCTACCTCGGTGGTGTTCATCAAGGCCCCGCCAGCAGTGATGGATCCTTCGAACAGCAGCGGCTTCAAGCCGGCGCGAGCGGTGTAGATGGCCGCGGTGAAACCGGACGGGCCGGAGCCGATGATGATGACTTCACGGATGTCGGACATAGTTCCTCAAAGAATCAGTGGGTGGGTGCTCACTCTAGCTGGGACAAATCCCGCCACTGGATGTAACCAAACCGGCCAAGATTGCATTCCGCCACCTCGCAACGCAGAGTCAACTGGCCCAAGATCATGCCACTACCCTTGTCAGGTGCTGATTCTGCTGTCGCCGGCAAAGGCCATGGACTTCGACAACCCGGTGCCGAAGACCGCCCACTCGCAACCGAGGTTCATTGACCAGGCGCTGGAGTTGGTGGCGTTGATGAAGACCAAATCGCTAACCGATCTGGCCCAACTGTCGCGGATTTCCGACGAGCTAGCCGCTCTCAACGCAGAGCGCTGGGCGTCGTTCGAAGTGCCGTTCACTACGGGCAACGCCGCAGCGGCGGTCTTCGGATTCAACGGGGACGCCTACCAGGGTCTGAATGTGCGGGAAAGGTTCGGCACCGCCGACTTCACCGAGGCCCAAAAGACGCTGCGAATCCTGTCGGGTTTGTACGGCCTACTGCGTCCCTTGGATCTGATCCAGGCCTACCGGCTGGAGATGAGCACCAGGCTGGCCACTAATCGAGGCAGCAACCTCTACCAGTGGTGGGGTTCGCAGATCACTGACCTGCTGCGTGCTGATCTCGCCGAATCGCCGGGATCCCCGGTGGCGGTGAATCTGGCCTCAGCAGAGTATTTCCGGGTGATCCAACCCGACTCGCTCGGCGCCCGCATCATCAGTCCACGTTTTGAGGACACCGACGCCACCGGTCGGCGGAAAGTGGTCTCTTTCTACGCAAAACGCGCCCGCGGTGAGATGGCGGGCTGGCTAATCAAACAGCGTGCGCGGACCCCGAATGCCGTGCTGGATTTCGACGCTGCCGGCTACCGGTACGACAAGGCCGCCTCTACCACTGCTGAGCCGGTGTTCGTTCGCGCGTTCGCTGATCGGGGCTAGCTCAGGCCGTAGGCGTGATGAATCATCCAGATCGGATGCTCAGTGCGCACACCGGAGGACTTTTCGATCTGCCAGCGGCAGGTTTCGGTGTCACACAGCGCTAACTCTGAATTGGTGGCTTTCACCATGTCGAATAGCGGCTGACCAACGGCTTGGGCAACCTCGTACTTCTCCTTCTTAAGCCCGTAGGTGCCAGCGATCCCGCAGCAGGCCTGGTTTGAATCGATCACCGTGAGGCCAGGAATGAGTTTGAGCACCTCCAGCGCCGGTTTGCCCATGCCCTGGCTTTTGAGCTGGCAAGGTGCGTGATAGGGAACGGTCAGTTCAGTCTGTGCGAAGTCTGTGGGCAACTCGCCAGCCTCATGCAGATCGAGCAGGAACTCCATGATGTCTCGAATCCGGGTGCCAACATCGCGCAGGCGTTCATCGTCCACCCCCATGATTTCGTGCGCCTCATGCTTCAGCATGCCGGTGCAAGAACCCGAGGCAGAGATGATGGTCAGATCAGTGCCGGCTGAGCGCAGGTCATCACACAGCTTCAGCACGCTCTTGGTGGCCCCGCCGAACAGCCCATTCGACTGCTGAGCCAAGCCGCAACAGCCCTGCTTGGGAACCAAGACCTCAAAACCCAGGTGTTCCAGCACTTCAACGCTCTGCTTGGAGGTTTCCACCTCAAAGTAGCCACCGGCGCAGCCGTGAAAGAAAACCACCGCACCCCGAGGTGCAGGTTCGGTCGGTCTGGGTCGCTTGCGAAACCAAGCTTCGAAACTCTGGCTTTGTGGTGGTGGCATCGGGGCATCGCGATGGACGCCGAGCATGGCCTCCATCGCCACCCGAATTGGCTTGTTGTTCAGCGCAGCTTGGGCAATCGGTGCGACCGGGGTCATCACCTTGCCCATCAAGGTGGTTTGGCCGATCAGCCGATCCCGCAGTGGCATCTTCTTGGCCTTCATCACGGCTCTGGCTTGGGAGTTCAACTCGGCGATCTGAACCCCTTCGGGGCAAACGAGTGTGCAAGTGCCGCAACTGGAGCAATAGTCGAGGGAGTGGTCCACCGATTCGCCGTTGCGGAAACGCTCGGCCTGCGGCCCGACGAATTTCGGCCCCGAAAACAGCGGTGTCACCGCGGCCACCGGACATTGGGTTTCGCAGATGGTGCACTTGATGCAGGCGTCCAGGCTGGCCCGGGACAGCTGATGGCCAGCGAATGCCAATCCCTCCGGTGTGATTATCAGCCCAGATTCGCGTTGCTGGTCAGTGCTCATGCCAACTCCTTAGCGATCGCGTCGGCCGCCGCGACTGCGCTGGCCACCGCCACCCCATCACCGCTCTTGTCGCGCCAGCCGGAGGATCCGGCGAGAATGCCGCCGACGGCGTGCAAGTTGGCATACACCGGCTCGCCGGACGCCCCGATCGGGCGCAACTGGGCGTCCACCTGAAGTCCGCAGTTGAACAGCGGCTGGTCACCCCAATAATCGGCCTGAAGCGACTGGTTCTGCAGACCTACCAACGGCAGCTCGAACAGAGTTTCGGTGATTGACCCATAGGAATCCATCGCCAAACCACCAGCCTCAAAACCGCCGGTGGCGAGCACGAAGGCAGCACCGCGATAGTCGCGAGTGGCAACACCAGGCTGAGTGCGCACCGAGACCACGCGTCCGGCTTCGACGGCGAAGCCGAGCACCCGAACCCCCGGCACTGTCCGGACGCCCAAGCTGAGCGCCCGGGCAGTGAGGGCCTGGTTCAGCCGGATCCCAGGGACCGAAGGCGGCGGCAACGGTATCTCGAACACCGCATGGCCCAGCAGCTCAGCTAAGTCGGCCCAGGCATTGGGGTCCTGTAAGCCCAGGACGGCTGGAAGACCGACCGTTTCGCCTTGGGCGAGTTTTGGTGCCAGCGTCTTGGCGAACAGCACCCGGTAGCGCCGATCGTCGAAGGCGCGGGCATAGCTGAGCGCTGAGGAGTCGAGCTCACCTTCGCGCGGGCTACCCAAAGGGCCTTGGCGGGCGCGAAACTCAAGCAGCAGGTGCCGGGCGTTGACTCGCCCGCCCCCGGCTAGTTCGGTGCGGTTCAGGTTCTGGGCGACCAACTCGGGGTTGAAGTCTTTGAGTTGCTCGAAACCGACGATAGCTAGTTCGAGGTCGGCAGCGACGTCCCCGGCGACCATGCTCGGCTGGGCCAAACAGGTGGGACGAATCGCGCCCACGGCGGTGGGGAGTTGGTAGTTGGATTCCACACTGCCGACCAGAAGTTCAGGTAACACCTGCTTCAGGTACTCAACGCCGACGCGAACGGCCTTGACTCCCAGCGCCTTGTAGGGGTGGCTGAGGCTGCCAGCAGGAACCCGGCGCCTGGTTTCGGCGGCAACCGCCTTGATCGGGTTGGTGACTCGGCCGGGGTTGTAACCGAAGATGTCGATGGTGCCCTGGCCCGATTGGAGGCCGCCCAAGCCCTGGTGCAGTAGCACCACGTCACATCCGGTGTCGGCCAAACGGTTGGCGGCAACTAGACCAGCCAGGCCTGCGCCGATCACCACAACCCGGCTCATCGGGTCACCGCAACTTCTGGATTGGGCAGGTGCTCGACGTCCAGGGTTCCTTGGAAGATCCAACTGTCGAGCGCGGCCTGCCGCACTTGTTGGCCATGAAGGATCGGCCACAGCCCGATCCAGCGGTTGGCCAAGAACAGACGCAGTAGCTCAGTGGCGCGCTCGGCATCAAGATTGCCCTCACTCACTGCGATGCCAGTGGCTCGCAGAGTACAAAAACCGCCCTGACAAGGCCCCATTCCCAAGCGCAGCTGTCGGCGGAGGTCGTCGAAACTGGCTTGGGGCTGTGCGACTAACGCGTCCACGAACATCTTTCGGCTGACCAGCTCGCATTCGCAGACGAGTTGGTCATCCGCCCGATCAGCTTCCCGCGCCGCGAGCCGGTCGGTGACCCGGTGAGAATGCCCGGCCCCAGCTTTTGGAACCTCTTCTTCGGCGGTGCGACATGGTCGAGTCTCGCCACGTTTACGACACATTTTGTCGACAATGTGTTCAGCCATTAGCCGGTAGGTGGTCAGCTTGCCGCCGCCGATAGTGAGCATGCCTTCCAGATCGTCTCGCAGCGTGTGATCGATCACGGCCATCCCGCGACTCATATGTCGGGTATCGGCCGCGCCCACCCGGTCGTCCTTGATCAGCGGACGGACGCCAGCCCACGCGTGCAAAGCCCGGGTGTCTCGGAAACCAGGAATCAGCACCTCACCGGCGTCCAGTAGCTGTTGCACCTCGGCCGACGGGATCTCCAAGTCGTCCGGATCGTGTGCCAACACGTCAGTGGTGCCGATGATGCTTACCGTGTGTGCCGGCACCAAAATGTCGCCATCGGTGGGGTAAACGAGCCGATTAAGCACGCGATTGGTCAGCCGGTGGTTCATCGCGATCATGATGCCTCGCCCGGCGACGACCTCCACCGGATGAGCACCGGCCATGGTGGCGATTTGACCGGCCCAGGCGCCAGCGCAGTTCAGCACGAAATCGCAGTTGATCTGCACGTCTTGGTCACCTTTGAGGTCGCGGCAATGCACCGCACGCACTTGACCGTTGGCTGTCTCGATCTTGGTGACCTGGTGATAGGTGAGAATCTCAGCGCCATACTCGCGGGCAGAATTGGCTGCCCCCCATACCAATTGCCATCCATCGACGGCACCGTCAGCCACTTCGATTGCCCGCAAGATTCCAGGATTCAAGCGAGGCTCATTCCGCAGGGCTTCGGCCACCCCCACTTCGCGAGCTTGGACGCCCGAAGCCTTGGCCCCAGCCAGGAACTGCTCGGCAAAGCCTGGATCGTCGCCTGGACAGGTAACGAAATAGCCCCCAGTGGACTCAATCGCGCCGGCCTGAATTCGAGTCAGGATGGCGTTCTCGGCAGCGCATTCTCGAGCAGATTCTGGGTCAGATACGACATAGCGTCCGCCCGAGTGAAGCAGCCCGTGGAACCGTCCGGTGGTGCCTTGACCCAAATCAGCTCGCTCAACCAGGACGGCGCGATAGCCGCGCATTGCCACGTCTCGAATCACGCCAGCCCCAGTGGAACCGCCGCCAATCACCACGACGTCGACAGTGAGTCGCCTCACCAATTCCTCCGATCTGAGTGCGGCGAAACGGTCCCGGTGGGGTAGGTGACTTCGAGTCTTGGCGCCCAAAGGGCCGTTCATCCGAAAGCCTAGGCGCTGTGGCTGTGCCTGGCTGGGTCAATCGCACACCCGCAGCACAGATTCGACCGATCCGGGGCATCGCAGCAATCTGCGATCAGTGATGTTGCGGCACCTGGGTCTTCGGGACCACCGGTCCCGAACGGGTGCTTGCGGCTGGGCTAAAGCCTCGCTGATGAAGTGAGAACGCTGTATGTAAATTGCCGACTGTGATCTAGGCTGCCTGGCGACAGCTGTTGGGTGGAATGCACCGAATCATCATTGCGCTCAGGATCTGCTCAACGAGACGCCAGCTTTCGGGATGAAGCTGTGGCAAATGATCGATCGGGGAAATGGCATGACATCTGTGACCTTTGTGGCACCTCCAGGCTGGCCGACGGCTCAACCGGGCATGCTGCCACCGATGAATTGGCAACCCGCGGCGAACCTTCCGCCAGTACCTGCTGGCTGGGTGTTCTACCGAGGCAGTGCGGGCGAGCCGGTGGCGCCGCCGCCAGGCGCGTGGGTGCCACCAGTCGCCCAGACAGCTGGGTTTCCGGGCGCAGGAGTGAGCGCACCTCAATATCACCCTGGGGGCAGTGTTCCGCCAGCGCCAGTGTCCGCGCCAGCCGCGCAATCACCACTTGGAGGGTCGATTGCGCCTGGCGTGCCGATTGCACCGAGCGCTCCCGGTATGTCGGGCTACCCCGGACTTGCGCAGCCCAGTGGTGCATTTCCGCAATTTCAGGGTGAGCCGCCGGTGGCCAAGAAAAGCCGCAAGGTGTTGTGGCTGATCATCACAGGAATCGTGGTGGTGGCACTGGCCGTGACTGGGGTAATTCTGGTGCCGAAGCTGATGGCCGGATCGACCGTTTCGGCAGCCAGCTTTGACAAGTTGACCACGGTGTCACAGTTCAACGGCGGTTCCACCAAGTGGCACCCGACCGGGTCGGGGTGGGATCTGACCAGCACTGCATCGATCGCTTCGTGCAAAGAAGTTGACGAATATGACACCTACCAAGCAAAGAGCGCCTACCGCAGCGAAGCAGGCACTGAAGTTTGGGTCCTCCGATTCGAGTCAGTCTCAGCGCTACAAAAGTCGAGAGATCTTTGGACCCAGTGCAATAACGATGCCAAAACCAGCGACCTCGATTGGCTGAAGGACTCAGGATCGGCAGATGGCGTGTCCTGGGACGCTGGCACCTCGTTGACGTCCTTCTGGTACGGCAACGTCGTGGTCTGGGTGGCCTCGTCGCGGACAGTCGCGTCCAATCCGGCACCGACCGCCAAAGAAGTGAAGACGATCTTCGACTCCCTCCGCTGAGCGAAGAACCGCCTCGGTGGCACCCAGCATGGATTGGAACATGGCATGGCTGTGACTTTCATGGCGCCGCCCGGTTGGCCGATGGCTCGCCCGGGCGTGCTGCCGCCGACCAATTGGCAACCGGCGGCGACGCTTCCGCCAGTACCTGTTGGCTGGGTGTTCTACCGAGGTAGTGCTGGCGAGCCGGCCTCGCCGCCGCCAGGCGCGTGGGTGCCGCCGGCGTTTGCGGTGCCGCCCGCGACTGTGTCAGCAGCGTCGTGGGCTTCCGCGCCACCAGCGGGATACCCCAGCGCAGCGCCGGTACCGCCGCAGCCTCTGGCATCACAAGCCTGGCAAGCACAAACCCAGTTCCCCGGAGTGCCGCTGCCAGGAGCTGTGCCGGGTCCGATGGGGTTCGGAATCCCCGGTCAGGTGCCCACTAAGAAGAAGCGCACCGGCCTGATTGTGGGTTTGTCGCTGGGCGGGGTTCTTGTGGTGGCGGTTGCTGGCGTGCTGGCGTTTGTGCTCTTGACCGCCGAGCCGCAGTTGACCCCCACCCAATTTGCGAAGGTTTCTTCGACTACCAAGATTGCTGGTACGTCGGTCGAACTGACCTCGCAGAAGACCAATTGGAGTTGGTCGGACGGCAGTCAGCTGGCGAAGGTGAGCGAGTGTGACGTGGTGCCGGTGTTTGAGAGCGCTCATGTCGTCGCGGGCTACGGGGACCCCGATGCAAATGCTGCTCTGACACTGTTTGATTCGGCTGCCAATCAGAGGACTGCTGCCAAGAACTGGCAAACCTGCGAAAAGGCGGCCATTGCCGCTGGCGTGGATTTAGGTTCGAGCGAAACGGGGGCCACCGACGGTGTCGTCTGGGAGAAGTTCAGCAGTTACAGCTTCTTCTACTACGGCAACGTGATGGCGACGCTTCCTTCGGCTCAGGGCAGCAGTGCCCAGACCCAGGCCAAAGAGTTCAAGAAGCTGATTGACTCCCTTCGCTGAGGTCATTTCCTGTTTGGTGAAGGCTCCCGCTCGCCGTCTTGCTGCGCAGTTCACCGCTACCGTCCAGAATGGAGTTAACACCGGCAGGTGAACGGTGCTAACCCTCAAAGCGGCGGCGGAAGGTTGCGCTAATGACGGCCAAGTACGTGCTGGCGATTGACCAGGGCACGACCAGTTCTCGGGCGATCATCTTCGACCACGACGGACGCATCGTCAGCGTGGGTCAGAAGGAACATCGCCAGATCTTTCCCAACCCCGGCTGGGTGGAGCACGATCCGGTTGAGATCTGGGATTCGATTCGGGAGGTTGTTGCTCAGGCCTTGGCCAAAGCAGGTTTGAACTCCAACAACATTGCCGCGGTAGGGGTGACTAACCAGCGCGAAACTACTGTTGTTTGGAACCGGGGGACCGGGCAGCCGGTCTACAACGCGATCGTCTGGCAGGACACCCGGACCGCCAAGATCATCGACGAGCTTGGCGGCGGCGACCAGGACAGATACAAGTCACGGGTGGGGTTACCTCTTGCCACCTACTTCTCCGGACCCAAAGTGAAATGGATTCTGGACAACGTCACCGGCGCGCGCGCCGCCGCAGAGGCCGGCGACTTGGTGATGGGCAATATGGATACCTGGGTGATCTGGAACCTCACCGGTGGCGTCAACGGCGGCGACCACGTCACCGATGTCACAAACGCTTCGCGCACCATGCTGATGGATCTGCACACGCTCGCTTGGGATCACCAGATTGCTGCGGAAATGACTATTCCGCTGAGCATGCTGCCAGAAATCAAGTCGTCTTCAGAGGTCTACGGCTACGGACGGGTTGAGGGGCTGTTGGTCGGGGTGCCCATCGCCGGAGACCTTGGCGACCAACAAGCCGCCACTTTTGGCCAAGCCTGTTTCGAAGTGGGAATGGCGAAGAACACCTACGGCACCG
>DHWU01000032.1:0-14615 GCA_002413345.1 Propionibacteriaceae bacterium UBA5174 | reverse complement strand
GAACACCTACGGCACCGGCAACTTCATGCTGATGAACACCGGGGAGCAGCCAGTCGTCAGCGAACATGGGTTGTTGACCACACTGTGTTATCAACTTGCTGGTGCCAAGCCGATCTATGCCCTGGAGGGCTCGATCGCGGTCACTGGCTCATTGGTTCAGTGGCTACGAGACAACCTGAAACTGATCGAATCAGCAGCTGAGGTCGAAGAACTGGCCGCTCAGGTGAGCGACAACGGCGGGGGGTACTTCGTGCCAGCGTTTTCGGGGTTGTTCGCTCCTTACTGGCGAGCTGATGCTCGCGGAGCCATCGTCGGCCTGACCAGATATGTCAATCGCGGTCACATTGCCAGGGCCGTATTGGAGGCAACGGCATATCAGACGCGGGAGGTCTTGGAAGCGATGGAGGCCGATTCGGGCGTTCAACTCACCGAGTTGAAGGTGGACGGCGGGATGACCGCTAATCAGACCCTGATGCAGTTCCAGGCCGACCAGCTAGGTGTCCCGGTGGTGCGGCCAGTGGTGGCCGAGACCACCGCTCTGGGCGCGGCCTATGCCGCCGGGATCGCAACCGGTTACTGGTCGGGCCCAGCCGAGGTAACTGCCAACTGGGCCGAGGCGAAGCGTTGGCAACCTCAAGGCGACCCCGAAGAACGTGCCCGACAATTCCGCAACTGGAAGAAGGCGGTCACCAAGACCTTCGACTGGGTCGACGGGGACGTCGAGTGACCCAGTGACTCAGTGACCCAAGACCGGACTGAGGTTGGTCAGCGGCCGAGCACGGTGATTTCGGCGATGGCCGCCTGGTACTTCGCGTCCACCGCAGGCAACTTGGTGAGGTACACCAACAGGTAGCGGGTGCGCTGCCCAGCAGGAAGTGCGATCTCGGCGACGTCGCCCGCGTCAGCGGCACTAGCCGCCACATCCCAGTCTTTGACGGTTTTGACTGACGCAACGTCCGAGGCCGGCTTGGGCACTCGGATCTCAACGGTGGTGCCTTGGCCGACGAGATTCAGTTTCACCAAGTCGACCTGCCTGGAAACGCCAAGGTCAAGTAGGAGCCCGACCCCGGGCTTGCCATTCGGTTTGGTCGCGGCTTTGTACTGTTCGGTGTGCCAAGCCGTGGCTGGGTCGCCATCGATGGTCACCTTGGGGTCGTCAGGAAGCTCTCGTCCGTCGCCACCATCGGCCTTGGGGTCGAAGATCGACACCGAGGCAACCGTGAGCGCAGGCGCGGTCTCCGAAAGCACTGGACGATTGGTCAGAACCAGGGCCGCCACTAGACCCACGACTATCACCAACACTGAAGTGAGTAGCAGGAGTGGCACGGCCTTCCTGGTCGAAACTGGACGAGGCACCGGAGTGAAATTCTCACCGAGGGACAATGCCTCTTCCACAAAGGTTGTGGAGGAGGCGAGCTCTTCCTCGCTTTCGGAAAAGATCCGACTGGCGGCGGGAGTGGGACGAAGTGGTGTGACCAGCGAAACTGGACCAGTCGGCTCGTTGAGGGTGTCGCTGGTCGGGTCCAGCCTGGCGCGGAGGTCACTGGCTGAACTGCCAGCACCAAGCAACACCGAAAGTTCGGTCGTCAGTGCCTGCGAAGTGGTCAATCGGGAGGCGCCGCCATTCGGTCTCGCCGAGCGGATTCGGTCTATCAGGTGATCGACTGCAATCGGAACATCGGCGACCAGCTGACTAGGCAGTACCGTCCCAGCGTCGTCCTGCGGGGCAGCTGGCAGTCCGTAGTGTTCCCCGTGCGGCCAAGTCGCGGTGACTCCGGCGTAGAGCAGGTCACCCAAGGCCCGCACGTCGGCGAGTTCACTGGCCGGGCGTTGGTCGACGCGGTGCAGGGCGGCGTCGACACCGAAACCGAGCACCTTCAGGTTCCCGTTGCCGCTGATTAGCACGCTCGCCAAGGTGAGATGGCCGTGCGCGTGGCCAGCGGCATGTAGCGGCACGAGGGCATCGGCGATCTCACGGACGATCCAGCTGGCTTCGGCAGTAGTCAAAGGACCAGATCGAAGCAACTTCTCCAGGGTCTGCCCGGCTTCGTACTCGTACACCAGATAGGCACCGGCGGAATCGTCGACCACATCAAGCACCCGCAAGAAACGAGAATCGGTGGCTACCGCGGCATTGCGGGCCGCGTCTAGGGCCTGTTTGGTTCCCGGACCGGCGCTGAGCAGGTGAACCAATACTGGACGACTGAGTACCGAATCGAGTGCCAACCAGGTTTGGTTGCCGTCATGGACGGCTAGTTGTTCGGCGAGCTCGTAGCGATCGGCGAGGATCTGCCCAGCCAACGAGGCTGATTCGGGGGCCGGATAGTCCAGCGGTTCGCTCACTGAGATGAAGACTCCGACTCCATCGGGATCGTCGTTGGTGAGTTCAAGGTTGGGTTCGTCGTCCGCAGCAACATCTGGGTCTGAGAGTGAACCTTCCTCGCTGTGTGCGACTTCCGCGACCTCTTCGATGATCAGCTCGGTAGCGTCGCCGTCGCCTTCGTTGCCGCCTCGTCGCCGGATTACCTCCAGCAGCGAGGCGGCTTCTGGAATGCCGAGGCGTTTGGCGGCGAAAAAGAACACCAACACTGCGACTAGCCCGGCGAGAATGAGGCCAACTAGGCGAATCAAGACGCTCGGAAATCCAGAGAACGGCCAGGTGATTACCCAAGCGAGCCCGGCAGCGGGAGCCGAGGCACCCAGCAGCTTCAACAGCTGCCACCAGGTCTGCCTACCGTCCAGATCCGGCAACCGTTTGTGAAGCGCCCAGAAGGTGAGAAATGCGCCCAGCAAATAGGCCAACGAATAGGACAGTGCGAGCCGCGCAGCCAGAGTGGCTGGATCGCTTGAGGCGAACGCGAACAGCACAGCAAGCCCGGCATTGGCGCCGCTGATCCAAATCTGGATCAGGAAGGGAGTCTTGGTGTTGTCTAGGGCGTAGAACGCACGGAGGTACAGATACTGGATGGTGAACGGCACTAGGCCGACGCCGAACGCCATCAGAGCCCAAGCCACGAAGTGGTAGTCCGAGGCGCCTACGCCGTTACCGAAGGGGATCCGGGTGATGGGGTCGGCCAGCACAACGAAAGCCACCGCTGCTGGCACCAAGAAGGTCAACGCCAGGCGCAGGGCGCGGTTGGTCTCAACCGCGACCCCGCCAAGGTCGCCGTCCTGGGCGTGAGCGGAGGCGGTCGGCAGCATCGCTGTGGCCAAGGACACAGTCAACAGTGAGTGCGGCAAGATCCAAATCAGGTAGGCATTCTGGTAGGCATTCCAGGCGCCACCCGCATTGCTGCCCACAGTCGCAGCGCCGGAAGCCAGATTGGTCACAACCACCTGCGCCACTGAGGTCAGGGCTACATAACCGACCATCCACCTGGCGATGTGGAAGGTCTGTCCCAGACCGGTGCCCTTTAGGTCGAAACGCGGACGGTAGGTGAAGCCAGCACGTTTCAAGTAGGGAATCAGGATCACAGTCTGGGTGATGATGCCGACGGTGGAACCGGCGCCGAGCACCCACACCTGCTGATCGGTGAACGCCTGGCCAGAAGCAGATTGCGTTCCCCAGATCCATAGGTAGCCGCCCAGCGAAATGATCGCGACAACGTTGTTCAGGATCGGGGCCCACATCATTGGCCCGAACTTCTCTCGGGCGTTGAGTACCTGCCCGATCAGGAAGAACACTCCGTAGAAGAAGACCTGGGGCATGGTGATGTAGCTCATCAGCAGCAGCGAACGCCACTGATCGGCCATCTCCGGGGTTCGCCAGACGGATTTGGTGTAAATGCTCATCACAACCGGGGCGCCCACGGTGAAGACGACGGTCAAGACACCCAGGATGATCAGGAAGCCGGTCATGATCCGGTCCACGAAGGCCTTGCCGCCGTCCGAATCGTGTTTGACTGCGCGAACGATCTGCGGCACCAATACGTTGTTGAGGGTGCCGCCAGCCAGCAGCATGTACAGCGAGCTAGGTACGGTCAAAGCCAGGCTCAGCACACCAGCACGCATGGTGCCGTTGCCCAGAATGAAGGCGATCAGGATGGCTCGCACCAAGCCCAACAGGCGCGAGATCATCGTGCCCGAAGCCATCACGGCAGTGGCGTTGAGCAGGCTGCGACCTCGGGACGGACCGTCCTGCCGGGCCGGAGTTTCGGGAAGGTCAGCGGCGAGGGGGGCTGATTGGCTCGTCATTCGCCACCTTCTGCAGTATTTGACTTGGCCTCATCGCGATCATCAAGCGTGGGTCCAGATTGATCGGGGTGGCCGTCGGTAGCCGAAGGTTCGAGATCCTCCGCGGCTGTGCGACGTCGAACTTGTCGGATGCGCCACGCGGTTGCGCCGATCAAGACCGCTCCCGATACCGCCACGATTATCCAAGCCACCACGCCCAGGTCAGTCACTTCGAAGGTTAGGGGCACTGCAGCGCCAACTTGGTGCCCGGATGCCGAGCCGAGATGAGCCGAAGCAGTAATGAACCCGTTGGCAGTGGCTTCGGGATGAATATTCACCGTCTGGCTCTCGCCTGGGCCCACGGTGACAAAGTCAGTTGGCTGAACGCTTAGCCGCTGCGGATTATCGGTGGTTACCACTACCTGTACCCGCACCGACTCAGTGAGGTTGTTGGTGATGGTGATCGGAAACTGGTTACTTCGAGCCGACATGGTGAAGCGTGGGATAGCGTGCAGCCCCACCTTTTCGGCAACTGATGTCTGGCTGAACAGCTTGTCCAATCCGGATAGATAGGCATTGCCGCCAGCGGAGTCAAAAACCCAGGCAGCGGCCAAGGCTCTGAGATAGTCAGCGTCCGGAACAGCGGCGAGTTGCGAATCAGGAACGAGTTGTTGATACGCGGTGAGGTCGCTTCCCAGCCGGTTCACTTCGGCAAACCGAGCCTTCGAGAGATGCTTCGCAGTGACATCAGTAAGTGTGGCGGTGGTGGTCGCAGAGGCGCGCAGCAGTTCGTTCAGATTGCGTTGAGTAACCCAACTCGGCTGGGTCGCAGCGTTTTCAGCGAGGTCGGCGGTGGTCTGCAACAGTCGCACTTCGCCCGACCCTGCGGCAATCGCAGTTTCGGCTAGGGCTAGTTGTTGCTGAGTGATCACAGCGGTGGTGTCAGTAGCTGTGGAATCCCAGCCAAGGCTTGCCGTTCCGAGGATCTTGAAGCCGCTGGAGGTTTGCAGCGCCGCGGCAGCTGCAGTGTTGCCGCTGAGAACTGCGGAGACGCCGGCGTTGCCTAATGACTTCAAAGTGGTGGCAGTAACGACATTGTCGGTGGGCACGACTACCAGTGGCAGATCAGTCAAACCGGTTACGGTTGCCGAGGCGGTGGTCGACCAGGTTGACAGGCTGGTCAGGCCGACGGCCTGTGCGCCATAGGTATCAGGGTTGCCGAACAGGGTGCGCGCACCGCGACTTCGGTCAAGCCGGTCGAAGCGAGTGAGCCAATCGATGGCGGCCTGTTGCCCGGTGCCAGCCACGGTGTTGGTGCCGCTCACCACCTGGTAGCCATCGGCTTGGTCGCGAAGCTCGTCGATCAGGGCGGGATCGATCAGCCAACTGGCCTGGCCTTCGGCTGCACTCAGCAGGGCGCCGAGGCGTCCGGTTAGCTCGCTGGTGAGGTTTTCGTTGGCAAAAAGGTTGGCGGCGAGCTTTGTTGGTGGGGCGCTCAACAACACCACGGAGGTGACCGGAACCTTGGTGGTGCCAGGCACTGGAATCACGGTGCGAATCTTCGCGACGCTAACGGTATTGCTGCTCTGGTCAGCGGTGGCGACCACATCGGCGCCGAAAGCGTAGGCCACGCCGGTGGTGTCGAACCCCATTTGGGCAAGGGTTGCGGTGAGGGTGAATTGCCTGGTCGCACCAGGATCAAAAGCGGTGGTGGAATCCGTGATTCGCCGCCAACTACCAGTCTGACTAGCCCAGCCGCCGGTTGCCGGGTTGGCGGTGGCAGCGAGCAAATCTGACTTGTTGCGCAGCGGTTCGAGCGAGCGCCAAAGCTTGGCCGTCACTCCATAGGCGGAAATACTGCCGGTGTTGGTCACGGTGAAAGTTGCTGTGATCTTGTCGTCCGGATCAGAGCCGCCCACCGACAACGTTGACATGGTCAGACTCAGCTCGGGCGTCGTGTCGGCTTGGGCTGGGATGACGCCGAAAAGACCGACGGTCAAGATGGTGACGACGGCTAGCGTGAGGCTGCGGGTCACTGCTGCGGCCCAGTTAGCGCTTCTCGTCACTGTCCCATCGTACGGGTTGGGGCGCAGGCGTCTGGTTTCACCCGCGCAGCTGATCATTCAAACGTCGCTGCGGTCACAGCGAGCTTGAGCCACCAGCCCGGTAGAGTGTGCGGCTGTGCCGAACCTGACCAAGATCCAGCGGGCAGCCTTGGATGCTGCCGGCTCAGCCGGACCCAAGTTGGATTCGCTGGTGGCAGCCTTCGGCCAGGCCGGGCACGAGCTCTACCTGGTTGGCGGCTCGGTTCGAGACGCCATCTTGGACCGGCCCAGCATTGACTTGGACTACACCACCTCGGCTCGTCCTGACGAAATCGAGCGTTTGGTTCGAAAAGTGACCAACGCCGTGTGGGACGTCGGCCGTGCGTTTGGCACCATTGCCTGCCGGATCACCGAAGCCGATGGCTCGGAGCAGCTGGTGGAGATCACCACCTTCCGCGCCGACGCCTATGACGAGTCGTCCCGAAAGCCGGTAGTGCAGTTCGGGGACCACCTCGGCGGTGACTTGGTTCGCCGCGACTTCACGGTGAATGCGATGGCATTGAACGTGACCACCGGCGAACTCCTGGATCCCTTCGGTGGACTCGCCGATCTGGACGCGATGGTGTTGCGCACCCCGTCCGCGCCAGAGATCTCCTTTTCTGATGATCCGCTGCGGATGCTACGGGCAGCGCGGTTCGCTTCACAGCTGGGTTTGCGTCCGGTTCCAGAAATGGTCGAGGCGATGAAGGCTGACGCCGAGCGAATCAAGATCATCTCGGCCGAGCGAGTACGCGACGAGCTCACCAAGCTGTTGCTCACCGACAATCCGCGTCCCGGCCTAGACCTATTGGTCGATACGGGCCTGGCCGACATCATCTTGCCGGAGCTGCCGGCTTTGCAGATGGAGCGCGACGAGCACAACCACCACAAGGACGTTTATCAGCACACCTTGACCGTGATCGAACAGGCCATCGAGTTGGAGCGAGCCCGTGGTCACAAACCCGATCTGATCAATCGGCTGGCTGCGTTGTTTCACGACATTGGCAAGCCACGGACGCGTCGTTTTGAGCCTGGCGGCAAGGTTTCTTTTCACCACCACGACGTGGTCGGCGCAAAGATGACTCGCAAGCGGATGCAGGCACTGCACTATTCCAATGAGCAGATCAAGGCGGTGGCCGAGCTGGTGGAGTTGCATCTGCGCTTCCACGGCTATGGCGAAGGGCAGTGGACCGACTCAGCGGTGCGCCGCTACGTCCGCGATGCCGGCGAGGAGTTGGAGCATCTGCACATCCTCACTCGGGCCGACTGTACGACCCGGAATTCCCGAAAGGCGGAGCGGTTGCGCCGGGCCTACGAGGAGCTCGAATGGCGGATTGATGAGCTGGGGCAGCGAGAGGAATTGGCAGCCATCCGCCCAGATCTGGACGGCACTCAGATCATGGAAGTGCTCGGCATTGGTGAGGGCCGCGAGGTTGGTGCGGCTTACAAGTTTCTGCTGGAACGTCGCCTTGAAGATGGTCCCATGAGTCAGGAACAAGCCAAACAGGCGTTGTTGAACTGGTGGCAGACCCGGCAGGCAAATGGTTGAACGAGGTCGGTAGTCAGCCCTGGTGGCGAAGCTGCCGCAGTCGTTTTGGGAAGGCCGGGCACTCCGGATCGTCTATCACATACATCGGCTTGCTTAGGCTGTACAGGCCGCCGACTACCTGGTAGCTGTGAGCTAATTGAGCCACTGCGGCATTCACCCGGGCGCCAGCCATGCTCGAACTGCGGTCTTCATCGGGATCACTGATCAGCGAAAACGGCATGTCCGGCGAAATCACGAGTTCGCAGGTGCCGTCGGCCTGGGTGCGCGCGGCCACGACCACTTCAGTGTGGGCAATGCCGCGTAGCCGCACCGGTAAGAACTCGATCAGCGGAAAGATCACGGTCAAACAGGAATACCCACAGCCGCGAACCCCAGAGCGAAGGTTGTTGCCAATTTCAAGCATCTCAGCTTGCCAAGCAGAGTTGGTTGCCGCCAGCGGCGAGTTGAGATCCAGGGTCGATCGCTCGAATCCTTGCCCGGCTAGCACTGCCATCGCCAGTTCGATGGCATGGGCGGGAACATCTCGGACGATCAGCCTGCGGGCACGTAGTGGCTGGGTGAAGAGAGACCCGGAACCGGTTGCCTTCTTTCCTGATCGCCCCATGAGAAGCAAGTCTAGATCTACCAGCGAAGCGCTCGATTGAACCGGACAGCCGTGGGATGGCCACGGGAATAGTTAGCCAGACTAATGAGTTAAGCTAACTATCATGAGTAATGCGTCACTGACCTCCCTAGCCAACGACCTGCGCCACGCCTGTCAGCGGGTCAGTCGTCGCGTCCGGTTCGAAGCGACCGCCGAGCTTCCACCACACCAGGTGAGTGCGCTGTGGAACCTGCAACACAAGACTCTGACTCCTGGCGAACTGGCTGAGGCCGAGCGGGTGAGTGCACCTAGCATGACCAAGACCGTCAACTGTCTGGTCGAGAAAGGCCTAGTGGCCCGAGCCGATCACCCCGATGACGGACGCTGCAAAGTGCTCACTTTGACTCCTGCTGGCGAGACCGTGCTCAGGGAGGTGGGGCAGGTCCGGAACGACTGGATGGCCGGTCTCTTGCAGGGCCTCAGCAAGGAAGAACGTGCGGTCCTGCGCCAAGCAACCGATCTGTTGAATCAGGTGCTAGAGAATTGAGCACAGTAACCGCAGAACGGGTGCCGCTGTTCTCCTCGCTAGCCGTGCGAAACTACCGACTGTTCTGGGTCGGCGGCTTCATTTCGAATATTGGCACTTGGATGGCCCGGATCGCCCAGGACTGGCTGGTGCTCACCATTCTCACCAACAACTCCGCGATCGCGCTGGGGATCGTGACTGGACTTCAGTTCTTGCCGACCGCAGTGTTATCGCCTTGGGGGGGCTCGCTGGCTGACCGATTCCCCAAGCGAAAGGTGCTGCTGCTCACTCAATCGGCGCTGCTGCTCACCGCCACGCTGTTGGCAGTGCTGGTTCTGGGCGGTTGGGTAAGTCTTTGGCACGTCTACGCGCTCGCATTGCTTCAGGGAATTGCGGCGGCTTTTGATACTCCCGCTCGGCAGGCCTTCGCTCCCGAGATGGTGCCAGCGCGGCTGATCGGCAATTCGGTGGGGCTAAATATCTCCAGCTTCCACGGCGCTCGGCTGATCGGGCCGGCGGTGGCTGGGCTCAGTATCGCCGCCTGGGGAGTGGGCCCATCCTTGGCGTTGAACGCCGCGAGCTTCTTCGCCGTGCTGCTGGCCTTGGTGGCGATGAATCCGGCCGAGCTGACCTCTGCGCCGGGTGGCCGAAGCTCCGGCGGGGTGCGGGACGGGTTGCGCTACGTCCGTCGCCGTCCAGACATCATGTTGGTGATGTTCCTGGTGTTCATGATCGGCACCTTTGGGATGAATTTCCAGATCGCCAACGCGCTGATGGCAACGTCGGTATTTGGCGTTGGGGCTCAGGAATTCGGTTACATGAGCTCGGTGGCCGCAATCGGTTCGCTGATCGCGGGTTTGGTGGCGGCCGGACGCACCCGGGTGCCGATGCGGCTGATCGTCAGTGCTGCCGCCGCCTTTTCCCTGTCGCTGGTGGCGTTGGCGCTGGCGCCGAACTTCTACACCTATCTGGTGCTGTTGTTCTTCGCCGGACTTACTTCGCTGACCACCCTCGCTGCGGCGAATGCCAGCGTGCAGTTGGCCACAGATCCAGCGATGCGAGGCCGGGTGATGGCTCTATATATGGCGATCTTTCTCGGTGGGACGCCGATTGGCTCACCACTGATGGGTTGGATTGGGGACGCCTGGGGGCCGCGCTGGACGCTGGCAGTCGGTGGCGTTGCCTGCGCCATCGCAGTGGTGGTGGCAATGGTCTACCTGCTCCGCCGTCGCGGCTGGGAATGGCCCTGGCGAATTGCGAGAGATCAGGCCTATGTGGCCCTGCCTGAGGATGTTCGTTGAGCCGATCGCAGCAGCAAGATCACTTCGGGGATTAGCTTGTCGGGCTGATGAACTGTTCGCGAACCTCTTTGCGAATCACCTTGCCCAGAATCGAGCGGGGTAGTTCGGTCACGGCGATGATCTGGCGAGGCACCTTGTAGGCGGCCAACCGCTCTTTGCACCAAGCTCGCATTTCGGTCTCGTCCAGTTCGATGCCAGGACGCATCATCACTGCGGCCGCAACTGATTCCCCGCCGGTAGTCGCCGGGACGCCGACTACAGCTGCCTCGATGATGTTGGGATGGGTGTGCAGAACTGCTTCCACCTCCGAGGGGGAAACATTGAAGCCGCCAGTGATGATCAGTTCCTTGACTCGATCCACAATGGTGGTGAATCCGTCGGCGTCCACGGTGACCACGTCCCCGGTTCGCAACCACCCACCGGGCAGCAGAGTCTTGGTGGTTTCGGGCTCGTTGTTCCAATAGCCGCCGAACACCTGGGGGCCTTTGACCAGCAGTTCGCCGCGCTCACCGGTGGCCACTTCCTTGGTCGGGTCTTCCAACTCGACCACCTTCATCAAGGTGCTAGGGAATGGAATCCCGATGGTGGCGGGACGCCGAGTGGGGTGGAAGGGGTTACCCAGGCACACCGGGGAGGCCTCGGTCATTCCGTAGCCTTCAACGAGTAGCCCGCCGGAGACGCTCTCCCACAATTCCACAACCGGAGTGGGCAGGTTCATTGCCCCTGAGATGCAGTACTTGGCGCTGCGCAGGCTGATTCCGCGCTCAATGGCGCGCTCAGCCGTGCGCTGATAAATCGGCGGGACGGCACAGTAGACCGTCGGCGGAGTCTTCTTTGCAGCATCCAGCACCAGGTCCACGTCGAAGGACGGAAAGATCACCAGGCGGGCTTGCTTGAGGATTCCGTAGGTGAGGAAGAGGGTCATGCCGAAGGCGTGAAACATCGGCAGGATCGCGTAGAAGTTTTCCTTGCGGTATTCCGCACCGTGCATCCACGCCTCGCCTTGGCGGGCGTTGGCGAACAGATTCAGGTGGGTGAGCATTGCACCCTTGGGCTGGCCGGTGGTGCCGGAGGTGTATTGGATTACCGCCAGGTCATCGACGGTGGGTTTCGGATGCTCGGGGTCCAGTGGGGGTGCGGAAAGCAGCTGCTCCCAGGTCAGGGTGCCGTTTACTGCAGCGGTCAGTTTGGCGCGCGTCTTACGGAGGGCCGGAACGGGCAGGGCCAAGGCGATTTGCTTCACCCTGGGAAAGGCCTTCACCAAATTGACCGAAACGATCTGCGAAACCGTCACATCGTCAGGCATCGCCTGCAACTTGGCCACAGCAACGTCCCAGCAGATCGC
Organism: Propionibacteriaceae bacterium UBA5174; assembly: GCA_002413345.1. Classification (GTDB taxonomy): domain Bacteria; phylum Actinomycetota; class Actinomycetes; order Propionibacteriales; family Propionibacteriaceae; genus Propionicimonas. The sequence goes on along the minus strand of DHWU01000032.1, from coordinate 3,054 downwards.
TACTCGGGCAGCGTGGTCTTCGAAGATGTGGCGGAGTTCGCGCTCGGTATACAGCGGATTGTGTTCGACCACGATCGCGCCGAGCCGCAGCACGGCATAGAAGGCCACCACGTGCTGGGGGCAGTTCGGTAGAACTAACGCGACCCGGTCGCCAGCGCGAACTCCAAGTCGGCGCAATCCTTCGGCGGCTCGCGTGATCTGGTCACCAAACTCGGTGTAGGTGGTGGTGCGGCCGAAGAACTCAGTGGCGATGCAGTCACCGGCTTCAGCGACGGATCTTTCATAGAGAGCCACGAGTGACTCGGTGGGAAGTTCGATCTGTGCCGGGACTCCCGGCTGGTAGTGCTTGACCCAGGGTGCGTCCACGCTGAGACCCTAGCCGCGAGGAGGTCTTTGCGCACCAGGACGCGACGAGAGTTGGGTCAAGGAGATCGCCGAGGGTGGGAGGCCGGTGCTGGCAGCTCTGGCTCGACAATAATCGATTATGAGGGCAATATTAAACTGCGCGAGTTTGGTTCATTTGATGTGGAATAACGATTTACCAGTGGCCAAATTACAATTCCAAGGGCGGCACCGCATTTGATCAACCAGCTTCCCGGGTGCCTCCAGGTCACTCCGCCTGACGTTTGCCTAAGCACTTTGTCGCCCTGGGCGCGACTACCGAACTTGCTCTGAGTAGCCTCTTCATCGAGGCCTTCCACAACGCAGTGGAGTGAGCCCACATTGCTAGGACATTAATACATTCCAATGGGCGCACAAATGGTGGTATTTCTGTAACCTCCCGTTAATCCCCTAGAATCCGATTTGCCGTCGGCCAAATGGATGTCCGGCGCCGTGCGCCACAAGCGCCCCACCGTGCAAGGAGGATCATGAACTTAGCCGCCACTGGGCTGCTACCGCTGCAGACAACGGCGCTCAGCCCGACGAGTATCACCATCATGTCGGTGATCGCCGCCATCGCCCTGGTATCCCTGGTCATCGCCGCGATCCTCGCGCGCAAGGTGCTTTCGGCTGACGAAGGCACTGCATCGATGCAGGAGATCGCCAAAGCCGTGCAGGAGGGGGCTTCGGCTTACCTTCGCCGTCAGTTCCGTACGCTGGCCGTCTTCGCTGTCCTGGTCTTTGGCCTGCTCTGGCTGCTGCCCACCGAGAGCTTCGAGGTTCGGGTCGGACGCCCGGTCTTCTTCCTGATTGGCGCGATCTTCTCGGCCAGCATCGGCTTCCTGGGTATGTGGCTGGCCACTCGCGCGAACGTCCGCGTGGCTGCCGCAGCCAATCAGCCCGGTGGGCGTGCGCTTGGCGCCAAGATCGCTTTCCAGACCGGCGGTGTGGTTGGCATGAGCGTCGTCGGCTTGGGCCTTCTCGGCGCTTCTGTCGTTGGCTTGCTGTTCGGTACCTCGGCTCCCGGCGTGCTGGAAGGCTTCGGTTTCGGTGCGGCACTACTGGCCATGTTCATGCGAGTCGGCGGTGGCATCTTCACCAAGGCTGCCGATGTTGGCGCTGACCTCGTGGGCAAGGTCGAGCAGGGCATTCCTGAGGACGATCCCCGCAACGCCGCCACGATCGCTGACAACGTTGGTGACAACGTCGGTGACTGCGCCGGCATGGCCGCTGACTTGTTCGAGTCTTATGCCGTCACGCTGGTTGCTGCGCTGATCCTTGGCAAGGCCGCTTTTGGTGAACAGGGCCTGGTATTCCCCTTGTTGATCACGGCGATCGGCGCCCTGGTTGCAGCTCTGGGCATCTTCATCACTCGGGTTCGGGGCGAGGAATCAGGCCTGACTGCGATCAACCGCGGTTTCTACATTTCCGCGGTGGTTGGGGTGTTGTTGGCCGCAGTGGTCTCCTTCACCTACCTGCCGAGCACCTTCGGAAAGGATTTTGGCTTCAGCGCCGAACTGGTCGGTCATGCGGCAGGGATGCCAGTGCTTTCCGATCCTCGAATGGTCGCCACCTTGGCTGTGATGATCGGTGTGCTGTTGGCTGCAATCATCTTGTGGCTCACCGGCTACTACACCGGCACCACCTCCAAGCCCACGCTGCATGTGGCGCGCACTACCTTGACCGGCGCGGCGACCGTTGTGCTATCAGGCATCGGCGTTGGCTTTGAGTCCGCGGTCTACACCGCAGGCGTGATCGCAGCCGGGATCCTGGCTCTGTTCTTGTTGGCCAACGGCTCCATTTCGCTGGCGCTGTTCTTGGTTGCATTGGCTGGCTGTGGTCTGCTGACTACGGTCGGTGTGATTGTGGCCATGGACACCTTCGGTCCGGTTTCGGACAATGCTCAAGGCATTGCCGAGATGAGCGGTGACATCAGCGAAGAGGGCGCGAAGATCCTCACCGATCTGGACGCGGTGGGCAACACCACTAAGGCCGTCACTAAGGGCATCGCAATCGCTACCGCGGTCCTGGCCGCCACCGCTTTGTTCGGCTCCTTCCGCGATGCTGTGGCAAGCGCTCTGGAACAACCGGCGATCAAGGATTCAGTCATGCCGGAGATCGTGAAGGCGATGACGGTGTACGAAATCATCTCCCCGGTCACCCTGGTTGGGGTGATCCTCGGCGGTGCGGTCGTGTTCCTCTTCTCTGGCCTGGCAATCGACGCGGTGACGCGAGCGGCTGGCGCCATTGTGGTCGAGGTTCGTCGCCAGTTCCGCGACTTCCCGGGGATCATGACCGGCGAGGTTCGTCCCGAATACGGCAAGGTCGTTGACATCTGCACGCGTGATTCGCTGCGCGAGCTCGCTACTCCGGGTTTGTTGGCTGCCTTCGCTCCGATCGCAGTGGGCTTCGGCCTGGGCGTCGGCCCGCTGGCTGGCTTCTTGGCTGGTGCAATCGCGACCGGAGTGTTGATGGCGGTCTTCCTGGCCAACTCCGGTGGCGCCTGGGATAACGCCAAGAAGATCGTCGAAGATGGCAATTTCGGTGGCAAGAACAGCCCCGCCCATGCCGCTGCAGTGATTGGTGACACGGTCGGTGACCCGTTCAAGGACACTGCCGGTCCGGCAATCAACCCGCTGATCAAGGTAATGAACCTGGTGGCGTTGCTGATCG
>DHWU01000002.1:11760-15880 GCA_002413345.1 Propionibacteriaceae bacterium UBA5174 | reverse complement strand
GCCTGGCCGATCACGATCGGGCCAGAGCCAATCACCAAGATTGATTTGATGTCGTTGCGCCGTGGCATCAGGCGTTTCCCTCCTGGTTAGCGGACGACGAAGGTTGGCTCATCATTTCGGTGAACCGGTCAAACAGATAGGCCGCATCGTGTGGACCGGCCGCAGCTTCGGGGTGGTATTGCACCGAAAATCCGACCAGTTCGCCGGAGGCTGAGCGCAACTCCAAACCTTCTACCACTTGGTCGTTGAGGTTCACATGCGACACCCGGGCCTGTCCCCAGCGGGTCGTGGTGGCGGCATCTGGGGGCGCATCCACGGCGAAGCCGTGATTGTGGGCGGTGATCTCCACCTTGCCGGTGGTCAGATCCATCACTGGTTGGTTGATTCCGCGGTGTCCGTATTTGAGCTTGTAGGTGCCAAAACCTAGGGCGCGGCCGAAGATCTGGTTGCCGAAGCAGATGCCGAAATAGGGCAACTTGGCGTCCAGTACTTCGGTCAGCAGGGCCACTGCATCGTCAGCGGCTGCCGGGTCACCGGGACCATTTGAGAAGAACACGCCATCGGGGTTGAGTTCACGAATCTGGGCCATCGTGGTCGAGGCGGGTAGTAGGTGCACCTCAATGCCCCGTTGAGCCATCCGGGTTGGGGTCATGTCCTTAATACCCAAGTCGATGGCAGCCACGGTGAACCGCTTCTCCCCCACTGCGTGGATCAGTTCGGGTTCGGCCACGGTCACATCAGCCACCAGGTTGGCACCCGCCATTTGCGGGGAGGTCAAGACCTTGGCGAGCAGCTTGTCGACGTCGAGTTCAGTAGTGGAGATACCCACCCGCATCGCGCCGCGATCGCGCAGATGACGGGTGAGGGCGCGGGTGTCGACTTCCGCAATCCCGACCACACCTTGGCTGCGCAACTCGTCGTCCAGGGAACGCGTCGAGCGCCAGTTGGACCGCACCCGCGACAGGTCACGGATCACATAACCGGCAACCCAGATCTTGTCTGACTCGTCGTCTTCGTCGTTCCAGCCGGTGTTGCCGATCTGCGGCGCGGTGGCCACCACAACCTGGCGGTGGTAGCTGGGATCAGTAAGGGTCTCTTGGTATCCGGACATGCCGGTGGAAAACACGGCTTCACCGAAGGTCTCCCCTGTTGCCCCAAACGAAACGCCCCGGAAGGAGCGTCCGTCTTCCAGAACCAGAAGAGCCGGTGTTGGCGGGACAGAGTGGAGGCTAGTGGGCATGAATGTCCTTCAGCTGGGCGGTGAGGTCCGCTTGTGGACCCGAACGAGCCTACCAAAACCTGGGCTGGGTGTGCGCTGCGACCAGCTATCCTCCGCCAGTTGCCCGCTCAGCGTTGAGCCGCGGACAGGAGCCGGTTCACCATTTGCTGGGCGGTACCCAGCCTTCGGCGACCGGCAGCGGCTTGTTTGCCGGTGGTGTCCCGGTGCCTGGTTGGGGCCCGTAGCGCTCACGCAGCGTTGAACTCGGCAGGAGATAGAGATGGGGGGTGTCAGGATGGCCCTTAATTGGCGCAGTCACCGAGATGCTTATGCCCGCTTGATATCTTCCCTGATACAGAATTGCGAATACGTCATCCATAAAGGTATTCGGTTCAACTTCGCCATCTGTGTCAATTCGGGCAGTGTATCCATTGCTGACGCCAAACTTCTTTTCATAGTACAGATTCGCAATATTGGTTAGGTGAGGCAGTGCCTTCACCTGCGCGAATAGGACGTCATCTGACACTGGAGTGTATCCAGATGGTTGCGCGGGTTCGGCAGTGCAGCCAGTAGCCAGGATCGAGAGGATCGACGAGGCAACCACGGTTCGTAGTCTGATTGGCTTGATCACGCGCAGATCCTTCGGTCACGACTATTTTTTGGGATGCTATTCACTCGTGTGTCCGCACTTCCTCACCTGATCGGTGTGAAGCACCTCATCAGCCACGGGAGCGTCGGCTACCTACACAATTTCCAGGCACTGAACGCTGACAGGCAGCACGATGTGGCCTTGGTGCTGGCGTCTGGAAGAAATCGGAATTACCGTCTCTCCAGGATTGAATTGATGCGTCCGCGCTTCGGTCGATACATGGCCCAGTGTCCGCTCAATGGTGAGCCGCGGTGAGGAGTCAGGTTTCACCATTTGCTGGGTGGTACCCAGTAGTCGGCGACTGGCAGTGGTTTGTTGGCCGGTGGTAGCCCGGTGCCAGGTTGGGGGCCGTACCGGCCACGAATGGTCGATTCCAATAGGAAGTAACTGCGTGAGCCAGGTCCGCCCTCCTTTGGTATTGCCGGTGCGGTGATCGAAATCGATATACTTGCGCCGTACTTTCCCTGGTATAGGATCGCAAACACGCTGTCGATGAAGGCATTCGGCTCAGCTTCACCATCCGTATCAATATCAGCACTATACCCGTTAAGCATGCCGAACTCTTTCGAGTAGGACAAGTTCACAATCTTGGTGATATGGGGTAGCGCAGTGATTTGCGCAAACAAAACAGCATCAGGGATCGGTGTGTACCCCGATGGTTCAGATGGTGCTGTGGTGCACCCGCTGGCCAGGGCGGACAAGATTGCCGCAGTAGCCGCCGCACATAACTTAATTGGTCTGATCACGGGCAATCCAATCGATATTCACGCCTAGCGTTTGGACACATGGTACCTCGCAATAGTTGTCTCGCCCTCATCGCCAGTCAAGAAATCCTTACTTGCATTACGCCAATCTTGAATGGACGCATCCTGACTTTGGTCAATCGATGTGCCCGTCTCGATGTAATGATCAAGCGAATGGGATTCATTGAGATCATTTGGCAGATTATTTGAGAGTGAGTGTTTCACAGTCGTCCAATTTGGCCGATCTGGATTGTCAGTGCCATCCAGCTTGGGCACTGCATCCTGGTCCTGTTCCACCGATAGTACGGACACGCTGGAGTCAATATTGAACCGACCTACAGGCGAGCCTGCCGTGAGGACGCTCTTGATGTGCAGATCTTTCACCAGTTGCGAATCGCTGGCTATTGAGGCGGCAGCAATTCCGCCCTGGCTGTGACCAGTGAGCATTACCGGGCCGTCCTTGCAATTTTCGCGAATGGCCTGAACCACCGCCGCCTGTAGTTTGGTGTCGTTGCCGGCCATCAAATTCACATTTGAGGTGGTATCGAACACGTTGCCTGAGCGCTGCGCACTCCAATCCGTAGTACCGGAAATCTGGACAATGTAAGAGGGCTTATCTCCATGCATCACCTTGATTATGTTGACGCCATTAAGCTCACCATCAGCCGCCGGGCGATACAGGTCCCGTTGGCTAGTCAACAAGGTAGATACCGCAGAGTCACTTTTTAGGGTGAATTCCGCCGTGGTAGTCGGTGTATCTGCGACACTGAAATCACCGGAATCTTCGAAGGCTCCGAAGTGCTGACCAATGGCGACGAGGCCAGCGACCGTCTCCTGATAGTTGGTGGTGGGCCAGCGTCCGCCGCTGAGTTTATTGGCTAAGAATCCACCGATCCCACCACCTAGGCCAAACGAGAATCCTTGTGCGAACCCGGGTAGTCCGCGCATCATTGCGTCAGTCATCCATGGGTTTTGATACAACTTCGCTTGAAGCCCGGCGATGGCAGGATCGACTAATCCGCCGAGCTTGTCTCGGTTCAGATAAGCCGCAGCTCCGAGGGCCATTCCGGGTGGGGTGAGCAAGAACGCCGCAGCACCGAGCGCAAAGACCGTGAGGCCAGCACCAGCGGCAAGGCCAACCCCCATGCCGACCGCAGTCTGGAAACTGTCCATAATTCGCTTGCTGGCGTCGTCAACGGCTTGATAGGTGACGACTGTCGCCTCCACCAGCACGCCAGTGGTGGTCAAAGCAGCGCCGCGTAGCGCCAGGCCATCGGCTGGCCCAGTTGCGGCCGAGACGATCTTTGCTATCGATTGCGGCACCAGGTCTGGACAAACCAGCGCAGCGGCAGTTAGAGCGGGGTCGAGTGCTTCCAATCCCACATTTTTGGACTGGTCCAACAGGTCGACACCGTAGCCGCGCAATCCCCCGGCAAACGCTCTGAGGTCCTGGCATTGGGCGGCGATGCCAGCCGCACCGCCGCTGATTTCGATTGCTGAATTACTCAT
>DHWU01000002.1:1863-11484 GCA_002413345.1 Propionibacteriaceae bacterium UBA5174 | reverse complement strand
GCCTTGCGCCGATTTTGCCGCAGCCACTTGCGCATACAAGGCCGTAAGCGAATTCGACAGTGCGGAGATCAGAGTGCGGGCGATGTCGTCCTCAGTTCGCGGAACGTGACGCACCGTGCCCTCCGATGTAGGGATCAACTCCACCCAGCCGCGCCGAGTAAGTAGCCACTGCCCCAAGGTCATCGGACCGCCGTGATACTGAATAGTGATCATTGCGTTACCAACGAGTTCGTTGACCAGGGCCAACATCACGTCCGGCGGGTTGGCCCAGCCTTGGTCAGCGCAGATGGCGTCAATCACCTCTTTGTTGCCTTGGCTGATGGCCTGACCGAAGGCAACCGTTAGCTCGGCAGGAAGCTCTGCTTCGCCGAGGCTATTTGGCCCAGAGGTTGGTGGCAGCAGCCGCAGAATTTCGCTGAGCAGGTGATCAACGACGGTGCCGCTAACTTCGACGCCAAGCAGCATCTTGGTCGCCTCCGCACCGGCTTTTTGATCAATCGACACCCTGCGCACCACCGTAACTACAGCAGCGAGATCAGTGGACACTTCTGCCACCAAACCGAAGTTGTCTAAAGCCGTGGCCACTTCGATCAGCAAGACGGCGTCTGAACGAATCTTCAGCGCACCCGCCAAACCGCCGGACTCGGACACCGTGCCGCTGGCCAAAGGTTCGCCTTCAGTGCGGGGTTTGGCCCATTCAGGAAACGGCGGCGATCCGGCTGCTTGCCAAGCAGCAAGCCACTGCGGCTCTTCAAGCGTTGCCCGGCCGGCAGATTCGTCCAGAACCAGTTCGATCATCGGTGCAAGACCTTTCGCGCGATTTCCAGCCACCGCGGGTCCCCTGGTGGAGGTAGTTCTTTGACCGCTGCCAACACTGCTTGGGCACCTTCTTGGGCAGCTTTTTCGGCGTGAGTCAGATCGTCCCACACTGCACCCGCGAACTGTTGGACGGTGTTGCGGGCTTGGCCGAGAGCCTCTTTGGCCTTGTCCATCGCCGCGGCAATCGCGCGCTGGCGCTCCTCAAGGGTGTTTGCGAGGGCATCAGTGTTTGTCGCGGCTTCGGTCACCAACGCGCGGCTGGCCTCGAGCTCTTCGCCTAAGTCAAGCAGCCGCTGCCTGAATCGATCGCCAGCGGCACCAGCCCACTGAATGCCCTGGCCTGCTTTAACTCTGGTAGCCGTCGTTTCAACATCGTCGGCGTGCCTGTGTAGTCGCCTCGCCAGCGAACGTAGGTCTTCTGGATTTCCCCCCAAAGCCATGTTGCCAGACTATACAGCCCTATTTGCAGTTCTCAACTGGGCCATTCCTCGCATTTGAAGGTAATATCTCGCGACGTGGAACCCCTAGTCGATGCCCAAGTTAGTGAGCCCGAATCGGGCGCAACTCGCTGGGTGCGGATCCTGACGATTTCGCTCGTTGTGGCCTTGGTCTGCGCTATCGGGGTGGTCTGGATGCTGGGTGGATTTGCTGATCGCAACGACCATACTTGGGTTGCCCCCGGTGCGGAGATGGACGCTGGCAACTTGGTGTTCACAATGACTTCAGCCACAGCAAGGCGCGACTACTCCGGCAACTGGAGGATCGAAGCCTTCGGCACCGTCCGCAACCCACACGACGAGACGCTGGCCCCCTTGGTTGGCGAGACTGGAAACTTGGTCGTCTCCGCTGGCTCTGGCACCGAGGCCAGCTCGGCATTCTCGGTCCAACTTGGTGACAACCATGATCGGGCACTGGTGCCACCCGGTAATCAGCCGATCTCTTTGGCGGCGGTCTTCACCATCAAAGGTGAGTATGTGCTCGGCGCGCAAATCACTTGCGGTGTGGTGGTAATGGAATACTCCGACGGAACCATTCTGGGTTTGGGGGCAGGGCCGTATTGGCATTCCGGATTGTCTCCTGCGACCTACGCCACAAAGGTGCCGCTTACCGTGTTGAAAGAGTCATAGCGGATCAGCTCGGGGGCCTACCGACCAGTAGTTGAGGCTGCCGATCCCCGATCTCCACCGATACCCCGTCAATCTGAGCCAGTATCCGGTCCGGCACTTCGAAGGCGACCTTCAAAGCCGGTGCCGAACATGGCACAGAGGTCGACCATTCGGGGGTATAACTCCACATCGGTTCGTACCGATACTCCCCGGCGATCAAGAAGACCTGGCACACCTGCTCCGGATCGTAGCCGGTGAGGTCGGAGTCAATGGTGGCCAAGACGAAGCTGCCGCCGTCGACTGCAGAATCTCTGCCTGAAGTAGTTGTGGTCTTGGTGGCCACCAAGCTTTTGAGGGTCCAAGTCGTCGTGCCAATCTTGGCGCTCTGTCCTGACGGTACGCGCACGGGGGCCCGCAGAGTGGCCTTATGCGGCAGGTACAGCCACAGGCCAATCGTGGCCGCAGCCACCGCGATGCCGATCACCAGGATTGCGCGCGAATGCTGAGTAAGTCGGGTAGTCCAAGCCAGATTAGTGGTCATTTTGCGACCTCCCCGTAGACCAGGTCGGTTTTCGGCAGTGGCGAAGCAAGCTGTTTGGGGGTCAGGTTCAGCCCCACCTCCAAGGTCTGGTGGTAGGCAATCAGGCCACGCCTATCAACTGGAGTGATCTTGAGTCGAGCGTCTGCGGTGATGTCGGCCGGATCCACCTCGAATACCCGGTCCTCGATGGCCATGAAGCCTGGCCTAGCCGCAGGGGCATTGGATCTATTCCAGGGCAGATAGGTGCGTTTCCCGGACACCAATTCCACTGACAGCGTCTCCGGGTGTGGACCAGGTGAGTAGACGCCCACCGTGGCGACGACGAAGATCAAGTCGGTGGTTTCAGGTTTCCACAGTTCGACAACCGATTTCGCCAGTCGGGGGTTGTCGACTACGACCCGCTGTTCGTGAATCCAGGTCGCCGCCATGATGCCCGCTGACTTCACGTCCTCCCCTGCAGTGGTGGGCAACGATCGCGCACCGCCAACCACCAAAGCCACCACCACAGCGATGGCGAGCGCGGGCACGAGTGTGAAGCGGTTAGCGCGGACGGGGCTGAGACGGCCAGTTTGGTGCGCCAGCACGGGTGTCGCTGCCGGGTCGTCCTGGTCAGTGCTGATCGACAACACTCGGGTATAGGCGGCGCTAAGCAAAACCCAGGTGATCCCCATGACCACCACCTGGTTCACGAAACCAAGGGCAGGCGAAATCTGAATCCAGAAGTCAATGCTGTGTCCACCAAGCAGCCGATCGGTCCAAACATCGAGTTGGTTACCGGCCAAATCCAGCAAAGTGAAGGCGATCAGGTAAGCGCCAATGAATGGCCACCCGGAGCGTGCGATTAGGCGCAGCGAATGCAGCGCAGGCAAGACCGTGTCATCGAAGTCCTGCAAGACCACAGTCTGGGTCTTCAAGGCGATTTGGCGTACGCCGCGGGCCGCAGCGGTGTCAGCTCTGAGTTTGGCCAACGCCCGCTGCCGTCGGTTGTTCGCTTCGATCTGCGGTGCGCCGAGCTGCCAAAGGTCGGCGAGGCTGAGTACCTTGCTGCCAAAGACCAGTCCGGCCATCACAAGCCACAGCAGTGGTCGAGCAATACCGACGGCCACAAAGGGCCACGCCACCGATACCAGGAAGTTCCAAATGGTGACCAAGACCACCGGCAGATCCAGGTGAAGGAGACCAGCCGCCCACTGCACGGCATGGTCGCGCCAAGCGTAGAGATTGGTCCCCATCAGCCACATCTTGAGATCGGAAAAGATCCGGAACCCACCAAGTAGAACGGCAATCAACACAGCAGCTTCGACGTAGATCTTGATCATGCCAACCACCCGAGGAAAGTGAGTGTGTCGCTCCCAAAGATCGCTCAGTCGCTTGAACGCAAAGCCGCCGATGATGATGGCCGACATCAGATACAAAGTGGCCGTATTGGTGTTTGGGTTCAACGCCGAAATGAGGTCAGGATTGCCGTCGCGGTAGGCATCGAGGATCGACACTTCAGCGGCGTAGGTCTGGACGTAGCCAAAGGCGGCGTACATTCCCAGGAACGGCAGCAGCGTGATGGTGAGCAGATTCACCAGACTGGTGTCGCGCTGATCTTGAAGGCCGGCTTCGCTCGACCAAGTCAGCATGCTCGGCAGCCCCAGCCGCACCCCGGCGAGGCGTAAGACGGCGAGGACGCAGGCCAACTGCGCAACGACACCAGCGGCCAAGACCGCAATCACCAGCCATGGGGCTGTCGAAATGAGTTCGGCGGATAGCATCACCGACAACTGCTGGGCCGACCAGCCCAGCAACATCAGCCCAAGAATCGCTGCCCAGAGCTGGCGTAAGACTCGTCCGCTTTGCTTGGCCAGCAGGGCGAATTCGGCGCCTAACTGGGTCAAATCTCTCAACGCGGCCGCCATGTTGACGCTTAGCTCAAAGCGGATTGACGCGTTGCTATCGCGCCTAACAGGCCGTTCAAGAAGGCTGGGGACTCGTCGGTGGAGAGTTCTTGGCACAGCGACACCGCTTCGGCCATCACCACGTCTGTGGCAGTAGTCGTGTGCAGAAGCTCAAAAATGGCCAATCGAGCCAGGTTGCGATCCACCCGGGGCATCCGAGATAACGTCCAACCGGTGGCAAGGTTGGCGACGATCAACTCGTCGAGTTGATCGATATTGGTCGCAACTCCTTCAACAAGTTCGACAGTGAAGTCTCGAACCGGAGGTTGGTTTTCCGCCAAATGGGCAGCGAGCGCTTCGGTGGGTGAGGTCTCGCGTAAGTCAGCCTCAAAGAGAATATCCAAAGCCCGCTTTCGGGCCTTGGTGCGGCTGGACCCGCGCTTGGCTGGAGGAGTGTCAGTCACCTCAGACTCGACCGAGGTAGCTGCCATCGCGGGTGTCCACTTTGACCTTTTCGCCATTGCTAATGAACAGCGGAACCTGGATGGTCAAGCCAGTCTCAACGGTGGCTGGCTTGGTGCCACCGGTGGAGCGGTCACCCTGCAGGCCGGGTTCGGTGTAGGTGATTTCGAGCTCGACTGAGGTGGGCAGATCGATGAACAGCGGGTTCTCGTCGTGCAAGGCGACAGTGGCCACCTGGTTTTCGAGAAGGTAGTTCTTGGCATCGCCAACCACGACTTCGCTGAGCATCAGCTGGTCAAAGGTCACTGAGTCCATGAACACATAAGACTCGCCGTCGTGATACAGATACTGCATTTCGCGGCGGTCAACGCTGGCCACTTCAACCTTGGTGTCGGAGTTGAAGGTGCGGTCCACGACCTTGCCGGTGAGTAGGTGCTTCAACTTGGAGCGCACCACGGTGTTGCCCTTGCCGGGCTTGTGGTGCTGGAACCAGGTGACAGTCCAAAGCTGACCGTCCAGGTCCAAGACCATGCCGTTCTTCAGATCGTTGGTCGATGCCGTTGCCACTGGGTGCCCACTCTCAAGCTTGAATTACGAAGTTAGCGACCGCACAGTCTAGCTGTGCTCGCCGATCCGGGGCCAACCCGGACCAAGTTCAACTGGCCGTACCGCTGCGCTGCCGGATGTCGTTGACCAGTTCAGCTCTGGCCAATGCTCTCGGCAAGGCGTTCTCGCGCATCCAACTAGCTGCTGCGGTGTTGCCGGTGGCCTCAAAGCCATCGATCACCTGCTGCACGATTTCTGGGGACTTGTTTTGGTTCATCTTCGCTTTGCCGATCAGCTTGGTGATCCGCAGTTCGACGCCGATGATCGAGCGGTTCAACTTCTCAACCGCGTCAGCGGGAAGTTCCTCGACGGAGGTGTTTTGGCGTCCAGCGCTGATCCGGCGTACCGCTTCCAGCGACCAAGCGGGATCGGGATGGGCGATCAGTTCACCGTGGGCGTGAACCGTGATGTAGTTCCAAGTCGGGACGCTCGGCGCGTCGGGTCGGCTGAGCCAGTCCGAATCAACAAAGTCTTGCGGGCCGTTGACGATGAACATGGCTTCACCGCCGGATCGCCACTGCGGATTGACCCTCGAAAGATGTCCGATCAGCGTTCCGTGCTCGCCGTCGGCAGGATCGAACAACATTGGAATGAACGTGGCTTCAAGCCCGGATTCGCCAATCGAGACTAGATCACCGCCAGCGACTGGGCTGATTAGAGCCATCGCCTGTTCAGTGGTCAGTGCGAAATGGTCAGCAACATACATTTCAGGCCTCCGACAAGGCGTTGTAGGAATCCAATAGGACGTCTTCGGTGGGATCAACCAGTACCTTGGCTCGGCCCAGACCAGTCAATACCACGAACCGTAGGCTAGCGCCCCGCGTCTTCTTGTCCAGGTTCATTGCCGGACGCAGTGCAGCCCAAGGCTGGTTGGGATAGCTGATTGGTAGACCGGCCAGCCGCAACACTTGCCGATGGCGCTCCAACAAGTCAGCGTCAATCAGCCCACTACGCTGGGCGAGTTCGGCGGCAAATACCATTCCGATGCTCACCGCCTCACCATGGCGGCGTTCAAAGTTTTCGTGGGCCTCGATTGCGTGGGCCAGGGTGTGGCCGTAGTTGAGGATCTCGCGGCCGACTTGATCGCCGTGGGAGGTCGCCTCCCGCAGGTCCGTGCCGACCACTTCAGCCTTGACCGCGATCGCCCGACGAATCAGTTCAGCTTGAGTTGGCGATCCCGGCTCCAGAGCGGACTTGGGGTTGGCTTCAAATACTGCCAAGATCTCCGGGTCGGCGATAAAGCCGCATTTGAGCACCTCTGCCATTCCCGATCGCAGCTCGGCTTCAGGCAAGGTGTCCAGGTAATCCAGGTCGCAGATCACCGTGAACGGTTCGTAGAAGGCGCCGGCCAGATTCTTGCCAGAGTTGAGATTGATGCCGGTCTTGCCGCCGACTGCTGCGTCCACCATGCCGAGCAAAGTGGTGGGGACGGTCAGATAACGCACCCCGCGCAACCAAGTCGCCGCAACAAAACCCGCCAGATCAGTGGTCGTGCCGCCGCCGAAACCCACGATGGCATCGGAGCGGGTGAACCCGGCCGCGGCCAATTCTTCCCAACAATGCCCGAGCACCTCAACAGTCTTGGCTGGCTCTGCGTCGGGCACTTCGAGAGTGAGGACAGCTTGCTCTAGTCCGGCGGTAAGCGCGGCAACTCGGTTGGCCAACCAGGCCGGATAGATGACCGCTACCCGGCTGACATCAGCCAAGAACTGAGGCAATAGGCGCGCAGCGCCGCGTCCGATGGAAACCTGATAGGGCTGCTCAGCCGAAACCTCAACGGTCTGCCAGGTCATGTGTTCTCCTGCAACTTCGGGCTCAATCCAGGTGCCGTTCTTGAAGGTGCGCGGTGTATGCGGCGAAGTTCCGCTTAGTCTCAACCAACGAATCGCCGCCAAACTTTTCCAAGGCAACTTCGGCCAGTACTAAGGCCACCATGGCTTCGGCAACCACCCCAGCTGCTGGCACCGCACAGACATCTGAGCGCTGATGATGGGCTTGGGACGGTTCCCCGGTGACCACATCAAAGGTGCGCAGGGCTTTGGGCACGGTAGCGATGGGCTTCATGGCTGCGCGTACTCGCAGCACTTCGCCGTTACTCATGCCGCCCTCGGTGCCACCGGAGCGGTTCGAGAGGCGTTCGATCCCATCGGTGCCAAGCTGGATCTCGTCGTGAGCCAGACTGCCCCGGGTGGCCGCGAGGGCGAAGCCGTCGCCGATTTCGACGCCCTTGATCGCCTGAATGCCCATCAAGGCCGCAGCCAGCTTGGCGTCCAGTCGGCGGTCGCCTTGAATGTGGGAACCCAACCCAGGTGGAAGGTTGTAGGCCAGTACTTCGACGACACCGCCCAAGGTGTCCCCTTCGGTCTTGGCTGCTTCGATTTCGGCCAGCATCGCCGCACTGGCCACGGGATTTGCACACCGCACTGGATCAGCATCGATGGCCGCTAGGTCTTCGGGGCGCGGCTGCCCAGCAGAGTCTTCGGCTCCACCGATGCGCACCACGTGACTCAGAATCTGAATTCCAAAGGCTTGCTCAAGGAAGTTTGCCGCGACCCGGCCGATTGCCACCCGGGCGGCAGTCTCTCGGGCCGAGGCCCGCTCTAACAGCGGTCGGGCATCGTTCCAGTCGTACTTCTGCATGCCAGCTAGATCGGCATGTCCGGGTCGGGGACGGGTTAGCGGTGCGTTTCTGGCTTGTTGGGCCAGTTCAGCGGGGTCAACTGGATCGGCGGCCATCACGATGTCCCACTTGGGCCATTCAGAGTTGCCGATCATGATCGCAATCGGCGAGCCGAGGGTTTCACCATGGCGAAGCCCGGCCAGCACGGCGACCTCATCGGCTTCAAACTTCATTCGCGCGCCACGGCCAACTCCCAGTCGGCGCCTAGCCAAGGCATCGGCGAGATCAGCAGTAGTCAGTTGGACGTGGGCGGGGATGCCCTCGATCGTGGCGATCAGGGCAGGGCCGTGGGATTCACCGGCAGTCAGGTAACGAAGCATGCTTTTCGCGAGTCCTCAAAATTCACTAGCACTTGGGGCTTTTGGTGTCATCGCACCACTGCTGAAGTTTCTGCGTATTTGCCACATGTTGCTCGTAGTTATCGGTGAATAGGGTCTCGCCGGTGTCCAGGTTAACCGCCACAAAGTATAGCCAGTTCCCGTCGGCCGGCTTGAGTACTGCTTCCAAAGACTTCTTAGATGGTGAGGTTATCGGGCTTTTTGGCAAACCCTTATTGAGGTATGTGTTCCAGTCGGTCTTGACTGCGCGCTCGGGAATGGTTGTCCACACTCGGCCTTTGATTTTCAATCCATAGGCAACCGTCGCGTCTGATTGCAGTTTCCCGGCGGTTGCATTGGTCTCAAGCCGGTTGAGGAACACCCTGGCGATCTTCGCTCGATCTCCCTCCACGGACCCCGCCTCCTTCTCGACCATGCTGGCCAACACCACGACGTCATATGGGCTAAGACTCAGCTTGTCTGAATCAACCTTCTTCGCGGCATTCACCAAGTCGAGGCCATTTGCGACAGTCTTAAACTGTTTGGTGGCCAGCATTATGGTTGATTTGGCGGTCGGCTTATCGGGGAGTTCGTAGGTGTCTGGGTAAAGGAAACCCTCAACGCCGTTCTTTGCCCAACTCGGCACGCCCAGGTTCTTCCAGTCGGCATAGGCTGCAGTGAATTCGGCCTCCGGGATGCCGGTTGCGGCACTCATTGCGGTGGCCTGATCGGAGATCCATTTGCCGTCTTTAAGAGTGAAACGATTATGAACCTGGTTGTTGGTATCCAGAAGCCTGGCCAGGGCGTCCTTTGCCGGCAACTGAGTCATCAGGTTGTACTTGCCAGCCTGGATCGAGGAAGTACTGGCTGCTGCGGCCGCCGTGAAGGTCTTGGCTGACTTGATTACGCCTGCCGAAACCAGGATCTGGGCGATCTGCGGCACCGAGGCCCCCTTGGGGATCGTCACCTGGACTGGGGCAACGCCAGCACCCAAGTAATCTTCGGTGGTGCGGTAGTCGTACCAGGCGGCCTGCGCCTTGTCGAAGATGAACCAGCCACCACCCATCAACACCGCAAGGGACACCACCACCGCAAACGCGGCGCGGACCTTGTACATCAGTTCGTGGCGGTCGATCTTCCCGGTCTCGGGATCTCGCCACTCCCCCGGGTTGTGCTCACTCATTCCGGTTGGGTCCTTCCTCGGCGC
>DHWU01000002.1:0-1502 GCA_002413345.1 Propionibacteriaceae bacterium UBA5174 | reverse complement strand
CGCTGCTTGCGGGTGTTTCGTCCCGCGCTGGACAGCTGCCTGGAGGCAGTCACGGTGGTCATCCGTTCATCTACTAGGCGCAAGTGTAAGTCGGGCATGGCTTGACACAAGGCGGCCGCGACCTCACGCATCGCCATCGCAGCCGGACCGTCCTCGCCGGCCAAGTTCCGGGGCAAGCCGAGCACCAACTCGATTGGCTCATACTCGGCCACCAACGCTTTGATTCGCTCAATGGCTTGTGGGCTGGTGGGCACCGTCTCTACCGGGAAGGCCAACAATGCATCGCGGTCACTTGCCGCGACCCCGATTCTGGCTCGACCCCAATCGAGCGCCAGCCTAACCCCAGTGCGCAAGGTCTCAGCCTGCCAGCGCCGTGCGAACAGCAAGCAGTGCCGCCGGAGCAGCAGCAGGATCTGTGCCGCCGCCTTGAGCCAAGTCGTCGCGGCCACCGCCGCGGCCACCCATTGCCGGTGCGCCAACACCAACCAAAGCGCCAGCCTTTGCACCGAGTTCACGAGCAGCGCCAGTGCAAGCCACGATTAGCGCTGGCTTGGCGTCCCCGCCGATCAGCGCAACTACTCCAGGACGTGCCCCGAAGGCGTCACGAACCTGCATCGCCAAGGTGCGCAGATCATCGGAATTGGTGCCGGGAAGGTGTTTGGCCACATAGCTGAAGGCGCCAACAGTTTCGGCGGCACTAACCATCGCGGGAACTTGCCCCAGCAACTGCTTGGCACGAAGGTCAGCGATCTCCCTTTCGGCTGCCTTCACCTGGGCGACCAGCCGGGCGACCCGCTCGTTCAACTGATCAGGCTGCACCTTCAAGAGTTCGGCCAAACCACTGACCAGAGCACGCTCCTTGGCGAGATTGGCGAAGGCGTCGCCAGCCACTAGGGCTTCGACGCGACGCAGGCCAGAGCCAACCGAGGACTCGGCGGTGAGAGTGAGCAGTCCGATCTGCGAAGTGTGTGCCACATGGGTGCCACCACATAGTTCGCGCGACCACGGTCCACCTAGTTCAACCACCCGAACGATGTCACCGTATTTCTCACCAAACATGGCCTGCGCACCGAGATCCTTGGCCTGAGCCAGCGACATTTCGGCAGCGGTGACTTCGTAATCGGAGTCAATCGCCTGGTTAGCGAGGCCTTCGAGTTCTTCCTTCATCGCCGGACTGAGCGCGGCGGTGGCGTTGAAGTCGAAGCGCAGGTAACCAGGTTTGTTGTAAGACCCAGCCTGATGGGTCGACTGGCCGAGTAGCTGCCGCAAGGCCGCATTAACAATGTGGGTGGCGGTGTGGGCCTGCGAGGCCCCGTGCCGGGTTGCGGCATCCACACTGGCCAGGACGCCCGCGCCGGTGACCAGCTCGCCATCGGCGACCCGCACCTTGTGCACCACCAGCCCCTGAACGGGGCGTTGGACGTCAAGCACCTCCAAGCTGAGCCCATCGCCAGTAATCAGGCCCGAGTCGGCATCTTGGCCGCCGGATTCGGCGTAGAACG
>DHWU01000078.1:9388-9581 GCA_002413345.1 Propionibacteriaceae bacterium UBA5174 | reverse complement strand
CAATGGAGAACTTCGCCGCAGCGGAGGGCTCCATGATCGAGATCTCCAAGCCGGTGGTGTCGTAGTCGGCCAGGTAGGTATTGACCTTCTCGATCATCACTGCGTCATGGGCGCGGTTGGCGTCCAGCCAGAACACGGCCGGAGTCTGCGAGGCCCGGGCCCGGTTGACGGCCAGCTTGACCCAGTCGCGGAT
>DHWU01000078.1:8490-9150 GCA_002413345.1 Propionibacteriaceae bacterium UBA5174 | reverse complement strand
CCAGCTTGACCCAGTCGCGGATCGGAACGTCCTTTGCCTGGCAGGCCCGCCAAATGTCACCGGCCTGCACGGTGTGCTCCATCAGCACCTCGCCCGAACCGGACACGATCTGGACGGTGCCGTCGGCCGGGATCAGGAAGGTCTTGTTGTGGCTGCCGTATTCCTCAGCGGCCTGAGCCATCAGGCCAACGTTGGGCACCGAGCCCATGGTGACCGGATCAAACGCGCCATTGACCTTGCAGTCGGCGATCGTGGCCTGGTAGACCCCGGCGTAGCAGGCATCCGGGATCAAGGCGATGGTGTCGGCCTCGGCGCCATCGGGGCCCCACATGTGACCTGACTGGCGAATCATGGCCGGCATCGAGGCGTCCACGATCACATCGCTAGGCACGTGCAAGTTGGTGATGCCCCGATCGGAATCGACCATTGCCAGCGCTGGGCCATCAGCGATGGCGGCATCAATGGCCGCCTTCACCTCGGCCCCGAGACCGCCGGGCAGCTTGTCGAGGCCCTCCAAGATGGCATTCAAGCCGTTGTTGGGATCCAGGCCAGCGGCAGCCAGCTGCTCGCCGTAGGCCGCAAAGACCGGAGCCAGGAAACGCTTCACTACGTGGCCGAACATGATCGGGTCGGAAACCTTCATCATGGTGGCCTTCAGGT
>DHWU01000078.1:0-8251 GCA_002413345.1 Propionibacteriaceae bacterium UBA5174 | reverse complement strand
TTCATCATGGTGGCCTTCAGGTGCACGCTGAACAGCACCCCGGCGGCCTTGGCTGCCACGATCTGCTCATCGATAAAGGCATCCAGCGCCGCGACGTTCATGAAGGTGCCGTCCAGCACCTCCGAAGCCAAGACCTTCACCTTGGTCAGCTCCTTGGTACCTTCGGCAGAGACCAGCTGAATGGTGACGGTGTCGTCTCCAGCCAGCACGATCGACTTCTCGTTGGAGTAGAAGTCATCGTGGCCCATGGTGACCACTTCGGTCTTCGAGTCGGCGCTCCAAGCACCCATGCGGTGCGGGTGCGAACGTGCGAAGTTCTTCACCGAGGCTGGCGCGCGACGATCGGAGTTGCCTTCACGCAGTACCGGGTTCACCGCACTGCCCAGCGCCTTGCTGTAGCGGGCCCGAGCGTCCTTCTCAGCATCAGTGCTCGGGTCGTCCAGGTAATCGGGCAACGCGAAGCCCAGCGCCTGCAATTCAGCGATAGCCGCCTTCAGCTGCGGCACCGAAGCCGAGACGTTGGGCAACTTGATGATGTTGGCTTCCGGCTGCTTGGCGAGTGCACCCAACTCGGCGAGGGCATCGGCTTGGCCCTGTCCTTCGGGAAGCAGATCGGAGAAGGCGGCCAGGATCCGGCCGGCGAGGGAGATGTCGCGGGTCTCAACTTCAACTCCCGCAGCGCCGGCGAATGCCTTAATGATCGGCAGGAGCGAGTGAGTCGCCAGCATTGGCGCCTCATCGGTATAGGTGTAGATGATCTTGGACATTCGCAGATCCCTTCGGGCCAGTTCCTCGATGTCGAACGATATTGGGTGGACGCGCTCAGGCGCGAGCCAGCAGTTCATTCAATCCCACCAGCAAACAGCCTGTTTGAGCAGAATTTCGCCAAGGTGAAACATCCGAACATGACCGACCCGCCTCACTGCCGCGTTGTCACCCGGTGCTTCGGGGGTCGCAGATCATTGCGCGACGGTGAAACTCCAGTCCGCTGGTTCCCCGTCGAGGTAGGGCATCACGCCATGAAATACCGGGCCGTCTTCAAACACCAGCGGCAACCAGTGCCGGTCCCCGGCCCACATTGGTAGCTCCGCCAGTTTGTCGATCTGGTGCCAGACCAGCGGGCCGTCGTCGTTGCGCTCCGGAATGGCGCCGGTGTACGCGTCCACGGCAAAGACGAAGCCGAACCAGTCTTCCCCGCCGACCCCGAATCCCGGCCACGAGATCGTGCCGCGGAGTCGGGCTGAAGTGACTTCAATCCCAGCCTCTTCCTGCAATTCCCGGCAAAGACAGGTGTAGATGTCCTCATTTGGTTCGAGCTTGCCGCCCAGACCGTTCCACTTACCGGCGTGCTGATCACCAACTCGGCTGCGATGCACCAGCAATACCCGACGTCGATCTTCGGAAAGGACGTATCCGAGGGTGCCGATGATTGGGGTGAACACAGCTAGGCCAACACCGTCGAAATCGGCATACCCGGGTCAGCCCCGATCTCCAGAGCCGAGGGACGCCGACCGGCAGCGACCACTGCCGACCCCAACACCGCGATCATCGCCCCGTTGTCGGTGCACAATCCTGGACGCGGCCGACGCAAGGTGACGCCAACGGCCGCGGTCCGTTCGGCCAACAGCGTACGCAGCCGAGAGTTCGCAGCCACTCCTCCGCCCAACAGCAGCGTGTCCACCCCTAGATAGTTGCAGGCGGCCACGGCTTTGGCGGTGAGCACATCGGCCACGGCCTCTTGGAAGGAAGCGGCCACATCTGCAGTCGGCACCTCCCGGCCAGCCAACCGCTCAGTCTCAACCCAACGCGAAACCGCGGTCTTCAGCCCGGAGAAGGAGTAATCGAAGCGGTGTTTGGCTTGGTCTTTTCCTGCGGTCAGGCCCCGGGGAAAGGCGATCGCTTTTGGGTTTCCCTGCGCAGCCAATTCGTCAATCGCCGGGCCACCGGGGTAGGCCAGGCCAAGCACCCGAGCCACCTTGTCGTAGGCCTCGCCGGCCGCGTCGTCGATGGTGGCGCCGAGCTCACTCACCTCACCAGTGATGTCGCGCACGTGCAGCAAAGAGCTGTGCCCGCCCGAAACCAAAAGCGCAGCACACTCAGCTGGTAGCGGGCCGTGATCAAGTAGATCGACCGCCACATGCCCGATTAGGTGATTCACCCCATAGAGCGGTTTGTTCAACGCCACTGCCAAAGCTTTGGCCGCCGACAGGCCAACCACCAGTGCCCCCATCAGGCCGGGGCCGGCAGTGACTGCGATTCCGTCCAGCTCACTTAGATCAACATCGGCGCTCGCGCAGGCCCGCCGCAGCGCCGGAACCATTGCTGACAGGTGTGCCCGACTGGCAACTTCTGGCACCACCCCACCGAACCGGACGTGCTCGGCCACCGATGAGGCCACCTCGTTGGCCAGCAGTTCACGGCCGCGCACGATGCCGATCCCGGTCTCGTCGCAGCTCGATTCGATGCCCAATACCAGTGGGCCGCCGGAATCACTCATTAAGCCATCGCCCAGGCGTCGTCTTCATCACCAATCGGACGCAGCAGTACGGCAGCGTCCACGCCGGGCCCGTAGTAATCCCGGCGACAGCTGATCTGGTCAAAGCCGAGGCGGGCGTACAGCGCTAACGCCGCTCTGTTGTCTGTGCGCACCTCCAGCAGCATCCGGGTCGCGCCGAGAGCTTCGGCCCATTCCAGACCCGCCCGCAATAGGGCAGCCCCCACGCCACGACCGCGGACGTCTGGACGCACCACCACCCGGTTGAGATCGGCCAGGTCTTCGACACAGGTGAAGGTGGCCACGCCGAGAATCTGTCCGTCAGTATCGGTATTGGCCAAGACGCAGTGATCCGAATCGAGTTCAGCGGCCCAACTGTCCGCCGACCACTGTTCGCTGGCGCCAAAGCCGGACTGCTCGAGAGTCACAATGGCTTCGAGGTCTTCGGTGCGGGCGTGGGTAATGATCATCGCGGACCCATCATTGCAATCCGGGGCATCACCAGAGTGGATTTTCGCTTGGTGGGCACTTCCGCGTCGGGACGGCGCAGGTAGAGCGGTTCCAACCCGGCAGCAGTCAGCCGATCGGCGCCCGCAGCCAGCAGGCCAGCATTGAACTCTTCTGGACCGACCCCGACCCGACCGGTTAGAGCCGCTCCGGGCCCAGCCAGCGGCAGCTCAGGCACCTGATCAGGCTTGGTGACGAAAGGCCCGTCCAATCGCGCACCAGCCGCGTCATAACGAGCCCAGTAGACCTCCTTGCGGCGGGCGTCAGCGACCACCACAAAATCGGCCGGAGCATCCCCGCGCTCGGCCCAATCCAAAGCGATCACATCTAAACTGCAGACCCCTTTGACCTCGGCATCCAGCACTTCGGCCAAAGTGAGCGCGGCCACCACCCCCACCCGCAAACCGGTGAATGGCCCAGGGCCGACCCCAACCACCACCGCAGTCAGCTCAGCAAACTGCGCGCCAGCCTGGTCCATCACCTCACTCACCAGGGGCAACAACAGCTCGGCATGGGCACGGCGATCATGGACGGCGCGGCTGGCCAGAATCTGGCCGTCTTTGGCCAGGCCCACCCGGACGTCAGTGGAGGTGTCGATTCCCAAGGTCAAATTCATTGCTGGCTCAACTCCGTTCCCGCAGCCAAGTCGGCCCGCAGATTGGCCCACCGCGGCCCAATGCCAGTCAGGAAGATCCACCGGGTTTCATCAGCCGGGTCCATCCCACGTCGAATGTCGATCTCCAACCGATCGGTCGAAAGCCCCTCGGCCATTCCTTTTCCCCATTCGATCAGGGTGACTGATTCCGCAGCCGAGGCGTCCAGATCAAGGTCCTCAAGTTCGGCAGCCGAGGCCAGCCGATAAGCGTCCACGTGTACCAACGCTGGGCCCTGGGCGTGACAAGGATGTACCCGCGACAGCACGAAAGTTGGCGAAATCACCGCTCCAGTGACTCCCATCCCATCGCCTAGTCCTTGGGCGAAGGTGGTCTTTCCGGCGCCGAGCTCCCCTGAAGCGATGATCAGGTCAGCGGGCCGCACCAGTTGGGCAACTCGGCGACCCAGTTGTTTGGTGTCTCCGGCGCTGGCCGCGATTACGCAGACCGGCAATTCCTGGGACAGTCGCAGGCTGGTTCCGGCACGGGCCACCTGCCTGAACCCGTGGCGGTGCCACCACGACAGCACTTCGGGAAACTCAGCGCGAGCCGCCAATTCGACTCGCTGCACTAAGCGCAGCGAAAGGGCCTCCAACACCACCGTGACCATGGCTGAGGCAATCCCATGACGCTGAAAACTCGGCCGCACCGAAACCCGATGGACGCCAGCCTCCACGCCACTAATACTGACGATCACTACCCCGGCCGGTTCGTCTTCGACCAGAGCCAGGACGCCAAAGCCGGCGGCCAACGCGGCGCGCACACTTTGGGGGTTTTCGGTCAATGCTGGCGGTGGCGGCTCCACCGGTGGCCGGTGCCCGAAGGCATCCAAGATCACCTCGGCGATTGCCTCGGCGTCGCCGGGTTCAGCAAAGACCAACTCCAACTTGCGTCCATCATCGAGGACGCTGGTGCCGAGCACCGTGCGTTGCATCTTCACCTCCCACCAACATCATTGCCAACCGCCGAATCTTATCCTGCAAAGAATTGGGCGCTGCGAGTAGCTGCCGGACTTGATTGACGCTGGCCGAAATCACCGAACCTGAGCAGGCCAGGTTGGGTCAGCGATCGCCGAACCCCGCCACCACTCCGGGCAGCAACATCGCCAATTCCTGAGGTGGATGCGGACCTGGATTGGCTGCCGCCGTCATCGCCTGAATGCTGGCCGCCAATACTGCGGCTCGGGCAGGTTCCAGGCCCGTGGCCAACAGGGCTCCGGCGATTCCGGCGAGCACATCTCCAGAACCTGCCTGCGCCGTCCAAGCTGGCCCGGGTACTCCGAGCTGCACCACGGATTCGCCGGGGGTGGCCACATATTGAGTAGCGCCCTTGAGTAGCACCACTGCGCCAGTCCGGTCGGCGGCACGGCGCACGGCCGCCAGCGGATCGGCGCTCACCTCAGCACGCTCGATGCCCAGCAGGTACGCCAACTCGCCCGCATGCGGGGTGAGTAGCACTTTCGAATGGGCCGGTCCGTCCAGATAGCGGAGTGCATCAGCGTCAACCACCAACGGGACTCCGGAGGAGATTGCTCGAGCCACCAGGCCCTTCTCTTTGCGATCGCCCCAGCCTGAGCCGAGCACCAAGGACTGCACTCTGCCAGTTGCGGTCACGACGTTCGGGAAGCGATCCACGACCTTGGTCGCCACCTGGGGCGGTCCGAGATAGCGCACCATGCCAGACCCGGCATAGATCGCACCGCAGGCGCCTAACACGGCCGCGCCGGGGTAGTCCCCCGATCCGGTGTCCAGGCCAACCACACCGCGGGTGTACTTATCCATGGTGGCGTCCGGCACCGGCCAGGCCGCAGCAACTTCAGCTGGGCTCCACTCGCGCACGGCTGGGGAATCGAACTGCAGACCAATATCGACCAATTCGATCTCGCCACAGGCCGAACGCGCTGGCTCCAAGAGCTGGCAAAGCTTGTAACCGCCGAAGGTGACCGTCAGCGAAGCGGTGAAGTGGGCCGCGTCCACGAACGGCGGCTCTGGGGCCAATCCGGACGGCAGGTCGACCGCGATCACTTCAACCTCGGCGCGTTGACAAGCCTCGGCGAAGACCGCTACCGGCCCGGCCAGCCCCGGATGGGAGCCGATCCCGGCCACACCATCGACCACTGCGGTCAGCCCCGGTAGGGACGCCAGCGCCTCGGTGTCGCTCACCTCTCGCCCGCCCGCAGCCAAGAACGCTTGCCACCCTTGGTCATGCACCTTCGATCCGGTCCGCCAGGCGGTAACTGCTACCCCTCGGCCCCGCATCCGTACCCCGGCATACAGCGCATCGCCGCCGTTATTGCCCGACCCGACGACGATCAAGACCTTCGAGCCGTAAGGCCTTTCCAACCGCCGCAGGATCGCCGCAGCTAGCCCAGCCGCCGCTCGCTGCATCAGCACTTCGGCTCCAACCACAGCGATAGCGCGCTGTTCAGCTTCGCGAATCGCGGCAACCAGGTAGGCGTCCATCAGGATTCACACACCACCATCGCCGCAGCTACTCCGGCGTCGTGGGTGATCGAAAGGAATACCTTGTTCACTCCGAGTTGAGCTAGCCGATCAGTGATCGTGCCGCCGACGCGGAAATAGGGCTGGCCAGTGTCCTCGGCCAACACCTCAACATCGGTCCACACCAACCCTTTTGGCGCACCAAGTGCCTTAGCCAGGGCCTCTTTCGCGGCAAACCGACCAGCGAGGCGCTCAATTGGCGCGTCCTGTTCGGATTCGGTGAACAGTCGGTCGAGCAATCCGGCACGCTCAATCGCCCGGGAAAACCGGAACACTTCGGTGATATCCAGCCCGATTCCTACGATCATGTCGCTACTCCACGGTCACGCTCTTGGCCAGGTTACGGGGCTGATCGACGTCATAGCCCTTCAACGTGGCCAATTCGCAGGCGAACATTTGCAGCGGGACCGCCGCTACCAGCGGTTGCAGCAGGGTTGACACCTTCGGCAGTTCAAACAAGACGTCGGCATAGGCACCAACTTCGGTGTCGCCAGCCTCGGCCAACACGATAGTGAAGGCACCGCGCGCCCGCACCTCTTGCATATTGGAAATCACTTTGTCGTGAAGTTGATCGCGACCCTGCGGCGGCACCACGACAAAAATCGGCAATCCCTCTTCGACCAGCGCGATCGGTCCATGCTTGAGCTCGCCAGCAGGAAAGCCTTCCGCGTGCAGATAGGCGATCTCTTTGAGTTTCAGCGCACCTTCCAAGGCCACTGGATAGCCCACATGCCGACCTAGGAAAAGCACCGATCTGGCATCGACGTACCGGGCGGCCAGGGACCGAATCGAATCCAACTTGTCGAGCACCTGCTGGATCAGCTCAGGGGTGGCAGCTAATTCGTTCATCACGTTGTGAATCTCGTCGGCGTACATCGTGCCGCGCACCTGTGCGAGATAGAGCCCAAGTAGATAACAAGCGGCGACCTGGGTGAGGAACCCTTTGGTGGAAGCCACCCCGATCTCTGGGCCAGCGTGGGTATAGATCACCGCGTCGGATTCTCGCGGAATCGTGGAGCCGTTGGTGTTGCAGATTGCAATCACCTTGGCCTTCTGCTCCCGAGCATGTCGAATCGCCATCAAGGTGTCAGCGGTCTCACCGGATTGGCTAATGGTCACTACCAACGTGGAGCCGGCGATGATCGGGTCGCGGTAGCGGAACTCGCTGGCAATCTCGACCTCGCAGGCAATCCGGGTCCAGTGCTCGATCGCATACTTGGCCACCATGCCCGCGTAGTAGGCACTGCCACAGGCCACGATGATGATCTTGTCGATCCGGCGCAGTTCCTCTTCGGGAATGTGTAGCTCATCGAGGGTGAGGGCACCATCGGGAGCGAACCGACCCAGCAGGGTGTCAGCCACTGCTTTGGGCTGTTCGAAGATTTCCTTTCGCATGAACCAGTCGTAACCGCCCTTTTCGGCAGCTGAAAGGTCCCAGGTGACTTCGAATGGACGGGTTGCAGCGGGGTGCCCTTCAAAGTCAGTGACGGTGACCGAGTCAGCACTCACCTCAACCACCTGGTCTTGCCCCAGCTCGATCGCTGAGCGGGTGTACTCGATGAAGGCCGCAACGTCTGAGGCGACAAAATTCTCACCGTCACCAACACCGACCACCAGCGGTGAGTTTCGGCGGGCGGCGACCAGGCGTCCGGGGGCGGCTGCATCGATTGCGACCAAGGTAAAGGCGCCTTGCAGCCGGCGGCACACCGTCCGCATAGCATCGGCGAGTTCGGCCCCAGCTCCAAGTTCCACGCCAAGTAGTTGAGCCACGACTTCGCTGTCGGTCTCAGAACTGAAGGGCACTCCTTGAGCTTCCAACTCGCTTCGCAAGACGGCGAAGTTCTCAATGATGCCGTTGTGAATCAACGCCACCCGGCCATTGGCCGACACATGGGGATGAGCGTTCTCGTCAGTCGGCGCACCATGGGTGGCCCATCGCGTGTGGCCGATTCCAGTGCCCGAATCTGGCAGCGGCTCAGCTGCCAACAGGGCATCGAGATTGGCGATCTTGCCAGCCTTCTTTCGCACCTGAATGCCCACCGGAGTCAGCACCGCAACACCGGCGGAGTCATAGCCGCGGTATTCCATCCGGCGCA
>DHWU01000033.1 GCA_002413345.1 Propionibacteriaceae bacterium UBA5174 | reverse complement strand
GACTGGGCCAGCATATGCGCTGTTCAACCAGCACTGGCAAGTAGCCCCCAAGCTATGGCCCACACAGCAGGCTAGAACTCGAACATAACCCGGCTACCATTGCCCTTGATCCACGCCCTACGCACCTGGCCAGGAGACGATGAGCACTCAATCCGCTTCCACCTTGAAGCCAGCGGCACTGGTACCGATTTCGGTTACCCACCAAGGCCAACGCGTCGACTTGGCAGTTCCGGCCGCCGTACCGGTTGCCGAACTACTTCCGGGAATGATCAATGCGCTCGGGCGGCTCAACGCGAATGCCGCCACCCAGGGATTCCGGGTGATTTTGCCTTCGGGACAAGAGGTCGACCAATCACGCACTCTTGCCAGCCAAGGCGTTACCGCTGGCAGCGTATTGACCGTGGAGGCAGTCGGCGCCGGCTCAGCCGATGCTCGCTATGACGACCTGGTTGAGGCAATCGGTACCTCAGTGAACGCTGAACGATCCGCCTGGAAGTCCACGGATTCGGTTCAACTGTCCGCTTACACCGCAACCGGGCTGTTCGTGGTCGCGGCAGGCCTGCTTCTGCTCCGTGATGACCAGCCGATACTTACCGCCGCACTGGCTGGCGTGGGTGCCGCACTGGTTGCTCTGGCCGCGTTGGTGCTGAACCGGATCAAGGTGGTCGGCGGCGCAGTTGCACTCAGCATGACCGTCCCAGTGCTGA
This sequence comes from Propionibacteriaceae bacterium UBA5174, assembly GCA_002413345.1. GTDB lineage: Bacteria > Actinomycetota > Actinomycetes > Propionibacteriales > Propionibacteriaceae > Propionicimonas. Next base: position 4,858 of record DHWU01000033.1, on the reverse strand, counting down.
GCGCAACCTTCGGTTTCGCCATCCTCGGCCAGCCTGGCGGTCAGGCGCGGCTGATCACAGCGGGCGCTGGCGCCCTAGTCGGGGCCTTAATCTGCCTGCTCTTGCCCACCCGTCAACGTTTGGTGATTCTGGGGCCGCTGACTATCGGTGGAGCGTTAATCCTTCAAGGCATTCTGACCAGCTCCGTTGGGCTTCCATCCCAGCGTGCCGCAGCGCTCATCGTCGCGTTGGCCACTGTGGCAATCTTCACCGCACCGTGGGTCGGCTTGGCCCAGATGCCGGCCAGGATCGAAGCTCTACGCCTTCAATCCCAAGAACCGATCAACCCGGTCGAAGTGACCCGCCAACTCGGCAACGCCGATGTGGCGGTACTCACCCTGCGAATCACCGCCGGCCTGCTCACCGTCGTGCTGGCACCGACGGTTGCGGTGGACATTCCCGGCGCGCTCCTCATGGTCTGCGTGGGCGTGTCAGCCATGCTCGGCACTCGCAGCCTTTACAGCCAAGCCGAAGTGCTGTCGTCGATGATCGCGGGGCTCCTCACCGTATTGGCTGCCGGAACGGTGATTGCCATCACTCAGCCAGTGCTGTTGCCCTGGGTAGCCGGAGTGGTAATCACCGTAGGCGCGTTCGTTCTGGCTTGGAACGTGATCAATGCCCAATGGCGCCCATGGCTGAATCGTTTGGCCGACGCGGTGGCTGTGATCACCTTGATGGCAGTGCTTCCGCTGACCTTGCGCGTCCTTGGGGTCGCCTGATGGCATCCAGCAAAGACATTCTTGAAGCACAGCGTTATAACCGGCGCAGACTGATCAGCGCTTTCGTCGCTGGGACTCCAGAGGGACGCGAGATCACGGCTCGCTACCCCGAGCGTCCGCTGATTATCGGCCTGGTACTCAGCTTGGTATTGGTCCTAGTCGCGGTCGTCCTGGGCCGAATGTCCTCGACGCTGCCCTCAGGCTGGGAAAACAACACGCTGGTGATAGTCAAGGGCGACGGGGCACGCTATTTCACCATTGATGGGGTGCTGCGGCCGGTAACCAACGTCACCTCGGCGAAACTGTTAGTGACCAGCGGCACCCTGAAGACCAGCGAAGTCGATGCTTCTGTTCTGAATGGCATTCCGCGTGGCAGCACCGTGGGCATCGTCAAAGCCCCAGATCAGACTCCGTCCGTGGCATCGCTGAAATCAGGTACCTGGGTGTCCTGCAGCTCCGATAACGGCGGCCCCCACACCTGGGTTGGTGCGGAACCCACCGGCATCCAATCGGCCGGCGTGGCCTTAGTATCCGATTCGAACGAAAACACCTACTTAATCGCCGATGGGCGCCGGTATCCGATGGCTGCCGACGTCGTCAGACCGATCAAGTTCGCCCTCGGCCTTCAGACCGCACCTACATCTGAAGTGGACGCGTCGTGGTTGGAACTATTCAAACCAGGTTCAGCGTTGAAACCCTTAACTCTCGACGGCGCCGGCGGGCCCGCCACCAACATGCCTTCGGGGCTGCAATCAGCCAAGATCGGCTCGACAATCGAAGTCAACGACGGATCTGCGACTACGCGTTATCTAGTCACCGGCTCTGGCAAGATCACCCCACTGACCGATTTCGCCTATCGCCTTTACCACAACGTTCCTGGCGCTGCCACCGACTCTTCGATTGTCGGCAAGGTCTCCGACGTAGCCAGCCTCGAAATGGTCACCGACGTGGTGAAGTCGGACTGGCCCAGCCAACTCGGCACGGCGGTCAGCAACGACTACCGGGTCTGTGCCCGACTGGTCGAATCGAGCACTGGCAGCACCACTGAACTCACCCAATTACCCCGCACCTCAGCAACTACCTTGACCTCCGGGGTCTCTGTCTCCGGCGGGTCCGGTGCCCTGGTTCGCACGACTTCTGGCGGCACGCTCGGTGCGGTGTCACTGATCACTGATGGCGGCACGGTTAGCGGTGTGGGCGGCAACTACGCAGACACCTTGACCAAGCTCGGGTACACCGAATCTGACGTTCACGTCCTGGCCGCGCCTTGGGTTGCATTGGTTCCGCCTGGGGCCGAGTTGTCGGCTACAGCAGCCTGGCAGACGGTGAAGAGCTGATGAAGCCGGGGTTGATCCTGATCGCATTGGTGCTGGCTTTCCCGCTTGGAGTCGTCGTCCCGAGCGTGGCTGAAGCCGCCGATCAGAGCTGCAACGCAGCCAAGACCAACTACATCGACCAGACTCCGGCAGTTTTCACTCAACTGGGGATCGCTGGCGCCCAACGCCTTTCCGATGGAGGTGTGCGGGTGGCGGTGATTGACTCCGGAGTCGACTCCGGTAACGCCCATCTCAAAGGGGTGGTCGTGGCCGGCAAGAGTTACGTCGGATCCGGGGACGGCCGCGCCGACAGTGTCGGACAGGGCACCGCATTAGCTGGCCAGATCGCCGCCCAAGAGGTCAAGGGGTCCGGCGTGGTGGGCATCGCCACGAAAGCCACTATCGTCCCGGTGCAGGTTTACGACTCCGAGCAGACCGGAAAGCCTTCGGCTGCCAACACTGCCACAGCCATTCGTTGGGCCGCCCAAGAAGGCAAAGCCAGCATCATTGTGGTGTCCGACACCCTCTCAACTACAACAGATTCTCCCGCTCTGAAATCGGCCGTGTCCGCTGCCACCACAAGGGGGGCGCTAGTGGTAGCCGCCGCTGGCGACGTGACCAACACCGAATCCGATGACCCCGTGGTCCGATTTCCGGCAGGCTATGACGAAGTGCTCTCAGTTACGGCCCTTGGTGCCGACGGCAACATTGCCAGTAATGCGCAGGGCGGTACCCATGTTGGACTTGCGGCGCCAGGCGCTCAGGTACTCACTGCTTTCCGCGCCGCAGGCGACTGCATGTTTGGTGCCAGCCAGGCCTCAACTACCTACGCAGCTGGCTATGCAGCTGGCATAGCAGCCCTGGTCGCTGCGGCTCATCCGCAAGAGACTCCGGCTGATTGGCGATACCGGCTGCTGGCTACCGCCCTGCGACCCACGACAGATCAGCGAAACAACACCACCGGCTGGGGAGTGATCGCGCCCTATGACGCCATCAACTTCATCAACGATGGCACTCGCCTCGGGCCGGCCAACCCACGCTTCCCGGCACCTTCGGCACCTGCTGCACAGCCGGGACAGAAGCCGAACGTGCAAGCAGCCGATGATTCTGCGATGACAGTGGCGGCGGCGGTCGGGCTGAGTGCTTTGGCACTGGCATTAGCTGGGGTTTTGGTCGACCTGCTGCGTCGGCGCCGCGACCTGTCGACTGGGGCTGATACCGATCCGTCCAGTGACCGATCCTGACGTTTCGGTTATTGGGTTTCATGAAATAAGCTGCGGCTGTTCCTGGGGAAGTTTGAAGGCACGGGGGGTACCGAATGAGTGATGTTGCAATTAATCCGGCGGAAGCCGCGGCGGCAACAGAGAAACTGTCCGCAGCGACTGGCGATAACGAGGCCACTGCCGAATCGGTGCTGACCCTTGCTGGAGCGCAAACCGAAACCAAATGGGGCACCGAGAGTGGCCCGGCCGCCTTTCGAGATTCCTACTCGCAGATCCTGAATGATTCCCGCACTGACGTGTTGGAGTTGACAAATCAGCTGAGTGACTTCATCACCGCGATGCAAAAGGTGATCGAAGAGTTCGAAGCTGGCGATTCGGGATCTGCCACTGCGCAACACCTGGCTGCAGAGAAGCAAAACTGCGCAACAGAGCGGGACGCAGCCGATCAGAAGCGCATTGCTGACATTCAACGCTATCTCGGTCGCGTAATGTCAGACCTCATCAGGCTTCCCCGATGACCGGCGAATCATCAACCAGACTCGGCAGGAGGACTCGTGGGTACCTACTATGACCGGCTCACTAAGGTAGCCGAACTTGACTACGCTACCGATGCCACTGAGAAGGCTCAGTATGAAAAGCTTCTTCAATCGATCGAGGATTGCCGCTCGCTGGCGAAGAAGTACTGCACCGATCCTGGGCTGAGTGGGGAAACAGCAACTGCTGCGTTGTCTTGGTTGGCTGATTACGACACCCGGCTGGTCGCTAGGGCTGATGCGCTTAAGGCTGCCGCCCAGGACCATGACGATGCCCGGGCAGTGATGCTGCAAGCCAAAGCTGACCACGACAAGTTGTCACCGGACCTGCTGACCCCCTTCGAGAAGTCAATCGCCCCTGGTGTCATGGTGGTCTCGATAATCACCGGGCAACTAGTCACCGCGGCAGTAGCCACCAAGCTCCTGACGGATCAACGCGAGGAAAACCGGGAAGCCGCATCCCTTGCCGCGTTGAAGACGATGAACGACTCGATGGTCGGCTACACCGGCATCGTCAACCCCACAGGTCTGCCGGATTTGTCGATCAAGGTTCCTTCGTCTTCTTCGTCTTCGGGGCCTTCTGTTGGTTCTGGTTCGGGTGGGCGGAAGTCTTCGCGTTCCTATCTGGTCGGTGGTGGTGGGGCCGGTGTCAGCGCGCCGCCTTCGTTGGTTGGTACTCCGATAGTGACTGCTGATCCGTCCAATCCGTTGAATGGGTACGTGCCACCGCCAGTCACCGATGCTGAAGATGAGCGTTGGCGTCAGGGCTACACCTACACCCCCGGACTCGGCGCAGGTACCGGAGCAATCATTGGCGGGGTTATGGGTTTGGGCGCTACCGCTTTGGCTGCTCGAAGCCTGGCCAGTTCACTATCGGCCGGTTCGCTATCTGCCGGTTCAGCGGCAGCATTGAATGGTCAACTTGCTAACGGTGGGCGGGCCCCCGGCGGTGGAATGTTGTCCAATAACAGTGCCGCCGCGGCCGGTAGCCAGTCAGCGGGCAGCAAGTCGGCGAGCTCTAAGTCGGG
>DHWU01000023.1:33025-36415 GCA_002413345.1 Propionibacteriaceae bacterium UBA5174 | reverse complement strand
GAGGTCTACATCGTCGCCTCCGGCGAGATGATGGCAATCTACGCAGCGAACAACATCTGCAAAGGCCTGCTGAAGTACGCCAAGCAGTCCGGCGTCCGGCTGGGCGGTGTGGTGTGCAACAGCCGCAAGGTCGACCGGGAGCAGGAGTTCCTGGAGGAGTTCACCGCTGCCATCGGCACCAAGATGATCCACTTCGTCCCCCGCGACAACATCGTCCAGAAGGCCGAGTTCAACAAGAAGACCGTCGTGGAGTATGACGCCAGCGAGAACCAGGCCCACGAGTACGGCGAACTGGCCCGCAAGATCATCGAGAACGAGGACTTCGTAGTACCCACGCCGATGAGCATGGACGAACTCGAAGCCATGGTCGTCAAGTACGGCATCTCCGACTGAACCCCGACTCCCACGCCAAAGAGAGGTAGGAACCATGCCGTACCACTTGTTCAAATGCAGCGAAACCATCCCTGAGCGAAAGAACCATGCGGTCATCAAAGGGGAAGGGGAAGAGCTCTCTGACGCTCTACCCCAGGGCTACCTGAACACCATTCCAGGCACTCTGTCCGAACGTGGCTGCGCCTACTGTGGCGCCAAGCACGTGATCGGCACCCCAATGAAGGATGTCATCCACCTGAGCCACGGCCCAGTTGGCTGCACCTACGACACCTGGCAGACCAAGCGTTACATCAGCGATAACGACAACTTCCAGTTGAAGTACACCTTCGCCTCTGACATGAAGGAAAAGCACGTCGTCTTTGGCGCTGAGGATCAGCTGCGTAGCTCCATCAAGGAAGCCTTCGAAGCGTTCCCCGAGATCAAGCGGATGACCATCTACCAGACGTGTGCGTCGGCCCTAATCGGGGACGACATGGAGGCCTTGGCCAACGAGATCATGGAAGAAATGCCCGAGGTGGACATCTTCGTGGTGAACTCGCCAGGGTTCGGCGGTCCCAGCCAGTCCGGTGGGCACCACAAGATCAACATCGCCTGGGTCAACGACAAGGTCGGCACCGTAGAGCCCGAAATCAAGAGCGACTACGTCATCAACTACGTCGGTGAGTACAACATTCAAGGCGACCAGTTGTTGATGCACGACTACTTCCGTCGGATGGGCATCCAGGTGCTGTCAACCTTCACCGGCAACGGCTCCTATGACGACCTGCGGGCCATGCACAAGGCCGATCTGAACGTGTTGGAGTGCGCCCGCTCGGCGGAGTACATCTGCAACGAACTCCGGGTGCGCTACGGCATTCCGCGGTTGGACATTGACGGATTCGGTTTCGAAGCCATGGCGGGCGCGCTGCGCAAGGTCGGGCTGTTCTTCGGCATCGAAGACAAGGCCGAAGAGATCATCGCCGAGGAATCCGATCGTTGGAAGCCCGAGTTGGAGTGGTACAAGGCACGCCTGATGGAAAAGAAGGTTTGCTTGTGGCCAGGTGGCTCCAAACTGTGGCACTGGGCCAACGTCATCCATGAAGAAATGGGGGTGAACGTGGTTTCGGTTTACACCAAGTTCGGCCACCAAGGCGACATGGAAAAGGGCATCGCCCGTTGTGAAACTGGCACCTTGGCCATCGATGACCCCAACGAGTTGGAGGGCATGGAAGCCATCGAGATGCTCGAGCCCGATTGCATCTTCACCGGGAAGCGTCCCGGCGAGGTCGCCAAGAAGGTGCGGACGCCCTACCTCAACGCCCACGCCTACCACAACGGCCCTTGGAAGGGCTGGGAAGGCTGGGTTCGGTTCGCTCGCGATATCTACAACGCGATCTACTCACCAATCCTCGAGCTCTCCCGCCTGGACATCAGTACCGGTGAGATCCCGACCGATCAGGGTTTCGTCACCCGACAGATGCTCTCCGATGTGGACCTGCCAGATGAGATCCGCAACGATCCCAACTTGCGCGAATACACCGGCAAGTACAACTGCCTGGCGGACTTGAAAGATCGCGAATACGACGATTTCCCATTCACCCGGGGGGAGGTTAAAGATGCCGAAACAGCAGACTCAGCAGCCTGAGACCGTTTTGATGGACGAAGAGAAGGTCGTCGAATACCGCGAGCAACTCCTCGATCACATTCTCAAGAAGTGCCTGTGGCAGTTCCATTCCCGGGCTTGGGATCGCGAACGTCAGAATGAAAACATCGTTGCGATGACCACCAAACTGCTTTGCGGTGAGGAACTCATAGCAGAAACTCCGGAAGACCGGTGTTACTACGTCGATGCGTTCGACCTGGCGAGGTCTTACCGAATTCGGTTTGCCTGGCTGGCCGATCTGAGTACTGAACAAATCAAACAGGTAATGGCCTCGCTGAAGGAACGACTCGACTTCCTTCTCATCACGGGATCTCTGAACGCAGAGCTCACCGATACCCATTACTAACCCCTGGCAACCCGCGAAGAGATTAGGAAGACGCCATGGACTCGTGCCACCTGAATGAAAAACAACGCGCCGGGACGATCAATCCCATTTTCACCTGTCAGCCGGCTGGCGCCCAGTACGCCGGAGTCAGCATCAAGGACTGCATTCCGATCGTGCACGGTGGCCAGGGTTGCACGATGTTCGTGCGCCTCCTGTTCTCCCAGCACTTCAAGGAGAGCTTCGAAGTCGCCTCCTCCTCGCTCCACGAGGACGGGGCGGTCTTCGGAGCGCTGAACCGGGTGGAGGAAGCAGTCGATGTGCTGCTCACCCGGTATCCGGATGTCCGAGTGGTTCCGATCATTTCCACCTGCTCCACCGAGGTGATCGGCGATGACATCGACGGCTGCATCAACATGCTGGAAGAGACCTTGCTGAAGGAGAAGTTCGCCGGTCGGGACGTCCACCTCGTTCCGATTCACACCCCGAGCTTCGTCGGCAGCATGATCAGCGGCTACGACCTGACGGTCACCGAAGTGGTCAAGCATTTTGCCAAGCAGACTGAACCAAACGGCAAGATCAACCTGATCACCGGTTGGGTCAACCCAGGCGATGTCACCGCGCTGAAGCACCTGCTGGCTGAGATGGACATTGAGGCGAACGTCCTGTTCGAGATCGAGACTTTCGATGCCCCGATGATGCCCAGCGGCAACCATGTGGCCCACGGCGAAACCACCGTGGAGGATCTCGTGGACACCGCCAATGCCAGCGCAACCTTCGCCTTGAACCGGTACGAAGGAGGCGCAGCGGCGACCTGGTTGGAGGAGGAGTTCAACATTCCGGCAGTGATCGGGCCGACCCCGATCGGAATCCGGAATACCGACACCTTCTTGAAGAAGCTCAGCGATCTCACTGGAAAGCCGATCCCCGACACTCTGGTCTGGGAGCGGGGGATCGCGATGGACGCCCTGACCGATCTCACTCACATGTTCTTCGCGGACAAGCGAGTGGCCATCTATGGCAACCCGGACAC
>DHWU01000023.1:6978-32637 GCA_002413345.1 Propionibacteriaceae bacterium UBA5174 | reverse complement strand
CATGGAAATCGTCACCAATGCCGACCTGTGGGACCTGGACGGACGGATCAAAGACGGCCTCGAGGTTGACCTGATCTTGGGCCACTCCAAAGGCCGGTTCATCTCGGTGGACCACAAGATCCCGATGGTCCGGGTCAGTTTCCCGGTCTATGACCGGGCTGGACCCTACCGGCACCCAACGGTTGGATATGCCGGCGCGATTCGCCTGGCTGAGGAAATGGCCAATGCCTTGTTCACCGACATGGAGTACAAGCAGAACAAAGAATGGATCCTCAACGTCTGGTAGTAGCTACCACTCACCAGGGTTCGGTGGTGCCGGGATCGGCGTCCCGACACCACCGAACCTGTTCCATTCCCACCACAACAACGCTGGTGATTCACCCAGCCTGACCCAGGAGCACGCGTGACCGAGATCGCCTACACCGAGCGGATCTGCACCGACCCCGAATACATTTCGACCTTCCTGGAACACCAGCGAGTCGGCATCTTGGGGTTGGCTGGCGAAGAATTCCCCTACGCCGTTCCGGTGAACTATCTGTGGCACGAAGGCACCATCTTCTTCCACAGCATGGGATCAGGCCGCAAGATAGAACTACTTCGGTCGGCCCCAGCAGTGTGTTTCACCGTTTATCGCGAGCACGGCACCGTCACCGCTCAGATGCCCTGTCACGCCGACACTGCCTACGACTCGGTGATGATCTTCGGCCAAGCCGAACAGATCACCGACGCTGGTGAAGCAGCCAAGGCTTTGCAGCTCTTGGTGGAGAAGCTCCTTCCCGGCTATTACCGAAGCCAACTCACCCCGACTTTGATCCAGCGTTACCGCTCCTCACTGGACGGCAATGCCGTGGCGGTGTTTCGAATCACCCCAACCAAGCTCACCGCAAAACAGAACCACGCAGAACCGAAGGACCTGTTCGCGCCCTTCGCCTAGCCCACTTCGAGGAGACACCCCATGCCTACAAACACTTTGGACCTTCGTGGCATCAGCAGCCACACCACCTACCCAAATGGCGGCCTGGAGGATTGCAGCGTCAACGAGCGGAACGTGATTCACACTTCCTGCGGCGACCTCGTACCGCACTTTTCTCGTCCCGACGCGCGCAGCAAGGACCTCAAGTCAGTCTCGTTCTACGAATCTGGGGCCATCCGAAGCATTTCTCTAGACAAGCAGACCGACATCGGAACCCCGATTGGGCTGTTCCCTGCCGAATTGGTGACCTTCTACGAGGACGGCGTGCTAGACAGCGTCTTTCCACTCAATGGCCAAATCGGCTTCAACTGGTCAGAGGAAGACGAGAAGAAGCTGGCCGAGCCATACTCCTTTGGCTTCTCCTTCGGCACTGTCACCGCCAAGATCATCGGCATCCGCTTCTATCACAGCGGTGAAGTGAAGAGCCTCATCTTCTGGCCCGACGAAGCGATCTCCCTCGATACCCCGGTCGGCGTCTTCCCAGCCCGCACCGGAATCCGGCTTCACAAGAGCGGGGAACTGGAATCATTCGAACCGGCTGCCCCGATCACTTTGCACACCCCGATCGGAGTGATGGCCTGCTACGACGTGAATGCTTTGACCATCGATGCAGACGAAAACTCGGTGCGCTTCGACACCGAGGGAAACCTCACTCATGTGACCACCGCGGGCGACGTAATCATCGCTGGCCGTGCCATCGGACGGCGTCAAATCGCCTCTCGCACCCGGCTGGCGTTATCGGAAGACATTCCGGTCAAGCTGTCGATCCACATCACCTTTGACGGCGACCAGGTGACGGTCGACAACGGGCTGGAATCGCCCACCTTCTCCTTGAGTGAAAACCACTTCCTTGTCCTGGCTGATATCGACAGCGAAGGACTGACCAGCTGCGATACCGGTTGCGATACCTGCGACGTCGACTGCGCCTGACCATTTGAATCGGAGACCGTTATGGAAATCGCTGCGCTACTTGACGACGACGGCCAGGCCACCGCCCCGGAGCGGGGCGGCACGATCTACGTGTTCAAACGTGACTCCGGAAACTGGGTCAGCAGCAGGGAATTGGCCTTCAATGTCGGCACTAACGCGACCATGCAGGAGTTGCGCAGCTATGTCACTCAGGTGTGCGACTGGCTGGGGGACTGCAAGGTCCTTGCCGCCAAGCCCGCGATTGGGTTCTATCGGGTCACTTTCGGCGGCTGCGGGATTGCCCTATGGCCAGTCAAGGGCAGTCCGGAAAGCTTCATCGAACAGGTAGAGGACTTCTACCTGCGCTCAGCCGATGCGTCCACTCCTCCACAGGAGGAGGCGGCACCACAAACCCTGATCGAGCCAGTGGCCGGGCGGGCCGGCCACTACCGGGTTGACCTTCGCGAAGCAATGGCAGTCAAGGGAGCGCACAACTCACAGCAGGTGCTGTTGCCCTTCTTTCAAGAGGCCAACTTCGTACTGCTGGAAATTCTGTGCGATCACCAACCGCGATGGTTCGACCGAGTGCTACCTGAGCTCAATCTGCGGGCGATCGTCGAGTCGGCCTCAGATCTCACCCGAGTGCACGTGGAACCGATCAGGGGGATGCCTCGCACTGTCGTCGCCGACACCTCGGCTTGGACTAGCGAGTGTGTGGCAAACACCGGCTGCTCAACGTCTGGCGGCTGCGAATAGTCTGGCCAGTCCAGTGGATCATTCCAGGCGCACGGTCTTGGCGTCCTGCCTGGGCAAGAACACCTCGGACATGATCATCAACAAGGACGCGGTGACCGGCACTGCCACCAACGCGCCTAACAGCCCGAGCAAGGTTGCGCCCACCATGGCACCGATCACAACGAATGGTCCGGGAATACTGACCGCTTTGCTCATGATGCGCGGCGTCAGCACGTAGGCCTCCACCTGTTGGTACACCAAATAGACCACCGCGAAGATCAGACCGGCCCAGAACGAAGTGAACAGCGAGACTGCTGTCGCCAAAATCAAGAACAACAGTGATCCCACCATCGGAATCATCGTGATCGCCAGCGCCAATGCGGCCAACAGAGCCGCGAAAGGCACTCCCAGCAGGCTCAGCACAATGAAGGCGAACGCTGCGTTGATGATGGCGAGAATAGCCATCCCAGAGACATAGCTGCCCACGGCTTCGGTGATCCGTTTGACGAACCCGGCCATCTGTTCGCGTCCGTAGGCTGGGGTGATCCGGACGATCCCAGATTGGATGCTGCTTAGTGATGCCAGGAAGTAGAGGGTTAGCACCATCACGATGAAGGCGCCCCACAGGCCGTTGACCACTCCAGTGCCTACCGACAGCGCACCGCCACCCAAGGCCAGCAGGTTGGCCGGGTTCGAAAACCAAGTGCGTGCCTGATTCAGCACGCTGTCATACAGGTTCTGCTGGCCGGTAGCCGCGATCGCCGACTTGAACCAGTCTGCATTCTGCAGACTCGCGACGTAGTCAGGCACCGCAGCCGCAAATTGCCCGATCTGAACGACGGCCTGCGGAGTCACCAAAGCGAGCAATCCACCAAGCAGCAGGATGAACCCAACAAACACCGTCGTGATACTCACTCCACGCGACATTCGATGCCGTTCAAGCCAACGCACCATCGGGTCTAGGGCTAAGGCAATGAATAACGCCGCACCGATCCACACCAGCACCGTCGACAGCGCGGCCAAAGCACCGCTGAGCGAGACCGCTACCAACGCACCAACCGCGGCCAAAAAGCCCCAGGCGAAGGGATGGCCCAAGTCGGCTAGGACATGAAGTGGCCTGCGGGCTTTTGCAGTTGGTGGCGCTGGCGAATCGGAAACGTCAGCAGAGTCGGGAACGTCAGCGGATTGGGTCGCCTCGGGTTCAGTCATGCACGAAGCGTAATCAAAGCTTTGCCCCCGGTGGTTCAGGCCCGCCAGGACGCCGGGAACCAGTGCGGCACCAATCCTCGTAGCAACCCGGTTCCTGCCAAGATCAACAACATGCCAAGCACCTGCACCGCTGACACCTGCTCGTGCAGAATCACCACGGCGGCGATCAGCGCCAGCAAGGTGCCAACTCCGGGCAAAGTGGCTGCCGTCCGACGCGGCACGCCGTCGCTGGCGCTCGACAATGCAAACAAGACCAAAAAGGCACAAATTGCCGCCACCGCCGCGACCAGAATCAGGTCCCAACCATTGCTCGGATGAACCGCTGGCGTGAACGGGGCCACCACGAGGCCCGCCACGCCAACAATTCCGGCCGCCACGATGGTCGTCTCCAAGGAGTGCGCCGAACGCAACCGAGTGACGATCGCACTACCAAAGGCTCCAGCAGCCACCGCAGCAATCAGTGCCGACTGAACACCGGAGATGAACGCCCAACTTGGCGCACCAGATGCGAAAGATGACACCAGCATTAGGCCAACGATGCCTAGCACCAACGAAATCGCGCCAAGGCCGGTTACCCGTTCCTCGCCCCGCATCTGACCGACTACTGTCGCAGCCAGTGGGATGGCGCTGATTATCACCGCAGCCAGACCGGCGCCGAGTTGAGAAATGGCGTAGACCGTCGTACTCAGGATCACTAGGGCGAGCCCGGCCCCGCCCAGAACCTCACCCCAGGACAGCCGCCAAGCCAGCTTTCGACCCACCGCCACCGACAATGCGGCCAAGGCGACCGCGCCAACCAGCCCGAAGACTCCAACGGTCAGACCGACGCCTAGTTCAACCACGCTCACGCGCAGCGACACGAAGAACGCGGCCCAAAACAGCGCCAGGCTGCTGTAGGCAATGATCCCCCGGAAGCCCATGTCGTCCTTAACAAGCCGTCGGCACTACTGGATATCACGGGGGCGTTTGAGGCACTCGACACGGTCAAGTGTCGTTTGCTGTGGGCAGCCTAACCCCAAGCAGGCTTGAACTCCCAGCCCTGGCCCGACCTGAGTTTCGGAATCAGGCCCTTTGACCGACTGCGGTTCACGACATTCAGCTGAGCTGAGCCTTCACCTTCGCCGCAACCATTGAGCCATCGGCCCGGCCAGCGACTCGAGCGGTGACCGCTTTCATCACCAATCCCATCTGCTTGAGTGCCGGTTTCGCCCCAAGCTGGGCTTCAACGGCAGCCAACTCCTCGGCGATCATGGCGTCCACTTCGGACTCAGTCAGAGCCGCGGGAAGGTAGCGCTGCAAGACCTCGATCTCGGCGAGCTCCTTGGCTGCAAGTTCGGGCCGTCCGCCACTGGTGTAGGCCTGCGCGGAGTCGCGCCGTTTGGCTGCTTCCTTGTTCAGCACGACCAATACTTCGTCGTCGGACAACTTGCGGGCCTCGTCACCAGCAACCTGTTCGTTCTTGATCGCAGCGATCACCATGCGCAAGGTGGAACGAGTCAGATCGTCATGGGCCTTCATTGAAGCCACCATGTCGGCTTGGATTTGTTCAGCCAGTTCACTCATCAGCAGTCCTTTCCCGGCTTGCATCCGGCATTGTTTCACGCCCAGTGCGGGTGGCCTCGCCGGGCTATGCTGTGAACTCGGCGGTCAGGAGGTATTTGATGGGTGCGGACCCGCTCGAACCGGATTCGCTCGGGCAAGTGGAAACCCAGACCGCGCGCATCTTCACCACCGACGCGCCGCTGACTTTGGCCAGTGGGGCCAACCTAGGTCCGATCGATGTCGCTTACGAAACCTACGGCAGCCTGAACGCCGACCGCAGTAATGCCGTGTTCATCTGCCACGCCCTCACTGGCGATGCCCACGCTGCAGGCTGGCATCCCGCAGACAAACGAGCCGGATGGTGGGACAACCTGATCGGACCGGGCAAACCGCTAGATACCAACCGGTTCTACGTAATCTGCGCCAACATATTGGGCGGCTGCCTCGGCACGACCGGGCCGTCCTCAATAGATCCCGCAACCGGGATCAGCTACGGGCTGAGTTTCCCGCTGTTGACTGTGGCCGATCTCGTTGAGGTGCATCGCGGCCTTGTTCGTCACCTGGAGATTCCGCGACTGCTGGCCGTACTGGGCGGCTCATTAGGCGGCATGCAGGCCCTGGATTGGGCACTGCGTTACCCGTCCGAACTGGCCACGGCGGTGGTCATCGCTGCGTCTAGTCGACTTACTGCCCAGAACATCGCCTTCTCGGCAGTCGCGCGTCGAGCGATCATGGACGACCCGGACTTCGCTGACGGAAACTATGCCGCAAACCAGACCACTCCCGATATCGGCCTGGCGATCGCACGCATGATGGCCCACATCACTTACCTGTCCGAAGATGCCCTCACCGAGAAGTTCGGACGCGACCCCCACCCGGCCAGCGATACCCCCGGTTTTGGCATCGATTTTGCCGTGGAGAGTTACCTCGACCACCAAGGCCACGTGTTCACCGAGCGTTTCGATGCGCTCAGCTATCTGTATCTGTCCCGGGTGATGGACTATTTCGACCCCTTCGCCGACCCGTCCGTCCTCGATGCGGTGCGGGCCAACCCGGTGAAGTTCTTGGTGATGTCTTTTGACACCGACTGGCGGTTCAGCACCGAACACTCCCGGCGGATCGCCAACCAATTGGAGCGAGCCGAACAGCCAGTCACCTTCCGTGAGATCACCTCACCGTGGGGACATGACTCCTTTCTGCTGCCCCTGCCCAGCTATCACGACACGCTGCGCGCCTACTTTGACCGCGCCCTGAGCGAGGTGACCCGATGAGTCTGCGTCCCGAACTGGCCCTTTTGGCTGGCCTGATCCCGTCGGGATCGCGAGTGCTCGACCTGGGCTGCGGATCTGGCTCGCTGCTGGCCGATCTGATCGCCAACTCGGATTGCCGCGGAACCGGTGTGGAGATCGATCCAGCAGCCGTCGTAGCAGCCATCTCGACCGGCGTACCAGTGGTGGAGTTGGACATCGACACCGAGCTCGACTATTTCGCCGACAACTCCTACGACGTGGTGGTTCTGTCACGCACCATTCAGACCATTCGTCGTCCCCGGGAAGTGCTGCAGGAGATGGCTCGGATCGGCGATCAGCTGATCGTCTCCGTGCCGAACTTTGGCTTGCTGCGCAACCGCTTGCGGCTATTGCGCGGACGGATGCCGATGTCGCGAGATCTGCCTTATTCCTGGTACGACACCCCGAACCTGCGGTTCACCACTTTGGCCGATCTGGAACAGTTGTTCGCCGAAATCGGCCTGAACACCGAGCAGCGGATTGTGTTGAACCCCAGTGGGCGTCCGGCACACACTCGCGGACACCTGGCGAATCTGATGGGTTCTGCCGCGGTCTACGTGTTGCGGGCCTAAGCCTTCGCCATGGCGGCCACGATTCGAGTGGCGCTATTTCCCAGGTTGAGTTGATCGCTGAGTTCAGCGAATCGAGCGGGGTCAGCGGGGGAGTGGGGGAGCCGAAGATCCGTCCTCGGCAGCTCCACCTCAGTCACCGCGGTCACCACCTTTCGGGCTGTCTCCAGGTAGGCCTGTGCCGCGATCAGCGCCTTGCTTTGGCGCGCCGGCAATCGACCCGCAAACGCCGCCGCCACCATGGCGTCCAGACTGGAATAGGGGTTGACTAGGGCAGCTGCGGTCTTTTCGCCGATTCCGGGCACACCTGGCAACCCATCAGAAGGGTCTCCTCGCAGCACGGCGAAATCCACATACCGACTTGGTGTGACTGCGTATCGCTGACCCAACCAAGTCGCGTCCACCCGTTCATGACCGCCGCGCCCCAGGTACAACACTCGAACCGATCGGGCATCATCAACCACCTGAAATAGGTCGCGGTCACCAGTGACCACATCGGTGGGAACCTGGCTTGCCGCGGCCAAAGTTGCGATTACATCGTCAGCCTCAAAGTCGGCCGCCCCGATCACCGCCAGCCCCAGAGCCGCCAGCACTTCACGAATCAGCGGCACCTGCGCGGTGAGCTCTTCGGGAGCTTCTTCAGCACCATCGGCGCCAACCCGCTGTGCCTTGTACGCAGGTTCCAAGCGAACCCGCCAGCTCGGACGCCACGCGTCATCCCAACACCAGGCCAGCTGAGTGGGGGAGTACTCGCCGATGAAGCGAGCCAAGGTGTCCAACAATCCGCGCACCGCATTGGTTGGTTGGCCGTCGCGGCCGCGCAGACTAGTCGGCAACGCGTAATAGGCCCGGTAGTACACCGAGGCGGTATCGAACAGCAGTAACCGGGGCTGGGCCATGCCCACCATGCTGCCACCGAAACCAGGTTGCCACCCTTTTCAGCAGCGTTTCCTGGCTTCGCGGATGGCCAACCCAAGCTACGTCCCTTATCGGGCCAACTCTGCGCCAGATACGGGCTGCATACCCGGTTCCACCCAAGACCTGAGCCAGACCAGACCTCAAAAGCGACCCAACCGGGGTTCGGCTGAGCGGGAGGCTAGGCTGGCGCGGTGATTTCTTGGCTCAGCGGCAGACATCCGATTGTCCGGATCGGCTTAGCCGCAGCCTCTGGACTAATCACCGCACTTGGTTTCGCCCCCTACGGCTGGTGGCCGTTGACGATCATCGGCGTCGCCGGATTGAGTAGCTGTGTGCTGGCGGCAACCAGGATGCGCGGCGCAGCTGGCCTGGGATACGCCTTTGGGCTGGGGTTCTTGGGTTTGGGCCTGAACTGGATGCAAATCATTTTCGTCGAGGCAATGATTGGGCTAGTGGCAGTCGAAGCGGTGTTCTTCGCAGCGCTCGGCGCTCTGGTGAAGATCGCTGGCAAGACGCCGTGGTGGCCACTAGCCGCCGCAGGTGCCTGGACCATCACCGAGTTCACCTATGCGAGGTTTCCCTTCGGCGGTTTCGGCTGGATGCGACTTGGCTACGCCATGGTGGATTCGCCACTTGCCTGGGGTTTGCCAGTGTTGGGCGTTGCCGGAGTCGGATTCATCACTGCGGCTTTGGCCCAACTCCTCGCCTGGCTCGGCGAACGCGTCTCGCTCAAACGCACTGGCGTCGTAGCTGGCGGGCTGGCTGCAGCGATCGGAGTCAGTGCCTTGGGGCTGCTCATCGTGCCTGGCCAAAGCAGTGGCCAGTTAAGTGTCGGTTGGGTGCAGGGCGGGGCTCCCGGCGGTGGCGTCTATGGTCTCGGGCCAGCCCGCAGCATCACCACCAATCAGGTTGCCGAAACCAACCGGCTGATGCAACGAATCGAGGCCGGCGAACTGCCGCGTCCCGATTTCATTGTGTGGCCGGAAAACTCCACCGACATGGACCCCTTCACCGACTATCGAACCGGAGCTTTGGTCCAAGCCGCACTCAACCGCACTCAGCTGCCGATACTGGTCGGATCGGTGGTGGCAGATCAGAAAGCCGATACTCGCCAGACAGTCTCGCTCTGGTGGGATCCAACCAAAGGGGTGGTGGCCGAATATGCGAAAAGGGGCATCGTCCCCTTCGGTGAGTGGGTTCCGCTGAGGTCATTACTGCTGCCTCTGCTACCCGAACTGGCCTATGTGGGCGCTGACTCAATCCCGGGCACCCAGCCGGGCGTGATCACCCCCACCTTGGCTAATGGACGCACAGTCAAACTTGGCGTGATCATTTGCTACGACCTCGCCTTCGACAACATCGTTCATGACACCCTCACCAACGGCGCACAGGTGTTGGTGGTGCAATCTTCGAATGCGATGTACCAAGGCACCGGGCAGATCGATCAACAGTTCGCGATCACCCGCGCCCGCGCCATGGAGTCTCGTCGGGAGGTGTTGGTGGTGACTACTAGCGGCATTTCCGGCCTGATCAACCCAGACGGCAGCGTTGCGTTTCAGACCACCGACCACCAATCAGCGTCTGGGGTCGTGACGCTTCCGGTACGCGAGGGAGGGACCCCTGCCGTCGTCTATGGCACCTTGATGGAGTTGTGTATGGTCATCCTTGGCCTAGCCGGACTTGTGGCCAGCGTTTTCTACGGCAGAATGGCGAAGTCCGAAACCGACTCAGGAGCAGAACATGGCTGATCCGGCAGCGTCGCTAGAGCGTGTGCTGGTGGTAATCCCCACCTACAACGAAGCGGAAAATGTCGGCCCCATCACCGCCAGAATCCGGGCGGCTGTGCCAACCGCCCATATTCTCATTGCCGACGACAACTCTCCCGACGGCACCGGCCAGATTGCTGATGACCTAGCCGCCGCTGATGATCAGCTTCACGTGTTGCACCGCACCGGCAAAGAGGGCTTAGGGGCGGCCTACATCGCCAGTTTCCGTTGGGGCTTGGACGCTGGCTATGACGTACTGATTGAGCACGACGCCGATGGTTCCCATCAGCCGGAGTTCTTGCCAGCCATTCTGGAACGACTCAAGACCGCTGATGTGGTGAAAGGCTCGCGTTATGTGCCCGGCGGCGCCACTGAAGGTTGGCCGCTGCACCGCGAGCTACTCAGCCGGGGCGGCAATCTGTGGACTCGGATGTGGCTTGGCATTCCGGTAAAGGACGCCACTGGCGGACTTGCCGCATGGCGAGCCGATACCTTGCGCGGGATTGATCTCGCCGCCGTGGAGGCGGCTGGTTACGGCTTCCAAGTGGACCTGATTTGGCGCGCGGTACGCAATCACTACCGGGTAGCCGAAGTGCCGATCACCTTCGTTGAACGCGAACTAGGCGATTCGAAGATGAGCGGAACCATCGTGATCGAAGCCATGCTGCTGACCACTCGATGGGGAATCAGCTACCGGCTCGGCCAGTTGAATCGGCTGTTTGGCAAAAAGCCACAGACCGATCCCGAACAATTGCGAGGCCCCAACCAGTGACATTCTCCAATCGCAGCTACCGGCTGCTGCTGCCTTCGCTTGTGATCATCTTCGTATTGGTCTCGGTGGCTGAGGTTTGGCTGCTCACCGTGGTCGGAAGCTGGATCGGGATCGGCTGGACGCTGACGATTCTGGTGGCTGAAGCCTTTTTGGGTGCTTGGCTTTTGCGTAGCCAAGGAAGCAAGTCCTGGCAGGCGCTGGTCGGTGCCTATGAAGCCGGACGGATTCCCACCGGCCAGTTGGCCGACGCCGCCTTGGTCTTGACTGGTGGCGTGATGTTGATCCTGCCCGGCTTCTTCACTGACATCATCGGCTTGGCATTCCTGTTACCACCAACTCGCCACTTAGCGCGCAAGGGCATCGGCTGGCTGGTGGCGCATTCGGCTTGGCGTGCGAATCTGCCCGGACGGACTGGCGGTGCGAATTCGGCGTCCAAAGTGGTGCCTGGGGAAGTAGTCGACTCCCAGCCGTCAACATCGCCCTCATCACCTGAGGTCATCATCTCCGGCGACGTGGAGGCCTAAGCTCACTCGTCGGCGCGGATCTCCTCGAGCCGTTCGGCCAAGAGGTCTTCCAACTCCTCAATCGAACGTCGCTCGCGCAGCATGTCCCAATGGGTGCGCGGGGTCTTGGTCTCTTTGACCACAGGCTCTACCCCATCTGATCGACGGGCGGTTTCGCCGCATCGCTGACACTCCCACTCAGTGGGCAGCTCAGCCTCTTGAGAAAAGACCACTTCAAAGTGGTGACCTTTTGGGCAGTCGAAGCCGATCTCCTGGCGCGGGGCGAGCTCAACCGCGGTCGGGTCGGCGTGACTCTTCGCGCCCAAACCCGAGCCTCTTAATGATCGATCAGCCATCTCGTCCTCCGCTTCTCAACATAGCCGGTGAGGAAAAACTCACAACACCTTTGGCAACGCGTTACCCGCATCAGTGATTCCCTGACGCATGTTCACCCGGCTTAGCAGCGCCCCACCGAGGACGAAGAAAACCACGAGTGCAATCAGTGCCAGTCGATACGAATGACCGAACTGGAACACTAGACCGAAGGCCAGCGTACCCAGCCAACTAGTACCGCGTTCCATCGCTTGGTAAAAGCTGAAGTATTCCGATTCCCGTCCCAGCGGAATGAGTTGGCTGTACATCGAGCGCGATAGGGCCTGCGTACCGCCCATCACCAGCCCGATGGCAGCACCCAGGCCCAGCAGCGCACCGAACACCCCCACTGGCAGCACGAACCCGACTACAACCACGACAAACCAGATCCCGATGCCGCCCAACACCGTCTTCTTCGCGCCGATCCTGGACGCCACCTTGCCGAAGATCAACGCACCGGCGATGGCCACAAACTGCGTAAGTAGGAAGGTGAGCATCACCTGGCTGGTGTCCATCTTCAGCTCAAACTGCGCGTATTGGCTAGAGGCCACGATCACCGTCTGAATGCCATCGTTGTAAAACAAGAAGGCCAGCAGAAAGAGCATGGTCTGCGGATAATGCTTCATCTCAGCGAAGGTGCTACCAAGCTGTGACAAGGGATTTCGGCGAGCAACCTCCGCTGGCACCTCACGTGGCAGCTTGCGCAATCCGAGCACCGGAATGATGGTGAATAGCCCCCACCACAGGCCTGCTGATAACAGACTCAGCCGAATGGCCATGCCATAGGTGAGTCCGAGTTGGTCGTAGAAGGTCATCATCAAAAAGTTGATCACCAGCAGCAGGCCGCCGCCGACGTAGCCAAAGGCCCAACCACGGCTGGAGACGCGGTCGCGATCATCGGGACCAGCGATCCGCACCAGAATCGAGTCGTAGACCACCGTTGAAGCACCAAAGCTAAAGGCACCGATCACCATCAGCCAGGCACCCAGCTCCCAGTTGTTGCCTTGCAGGAAAAACATCAAGCTGCCCGCAGTCGCTCCGATCCAGGCCGATCCGGCCAGCCACCGATGGGGGTGGGCCGATCGGTCAGCAAATGCACCGACGAAGATCAGTAAAATCGCCGACACGATAGTGCTCAAGGTGGCCACAAAGGACGGCAAGGCTCCGGGCAGCACTGGGAGCACGCCCAGCAGCATTACCGGCGTTTGGCAGACCTGGCCCTCGACCAGGTCAGGGCAGGCGTCGTTGTTGGCCAGACTGGTCAAGTACGGCCCGATCAGAACCGTGGCGGTAGTGGTGATGTAGGCAGAGTTGGCCCAGTCGTACCAATACCAGGAGCGTTGAGTTCGGGTGCTCTTCATAGTCTTAGCCTTCCCAGAGCCCGCGCTCGATCAATACCTGCTTCAAAATGCCGATCTCGTTGGTGACTATGCCGTCCACTCCTAAGTCGATCAGGTGTTCCATCTCGGCACGATCATCAATGGTCCACACGTGGACGGCCACTCCGGCTTTGTGAGCAGCTGCGATCACATCGGGACGGACCAACCTCAGCCGCTCGCCCGCGACTCGCACTGGGACCTGCATCGCAGCTCCCACCCCCAACCGGAAGCGGCGCAGACCAAAACCGAAGCCATACCAGGCGATCTCGGCTGGCGTGGTCGCGGTCAGTACGTTCGGCGCAAGTTTGCGGAATCGACGCAATCTCGACGTAGAGAAGGAAGCCACACAAACCCGGTGCTCAGCGCCGGTACGTGCCAAGACCGCCGGCAATGCTTCGGCAGTGGCGTCATCCTTCAGGTCGATGTTGAAGTAAGTGGCAGAAAACTCCGCCAACAGCTCTTCAATCAGCGAGATTGGATCGCTGCCACCAACTCGTACGTCAGCCAGGTCAGCCCACGAGTAGGACCTGATCGGGCCGGTCGCATCGGTGACGCGCCCCAATTCGGAGTCATGGAAGGCCACCAGCAGGCCATCAGCTGTGGTGTGGACGTCAGTCTCAAGGTAGCGATAGCCCTCAGCCACCGCTTGAGCGAAGGCGTACCAAGTGTTCTCTCGCGAACGGTCTTCAAGGCGAAGCCAACCACCCCGGTGCGCCATCGCGACAAAACCGCCGCCGCTGAAAGGGCGCTCAGCAGAACTCACACCCGAACTCTAGGGGTAACGCGGCCAGATTCGGCACCGGGTCCGATCTTGGGACCGGTTTGCCGCCCCACCACCACACGCGCGCTGAGCGGAGCAGATGCTGAACAGCCGTAGTCTTGAACCCGCTACCGGCGACCCATCCCCAGTAGCGACTCGCGAAAGGGGAGTACGGTGCCCACCACCATTTTGTCCATCCAGTCCTCGGTTGCCTACGGGCATGTCGGCAACAGCGCAGCAACGTTTCCGCTGATGCGCCTGGGTGTTGAAGTGTGGCCGGTACTCACTGTGCATTTCTCCAATCACACTGGCTACGGATCCTGGCGCGGGCCGTTACTCAGCGCCGAGGACGTCACCGAGGTCGTCACCGGCATCGACGAGCGCGGCGTCCTTGGTCGAGTGGACGCGGTGCTTTCTGGCTATCAAGGTGCCCAAGAGGTGGGCGCTGAAGTGCTCAAAGCCGTAGCGCTGGTCAAGACTCGCAACTCCGCAGCGGTCTACTGCTGTGATCCAGTCATCGGCGACATCGGCCGGGGCATCTACGTGCGGCCTGGCGTCCCGGAATTCATGCGGGACCAGGTGGTGCCGTCCGCCCAGATAGTCACCCCAAACCACTTCGAGTTGGATTTCCTTACCGACCGCACCACCACTACCTTGGCCGAAGTCGTTGCCGCAGCCAACGCACTCCGGGAGCGGGGCCCAGAGATCGTCCTAGTCACCTCCACGGTGCTGGACGGCCAAGACCCCGACCACATCTTGATGCTCGCGGTGACAAAGGATGGCGCCTGGCAGGTGAGCACCCCTCGCCTGGAACGCAATTTCACTGGTTCGGGCGACCTCACCGCCGCACTGTTCCTAGCCCATCTGCTCGACTGCGGGGATGCTGGTCAGGCCATGGGACGCACCGCCGATGCGGTCTATTCCTTGTTGAAGGCCACTACTGATGCTGGATCGGCCGAACTGCTCCTCGCCCAAGCCCAAGAGGAATTAGTCAACCCCAGCTACCACTTCGAGATTGAGCGGGTGCGCTGACTGGTCGGCTCAGTCGTGGAAGACATCCACCCGGGCACCCAGGGCATTCAACCGGTTGGGCAGATCCTCATAACCCCGATTGATCACGTAAACATCGCGCAGTACCGAAGTGCCCTTGGCAGCTAGCGCGGCCAATAACAGGCACACCGCGGGGCGTAGCGCCTGCGGACACACGATCTCCTGACCTCGCCAGCGAGTCGGGCCGGTCACCACGATCCGGTGCGGGTCAAGTAGCTGGACGTCGGCGCCAAGCTTGTTCAACTCCACCAGGTGGATCGCCCGGTTTTCGTATACCCAGTCGTGAATCATGGTGCGGCCTTGAGCGACCGCTGCGATTACCGCGAAGAACGGCAAGTTGTCGATGTTCAGCCCCGGGAATGGCATGGGGTGAATCTTGTCGGCCGAGGCATGTAACACCGAAGGAAAGACCGTCAGGTCAACGAGCCTGGTCTGCCCATTCTCGGCACGGTATTCGGGGGTCAAGTCATATTTGAGACCCATCTCGGCCAGGATCGCCAACTCGACGTCCAGGAATTCGATCGGGGCTCGCTGAATTGTCAGCTCCGAGCCCGTGACGATGGCTGCGGTCAACAGGCTCATCGCCTCGATCGGGTCTTCGGACGGCGCGAAGGTCACCTCGGCGTCAATGCGGGACTTTCCGTGGACGACCAATGTGGTGGTGCCGATACCTTCAACCCGCACGCCGATTTCGTTGAGGAAGAAGCACAGGTCTTGCACCATGTAGTTGCCTGACGCGTTGCGGATCTCGGTGCGTCCGGTGAACAGCGCGGCTGCCATCAACACGTTTTCGGTCACCGTGTCGCCGCGCTCAGTCAGGGTGACTCGAATCTCATCGGAGGCGATGGGAGTCACTTCGGCTTGATAAAGGCCTTTGGTGGTCTGGACGCCCAGCCCGAAGTGCCGCAACGCCTGCAAATGTGGGGTGATGGTGCGCGCACCCAGATTGCAGCCGCCGGCATAGGGGAGTTCGAACTGCTGTTCGGAATGCAACAGTGGCCCCAGGAACATAATGATCGACCGGGTTCGCCGGGCCGCCGCAGCGTCAATATTGGCCAGATCCAGTTGATCTGGACGAACCAATTCCAATTCGCTCTTGTCGTCCGACCAGGTGGCCCGCACGCCGATACTGACCAGTACTTCGAGGATTCGATTAACTTCCTCAATTTGGGCGATGCCGCGCAGCACAGTGCGTCCGTGGTTCAGCAGGGACGCACACAGCAGTGCCACCGCAGCGTTCTTTGAGGAGCGCACAGCGATTGAGCCGTGCAACTTCACCGGGCCATGGATCCGCAGATGGGTAGGTCCGCCCGCACCTGCGGTGATCAGCGGACTTTCCAAGGCGCTGGCGATCCGGTTAATCATCTCCAGGCTCAGGTTCTGCCCGCCGGACTCGATCCGGTGGACCGCGCTCTGAGAGGTGCCGAGCAGGTCAGCGAGTTCCTGCTGGGTGAGGCCGCGCTGCTTCCTCGCATCGCGAATGAGGGTGCCCACACTACTGGGGAGAAGTTCTACCACCCAGCCACCATAACTCATATGGGATATGAACACCCACCTCTCGTGGCGTTGGGGAAGGTTGCAGATCACAAGCCGAACACCTAATTGTCGTCACACAGGCTGGCTGCGCAGTTCGTCTAGAGTGACCTTCATGACCCAGACTTTCGACGTTGTTGTACTTGGCGCAGGCCCTGGAGGGTATGTCGCCGCCATTCGGGCTGCCCAACTCGGCAAGAAGGTGGCGATCATTGAGAAGCAGTGGTGGGGCGGCGTCTGCCTCAACGTGGGCTGCATCCCGACCAAAGCTCTGCTGCGCAACGCCGAACTGGCCCACATCTTCAACAAGGAAGCCGCCACCTTTGGCATCGAGGGTGAAGTGAGCTTCAGCTTCGAGGCAGCTTTCAAGCGCAGCCGTGCGGTGAGTGAGCGAATGGTTAAAGGCGTTCATTTCTTAATGCGCAAGAACAAGATCACCGAACTTAATGGTTGGGGCACCTTCACCAGCTCTAAGACCATCAAGTTAACCGCCGCTGATGGTAGCGAATCCGAAATCGGTTTCGAAAACTGCATTATTGCGGTAGGTGCCACGACCAAAATGCTGCCAAACACCGCGGTTAGTGATCGGGTATTCACCTACGTTCAGCAGATTCTTTCTGACCAAGCTCCTAAGTCAATCGTGATCTGTGGCGCTGGTGCGATCGGCACCGAATTCGCCTACGTCCTGGCCAACTACGGCACTGAAGTGACCATCGTGGAGTACCTCGATCGCATGGTGCCCAATGAAGATCCCGAGGTATCTGCCGAACTCACCAAGGCGTACGCCAAGTTGGGCGTCAAGGTGCTCACCAGTACCAAAGTTGATTCCATAGAAGAGCACTCCGAGGGAGTTCGGGTTCACGTCAGTCCTGCCAGCGGGGGAGAGGCGCAGGTCCTGGAGGCCGAACGAGTCCTAGTCTCACTCGGCTTCGCCCCGCGCACCACCGGGTATGGACTGGAGAACACCGGTGTCGAACTTACTGATCGCGGTGCAATCGCGGTCGACGACTACCTGCGCACGAACGTGCCCGGCATTTACGCAATCGGCGATGTGACCGCCAAACTCATGCTGGCCCATACGGCCGAGGCGCAAGGCGTTGTGGCCGCTGAGACGATCGCTGGTGCCGAAACCCTGCCGATCAACTACGCGATGGTCCCGCGGGCTACCTACTGCCAGCCGCAGGTAGCTTCGTTTGGCTACACCGAAGCCCAGGCCAAGGAACTCGGCTACGAAGTGAAGGTCTCCAAGTTCCCGTTCATGGCCAGCGGCAAGGCACACGGGCTCGGCGACGCCACCGGCTTTGTCAAGATCGTCGCGGACGCACGCTACAACGAACTCCTTGGCGCCCACCTGATCGGCCCCGACGTCTCGGAGTTGCTACCTGAACTCACCTTGGCCCAGCTGTGGGATCTCACCGCCGATGAGGTAGGCCGCAACATCCACACCCACCCCAGCCTGTCTGAGGCCGTCAAGGAAGCCGCCGAGGGAATCGCCGGCCACATGATTAATCTCTGAACACGCACTAAAGCCGGGGGAGAGCGGCGCCAAAACTCGCCGACCAAAGCTCTCAAAATAGCGCAATAGTGTCCCCCATCTGGGCGACACTATTGCGCTATTTTGAAGTTTTGCCCCATTTTGCTGGGCAAATGGAAGCCGGGGCATTACGCTGCCGCTGTGTTCACATTCCCAGAGCGAGGCGCAACCAGCGCCGAGTATGCGATCTTGGTCGCCGGCATTGCAACGGTGATTGTGATTGCTGTCACCGCCTTAGGTAGCACCACCTTGAGCTTGTTTCAGCCGGTGGCCAATTTTTTCAGCAGCCTGCCCTGAGGCTTCACACACCGCGCAAGTCACGTAACCAAGGCGAGGCGTTCTCGCCGCCGTTGGCAAGCACCTCGTAAGCACTGGCGCCTTTCTTGAAACGCACCCCACCCTGGCCCCCACCGAATCCCCCACACGCCAGTCCGATAAGCTACATTATGACATTATGGCTGGCTGAGTCGGTCCCCTGACTCATGGCATCACCGCGCCAATCACCCTCATCGCACCCACACTCAAGTCAGCTTTGCGGACGGATTCGCCCTGGCTCAGGCGCGCTGGAGTGCCGAAACAAACAGACCACCAAACGGCCCACCCGGCCCTTCGCCCGAGCCGGCAATTTCGCCCCCATTGCATAATTCAGCCAGATGGCTTAACTTTGGGAAATGAAGTCATCACCCTTCATGGTCGCCGTTATTGCCGACCAAGTCGCCAGCAGATCGTCCGATGACAAGGTCCCAGCCGCCCTGGCGGCACTGACCGAGATCGACACAGTGTTGCCCTTTGAGCGCACCGCCGGGGACGAGATCCAGGCTTTACTCGCCCGTCCAGAGGCAGTAGTTGCGGCAATCTCGCGGCTTACTCGGCTTGGTCATTGGCGAATCGGTATGGGCCTAGGCGAAGTCGAGGCGCCACTCCCCTCCTCCACCCGAATGGCTCGGGGCAAGGCCTATCTGAGTGCCCGTGAGGCCATCATCGCCGCCAAACGCAGCCCGACCGGCCTCGCCCTACGAGTCGATGGCGGTGTCAGTACTCACCAATACGATCTAACAGCCGCTACCAACGACGCCGAAACCGCATTGTGGCTGTGGCGCACAGTGTTGGCACGGCGGAGCCCACAAGGCTGGGAGTTGGTGGACCTGCTCGATTCCGGAATGACCAATACTGAAGCTGCGAACCAGTTGGGCGTGAGCCCGTCTGCGATCAGCCAGCGGCTCAGCGCGTCCGCCCGGGAAGAAGGGCGCCGAGGTGGGGTCTTGTGTGTCAGGCTGCTGTCTCGACTGCAAACTCCAAGTACCGAGTAAGGAGACAACGTGGATCCAGCGTTAGCCATAACTCTGAAGGCCCTGTTCGTGGTCACCTTCGCCATCTTTGCTGTGGTTGGCGGACATCCCCTAGTCAGCTGGCTGTTCAAGCGTGTCGACGCCAGCAACCCAGCCGAAAAGGGTTCGACTCAATCAGCCACCATCGCTGAAGCGGGCCAACTACTGCGGGGTGGAATGTGGATCGGAATGCTTGAGCGGTTGGCGATCTATGCCTGCCTGCTGAGCGGCTTCGCCGAAGGCCTAGCGATTGTGCTGGCGGTAAAGAGCCTCGCCCGATACCCCGAACTGCGATCCACCACCTCCGGGGCTGCCGAGCGCTTCATCATCGGCACCTTCACCAGCGTGCTCTTCGCCGCTGGGTGCGCAGGGCTATGCATTTGGCTGATCGGCACCTGGTGAACCAGAGTCTGTACACCGCCTGGCAAACGCTGCTGCCAGAACACCCCGAGATCGGCCAATACCTGCTCCAGCGGTGGAACCTGCCAGACCGGCATTACCACGGGCCAACCCATCTGCAGACTTGCCTGGACGCCCTGATCGAACTCGGCTCCAGCACGCGCAGCGAGACACTCGCGATCTGGTTTCACGACGCGGTTCACACCAACACGCCCGGTCTGGATGAACTCCGTTCCGCCGAGTTAGCAGCCGGCATGTTGGGCAGCACACGGTTGGCTACTGCCGAAATTGACGAAGTGTGCCGCCTAATTAGGCTCACCGAAGGCCATCAGCCAGACCCCGACGACGCGGCCGGTGCCCGAGTCTGTGACGCTGACTTGGCCGTCCTCGGTGCGGACCCACGGACCTACCTGCGATCGGTCACCGAACTCCACCTTGAACAACCAGGTGATTCCTGGATCCCGTTCCGCCTGGAACAACTGCGTGGCTTGTTGGCTGCCGACCCGCTGTTCCACAGCCCCTATGCCCGCCAGCATTGGTCGGCGCGCGCCGCCGCCAACCTAGCCGCCGAACTCGAAACCCTTGCCCAACAGCCACCCCAGTAGGCCAGCAGCTACCCCCAATAGTCCGGTCAGTTCTCGAACGGCGAAGCGTCCCCAGCGCCGTTGCGGACCACTCGGTATTCGTCCTCGCTGAGATCGACAATGGTGGTCGGCTCAATGCCACAATCACCGGAATCAATCACTGCGTCCACTTGACTGCCGATCTCGGATTCGACCACCCAGCCTTCGGTCAGCGGTTCAGTGCTGCCGGGCAGAATCAGCGTGGAACTCATCAGTGGCTCTCCCAGCAGCCTGAGTAACTCCAAAGTGGTGGTGTGCTCGGGAAGTCGGACGCCGACAGTCTTCTTCTTCGGATGCAACATCGCCCGCGGCGCTTCCCGGCTGGCTTTCAGAATGAAGGTGTACGGCCCGGGGGTGGCGGCTTTGACCGCCCGAAACACGTCGTTGTCCATCTGGACGTACCGACCGAGCTGGGCGAATTCGCTACACACCAAGGTGAAATGGTGATGTTCGTCCAGGCCCCGCAGCGTCCGGATCCGATCCAGGCCTTCCCGGTTACCCAGCTTGCAGCCTAGGGCGTAGCCCGAGTCGGTCGGGTAGGCAATCAAAGCACCAGAGTTGACCAGATCGACCACTTGAGCCAACGACCTCGGCTGTGGATTGTCAGGATGAACATCGAAATAGCGAGCCATGAAATCAACCCTAGCCCCACCCAGTTATGGTGTCGCCATGTCTGTTCTGTCCGTGCCCCTAGAAGAGCTTCGCACCCGCTTGAGCGCGAAGTGGCGACTCTACGATCCTGACATCCTGCCGATGTGGGTAGCCGAAATGGACACCCGGACGCACCCGGCAGTGCACCAAGTGGTCGCCGAGGCACTGGATCGAGGCGATACCGGCTACGCCTGCGGCAGTGCCTACGCCGAGGCCTTCGCCGCCATGGCGGCAAATCGATGGAACTGGCAACTTGCGCCGTCCACCCAGATCCGTCGCGGCCCTGACGTGATGTCCTCAATCATTTCGGTGCTGCTCTCCACCACGGAGCCAGGCGATGCAGTGGTGATCAATCCCCCGGTGTACGCACCATTTCGCGAAGTCATCCGCAACTACGGACGCCGGGTAGTCGAGGCCCCGCTCACCGCTGCCGGACGGCTGGATCTGGCCACGATCGAGCAGGCATTCGGCACTGAGCGACCGGCGGCTTATCTGCTCTGCTCGCCGCACAACCCGACGGGAGCGGTGCATACTGCCGCCGAGCTCACCGAAGTCATGACCTTGGCCAATCAGGCTGGTGTGCAACTCATCGTGGATGAAATTCATGCCTGCTTGGTTGATCCCGGCACCACCTTCGTGCCGATCCAGACCGTCCCCGGCGGCGAACGTGCCGTGACGGTGACCTCGGCAGGCAAAGCGTGGAATCTGGCCGGTTTCAAAGCTGGCTTGACCATTGCCGGAGCAGAAGTGACCGAGATCTTGGCCAAGGGGCCAGTGTCGGGGCAATCAACGCCGCACCTTGCCAACTTGGCCCACACCGCCGCGTTGACCCACGCCCAAGACTGGGTTGACGACCTGGTGGTGGAGATCGCGGCCAATAAGCGGTTATTGGCAGACGAGTTGGCCGTCACGATCCCCCAGCTCAGCTACCAGCCAGCCGAAGGCACTTATCTTGCCTGGCTCGACTGCACACCTTTGGGATTAGCCAACCCAACTCGCCAGTTTCGAGAACGCGGGCGGGTGGCTTTCTCCTCTGGGATCCAGTTCGCGCAGTCTCATCGACAGTGGGTGCGGATCAATCTGGCGTGTTCTCCCGAACTGGTTCGCGAAGCGGTTACGCGAATGGCAGCCAGCCTGTGAGGCTCAGCGATCAGCAACCAGCGCGGCCTCGGCCGATCCGGTGGCGCTCAGCTCACCGATTCCCACCAGACTGAGCAAGATCGTCTTGGTGACCACCTTGGTGTGCACCACCACGCGCCCTGACGACACCTGCACGTCTCCGGTGACGCCTTCAGACCCACTGATGGTTCGTTGAGCCACTGCAATGGCTTGGCTGGGGTTCACAGTCGCGCCAGAAAGCCGAGCCCGAGCAGTGTCGTCACAGGCTGCCCTCGCAGCAGCTGCGGCCACCCGTTCGGCGCGGCGGGACGCCGCCACCTGCGCACCGCCGTCCACTACCAACCCGATCACCACCATCAATACCGGCACTATCAACGCCACAAATGGCGATAACGACATGCCTCGCTGGCTTGGCATCAGCGCTCCCCTACCCCGCATCGGTGACTGGATGCAGACATTGTGCGCATGCTGTGACGTTTCAAGCCAAGCGTTGTCCACAACTGAGCTCCACGTCGGTAAACTCGGGCGCGCGTCCTCAGCACCGAGCATGGATTGGATACCGAAGATGGTCCACAAAGTTGCACTCCTCACTGCCGGCGGTTTTGCCCCGTGCCTGTCATCTGCCATCGGTGCCCTGATCGAGCAATACACCGAGGTGGCTCCCGAGATCGAGATCATTGCCTACCGCAATGGGTATCAGGGGCTGTTGACCGGCGACTATTTGAGGGTCACTCCAGATGTCCGGGCCAAGGCGGCCCTGCTGCACGAGTACGGCGGTTCCCCCATTGGCAACTCCCGGGTGAAGCTGACAAACCTTAAGGACCTAGTCAGTCGCGGTTTAGTCAGAGAAGGCGAGAATCCTCTTCAGGTTGCTGCCGAACGTTTGATTGCCGACGAAGTTGACGTCCTCCACACCATCGGCGGCGATGACACCAACACCACCGCTGCCGATCTGGCCGCCTATCTGGCTGAGCACGACTACGGCCTGACCGTGGTGGGCCTACCCAAGACCATCGACAACGACATCGTGCCAATCCGGCAATCGATGGGAGCCGACACCGCGGCCGAGATGGGCGCCACCTTCGCCCGCAATGTGATGGCCGAGCACAATGCTGGCACTCGGATTCTGCTGATTCACGAAGTAATGGGACGCAACTGCGGCTGGCTAACTGCCGCCACTGCCCGCAAGTATCACGAGTGGACCGATTCGGTTGACTGGCTGCCGGAGATCGGCTTGAGCCAGGAGGCCTGGGATGTTCACGCGGTGTTCGTCCCCGAAGCCGCCTTGGACATTGACGAGGAAGCCAAACGGCTGAACAAGGTGATGGACGAAGCAGGATGCGTAAACATCTTCTTGTCTGAGGGTGCTGGCATCGCCGATATCGTCGCCGAAATGGAGCGCGAAGGCCAAGAGGTCGCTCGCGACGCTTTCGGCCATATTCGCTTGGAGCGGATCAACCCCGGGGAATGGTTCGGCAAGCAGTTCGCCGAGATGCTCAATGCTCAGAAGGTGCTGGTGCAAAAGTCTGGCTACTTCTCCCGCTCAGCTCCGGCTAACGCTTTTGATCGGGCACTAATCAAGTCGATGGTTGATCTGGCCGTCGATTCGGCGCTAGCTGGCACGCCGGGCGTTGTGGGCCACGACGAAGAGGCTGGCGAGGTGCTCAGCGTGATCGACTTTGCCCGAATCAAGGGCGGCAAGCCGTTCGACATCAGCGAAGACTGGTACTTGGCCCTACTAGACACCATCGGCCAGCCTCATCCTGTGCCCGCACCGCCGGCCGAGCACTAATCACCTCTGCAACTGACGCGTCGCTGGCCCCGCTGTCGGCGCGTCTTTTGCCGTCTTCAATCACCCTTGCGGCGGCCAATTCGGGCGACGGTGGAGGCGATCAACGCACCCAGGCCCAGGCCGGTGGCCGCACCAACGGTGTAGCCCGCGACCAGCCCGACACCCATCGACCTTTGCGCCACTTCGCTGGAAACCACCGACTGTCCCGGTGTTGCTTCAGCTGATTCGGACCTCTCAGCCACTTCAGGCTCGGTCAATTCGGGGACGCTTACATCCGCCGTAGCCAGCCAGGCCGCCACATACAAAATCAGGGTGGCGAAGAGGTTCATAAACAGCATCAATACGATCACCGGCCCGAACAACGAAGCCGAAAGATTCTTCGAGAACATCGCGATCAGATAGCCAGCCATCGCTTGCAGCAACACCAAGCCAGCCGCACCTACCAGAGCGCCGATCCACAACAGCTTCGGGCGAATCGGGGTGAGTGCGAACCAGTGGAACATCCACCAGAACAACAAGGTGCCCGCCGCCACCGACGCCACCATGCTGACTCCACCGACCAGGATCCCCGCACCGATGCCGTCGGCGAGGCCAACCCAGCTGCCGACCTCAGCGACCAAGCTGGTCGCGGCCAACGTGGCGGCCCAGGTAAGAACGACCCCGACAAAAAGCACTAGGAGCGCCCCGAAGTTGACCAGCAAATCCAACGGCAGTGACAGCGCCTTAGGCGGGTTGTCGTAGTCGTGCCGCATTAGGGCCTGGGACGCCCGCTTCAAATTGCCGATCCAGGTGGCACCGCTCCACAGGGCGATCGCCAGGCCGGCCAAGCCGATCGCGGCCCAGTTGCTTAGCGCACCGGCAACCACCGTCCGCAGAGTCTGTCCCAGATCGCCATAGGCCTGCAGGTTGTCCCCTAACCAGCCTTCGAGAAAGCCCAGCGACCCGGGATAGAAGACAGTCAAGGCCAAGCCCAGCCCGGAAAAGGCGAGCATCAGGATCGGCACCAAGGAAAGCACCGAGAAGTAGGAGATCGCCGCCGCAAACTGGCCGCCACCGCGAACGTTGAACCGGTCTAGGGCACGCAACGCGTGGGCCACTAGCCGATGCTGGCGAAGCTGTTCCCACCACTGCTGCATAGGACTACTCCTGTTCCTCCTTGGCGGCATAATCGCTCACCGGTCCGCAGGTACACACCAGGTTGCGGTCGCCGTAGGCTCCCTCGATCCGACCCACCGGCGGCCAATACTTGTCGCGCCCGCCTGAACCGATCGGGCCGCGGCGCTCTCCGTCGGGGAACGCAGCCAAGCTGCGGGGGTAGGCATGGTCCCATTCATCGGCTAACACCCGGCTGGCTGGGTGCGGCGCATGGTGCAAGGGGTTGTCTTCGGCTGGCCACACTCCGTCCGCGACCTGCCTAATTTCGGCGCGAATGCCGATCATCGCGTCGCAGAAGCGGTCAAGTTCGGCCTTTGATTCGGACTCGGTTGGCTCGATCATCAGCGTGCCCGCAACCGGGAAACTCATCGTCGGGGCATGGAAGCCGTAGTCGATCAGTCGCTTGGCGACATCGTCCACACTCAGCCCGGCAGCCTTGGTGATTTCTCGAAGATCGATGATGCATTCATGGGCCACTAACCCGCTGGGCCCGGTGTAAAGCACCGGGTAGTAATCCCCCAGTCGCTTTGCGACGTAGTTGGCAGCCAAGATCGCGCCGCTGGCCGAAGCCTTCAGCCCGTCGGCCCCCATCAACGCAATGTAGGCCCAAGAAATTGGCAGTACTCCGGCCGATCCGAACGGCCCAGCAGCCACCGGACCATAGGAGCTCTGGGGCCCAGCGGCGGCCGACAGCGGGTGATTTGGCAGGTAAGGCGCCAGATGGGACTTCACTGCAACGGGCCCAACTCCAGGCCCACCGCCGCCGTGCGGAATGGCGA
>DHWU01000023.1:0-6735 GCA_002413345.1 Propionibacteriaceae bacterium UBA5174 | reverse complement strand
TGCGGAATGGCGAAGGTCTTGTGCAAATTCAGATGGCTGACATCAGCCCCAAACCGACCTGGACGCGCCAGTCCCAACAAAGCGTTGAAGTTGGCGCCATCGACGTAGACCTGACCCCCAGCAGCGTGGACGGCCTGGCAAATTTCGGTAATGGTGTCTTCGAACACCCCGTGAGTGGACGGGTAGGTGATCATCGCAGCAGCCAAGGTCTGGCCATACTGAGCGATCTTTGCGTGCAGATCGGTCAGGTCAACCGACCCGTCCGCAGCGGTGGCAACCACCACGACCTTCATGCCGGCCATCACCGCCGAGGCGGCATTCGTGCCATGGGCTGAAGCCGGAATCAGACAGACTGTGCGCTCAGCATGACCATTGGCCAGCTGCCAGGAACGGATCGCCATTAGCCCGGCAAATTCGCCTTGGCTACCCGCATTGGGCTGCAAACTCACCTGGTCGTAGCCGGTGATTTCAACCAGCCAGGCGCTCAACTCAGCAATCAACTCCGCGTAACCAGCGGCATCAGCCGCTGGCACGAAGGGGTGCAGATTGGCAAAGCCTGGATAGCTGATCGGCTCCATGGCCGCAGCCGGATTGAGCTTCATGGTGCACGAACCCAGCGGAATCATGCCCTTGTCTAGGGCAAAGTCACGATCGGCGAGGGTGCGCAGGTAACGCATGAATTCGGTTTCGCTTTGGTAGGCATTGAACACTGGATGGGTGAGGTACTCCCCCACTCTTTGGTGATCTCCCAGGCCACCCCACCGAGACTGACTCAGCGGCTCGGCACCGAAGGCTGCGCACACCGCGTTCAACGCTGCTTCGCCGATCCCTTCACCAATCGAGATCCCCACCCGGTCGGCATCCACCAACCGCAGCTGCACTCCCCCAGCCCGCGCCGCGGCCACGATCTCAGCGGCCCGTCCTGTGGCCTGCACGGTGAGCGTGTCGAAGAACTGCTCGCTGACTAGGGCGTAACCAGCGTCTTCCAGAGTGGCCGCCAGTCGCTGAGTGTTGGCGTGCACCCCGGCAGCAATCTCAGCCAGACCTCGCGGCCCGTGGTGTACCGCGTAAAGCGCTGCGGCGACGGCCAACAGCACCTGAGCGGTACAAATATTCGAGGTCGCCTTCTCTCGCCGAATGTGCTGCTCGCGGGTCTGTAACGCCAAGCGATAGGACGCCACCCCGTCGGCGTCCTTACTCAACCCGACAATGCGTCCAGGAAGCTGGCGTTCCAACCCGGACCGAGCGGCAATGAACCCGGCGTGGGGACCGCCGTAGAACAGCGGTACGCCAAACCGCTGCGCTGAGCCGACCGCAATATCGGCGCCCCACTCGGCGGCTGACCCAATCAGGGTCAAAGCCAATAGATCCACCGCCACGATGAACTGACCGCCGCCAAGGTGGATCTGCTCGGCCAGCGCTTTCAGCTCCGCAGCTGTAGGCAACTGTCCATCTACGCCGGGCACCTGAGCCACCACCGCAAACGGACTGTGCTCTTGAATTGCCCCAATCAAGGACCCCTCAGCCTGGACGACATCGATCCCCTGGGCGGAGGCGCGGGTGCGCAACACCGCCAGGTTTTGTGGCAATAGCCCAGAATCGACCACGACTGTTTGCCCCGACCGCGAGATCCGCTTGGCCATACTCACCGCCTCGGCCACTGCCGTGGCTTCATCGAGCAAGCTCGCCCCAGCAATCGCCAGACCGGTCAGATCGCTGATCATGGTTTGAAAAGTGGCCAGCACTTCCAGACGACCCTGGCTAATCTCCGGCTGATACGGCGTGTAGGCGGTGTACCAGGACGGGTCTTCCAAGACCAGTCGCCGAATGGCTGGCAGGGTCTCAGTGTGGTGGAACCCGAGTCCGATCATTGAGACCGCGGTGGCGTTGTCCTCAGACAGTTCCAGCAGTCGATGTTGAATCTCGGCTTCGCTGCGAGCCGGCGGTAGCCGAAGCTCGGCATTCTCCCTAATCGCAGCGGGGACGACGGCGTCGATCAGTCCGTCGAGATCTGAGTAGCCGAGCAGTTTGAGCATCTGGTTACGCGCGGCCTCGTCAGGTCCGAGGTGGCGTTTGGTGAAGTCAGTCATAGCAGGGACAAACCTATCCCGCTGGCACGCCTTCAGCCGCCGGTTTACCGGCGTCGCTCAGCTCGCCGCGCGGGCCCGACGTCGTTTGGCCAACTCGTCGTTCGCGTGCTCCTGCTCGGTTTGGTCAGCTCGCTCGCTGGGCAGTTCCTGCAAAGTGCCTTCGATATCGCGCCAAACCCCACCCAAAGCAATGCCGAACATCCCTTGACCACCACGCAACAGATCGACCACCTGGTCATCACTGGTGCACTCGTAAACCGAAATACCATCACTCATCAAAGTGACTTGGGTGAGGTCTTCAACTCCACGGGCTCGCAGATGCTCGACGGCGGTGCGAATCTGCTGCAGCGAAATACCTGCATCGATCAGACGCTTGATTACCTTCAGCAAGAGCAGGTCGCGAAAGCTGTACAGCCGCTGGGTGCCCGACCCTTCAGCGCCACGGATTTCTGGCGAGACCAGCCCGGTACGGGCCCAGTAGTCGAGTTGGCGATAGGTGATGTCAGCAGCTCGACAGGCCACCGGTCCACGGAAACCCAGGTCTTGCGGCAATGGAGAGAAGTCACCGTCGAACAACAAGTCCTGGGCGGCGCGGGTGGTGCCCGGCTGCGGATCCGGTGCGTTCATCGGTGACCTCTTCTTCAGTGTTGCAAATCACGTCGTTGCGATTAAGACGGTAATCCCGCCCACGAACCGAGGTCAACGACACGCCGGGTTGCTGAAGCCGACGCTCACGAGTCTGAACCAGAGCCTAAGGGTTTCTCGTCGCCGCCCTCACCGGAGAAATCCTCAGGAGTGACCGAATCCAGGAACTCCAAGAAGCGCTCCACCTCAGCCTCGGCTTGGACCGGAGCCGCGGTGTCGATTTCGTCAGCAGTCACTCCGTACTCGTCCAGCACGGACTCGGCACAATGGATCGGGCAGCCAACTCGTAAGGCCAACGCAATGGCATCACTTGGCCGAGCAGCCAATCGACGCTCCACAAACACCAAATCTGCAAAGTACTGGCCTGCGTCACAGCCCACGATTTCCACCGCAGTGAGTTCAGAGTCCGCCAACTCATTGACGATCATCACCGCAAGGTCATGAATCGAACGCCGACTGTCCGCTTCTTCAGTGGCGCCCATGATTGCGGCTGCGCCGGCATGGGTCATCCAGATTGGGAGCATCCGGTGCTGGCCGCTTTCCTCAGCCAGCACCACCACCGGCGGGGTCTCGTCGTCCGCGACCCGGATTTCTGCAACTTTCAGCTCGATCATCGCCAGCTCACTGGGTCAGTTGGGATCGCATTATGGCTGCATGGGCGTGCAATACCAGCTGCATCACCTCGGCCGGGAGAGCCCGCGCAGCAGGGTTACGCCGCAGATGCGGCGCAATCGCCTGCTCGATCAGGCCCACTTCACGTTCAGCGGATTGCTTGACCACTCGAAGATGCCGAGCGTCCATGCCATAGCCCGCGAGTTTGCGGGCGACCACGGCCACCGTGAGCGCATCGCGTCCGTAGTAGATGGTGCCGCGCCGCGGGATCACCAGCTGATGCTTCTCCAACTCGGTCAAGGCAGCTTCACTCAACCCGCTCACTTCGAGCAGTTCGCGCCGAGTCACCCTGATCGCCCGCCGCGGCGGGCGTGGATGCGGCGTGAGTTCTTCGGCCGGATCAGCCGCTTCCAATTCGGGGGCTTCATCCGGGGCTGGACCGAGGTTCGGTGGATGCTGGCCCCGATCCATCATGTCGAGGTGCTCGCGGATCACCTTCAGCGGCAGGTAATAGTTCTTTTGGACGTCAAGGATGTAGCGCAGCCGCTCGATGTCGGAATCTGAATAACGCCGATAGCCCGAAGGGGCACGCTCCGGCGAGATCAACCCTTCGGCTTCAAGAAACCGGATCTTCGAGATCGAAATATCGTCGAAGTCGGGTTTCAACACGGCCAACACTTGGCCGATACTGCGCAGTCCGAGCGCCATCAGATGCCGCCCGACTCAGTCCTGTCCGCAAAAAAAGACCATTCGGAACTTGCCAACTTGCACCTCATCGCCGCGTTTGAGGGCAACTGGACCGTCGATCAAGTCGCCGTTGACATAAGTGCCGTTGAGGCTGTTCTCGTCAGCAACCCAAAACTGATCGCCTTTTCTGGTGAACCTGGCGTGATGGCGCGAAACAGTCACATCATCAAGAAAGATGTCGCATCGAGGATGTCGCCCGACCGTGACTAGATCCGCATCGACTAGGAATCGGGCGCCGGCTACGCCACCTTTGAGGACCAGCAGTAGCGCCGAACCGACTGGTAGCGCTTCAACCGCATTTGCGTCCTCTGCTCCCAGTTCCTCCAGATGGAATTCTTCCACCACGGCGGGGATCACCCTGGTGGTGTCTCCGGTCATTTTGGCCAAACTGGCTCCGCAGTGCGGGCAGAAGTTGGCTGGGTCAGCCGACTCTTGGCCACAAGTTGGGCATTTGCTCATGTGGGGTCGCCTCTCGCGCTGGGATTTGGAAATCCGACTCCCAGCTGTACTACAGGTTAAGCGCCACCCTATCCCGAGACGAGTTCGCTGTACGCGTCCGCGCTGATAAGTCGCTCAAGCTGGGTTGGATCGGCCACTTCGATCTCGAACAGCCAGCCTTCACCGTAGGGATCAGAGTTGATGCTCTCAGGAGAGTCGTTGAGAGTCGCATTCACGGCCTTCACTACCCCGCTGACCGGGGCGTAAATGGCGGAAACGCTCTTGGTTGATTCGACCTCAGCGCAGGAATCTTCGGCAGCAACCTCTTCGCCAACCTGGGGCAAAGACACGAACACCACATCGCCGAGTTCGCCAGCCGCGTAGCTGGTGATCCCCACGCGAATGGTGCCAGCTGCCCCGTTGCGTACCCACTCGTGTTGGCTGGTGTAGAGCAAATCTTCTGGGAACACTGTGACTCCTCGGTCCACGACGCCGCATCCGCGGGCCTAACTCGTCCCACACCCTACCTGTGGCGGCGGTTGATTCGGCAGTTAGCTGAGGCGAGCCTCGTCCAACGGATATCGCCGGATCACCTCAGCACCTTGCCCCAAATAGAGCAGGCCCGACCACCAGTACAGCGCCGCGCCCCAGATCACGCACGCCCAACCGGCTACCCGGGCGGCCACCTGCCAGGGATTCTCACCATTGCCCAGTAACACCAATGGGAAGGCGTACAACAAGGCGAAGGTCGCAGCCTTGCCTAAGAAATGCACCGGCAAACTGGCGAAGCCGCGGCGCCGCAAGGCTGGCCAGATGGTGGTGGCCAGCACCAGATCACGCGTAGCCAACAAGGCCACTAGCCACCAAGGCACAATCCCACGGATTGCCAGCCCGACCAGTGTGGCCAGAATGTAGAGGCGATCGGCCAGCGGATCTAACACCTGTCCAAGCCGGGATCGTTGGTGCCAAAGCCTGGCGAGATGTCCGTCCAGCCAATCAGAAGCGCCACCGACCGCCAAGACTGCGAACGCCCAATAGTCGGCCTCATCGACCAGCAACAGCCACAAAAAGACCGGGACGCCAGCCAGCCTGATGAAACTCAGCACATTGGGGACCGTCAACACCCGCTCGGTGTCGTAGGGCTCGCCGGTCATGAGTTCAGCCTAGCGATGGATTCACAGCGTCCCCCCAGGCTGCGACCAGCAGATCCTGGGTTTGACTGAGTAGTTGCGGCACAGCCCTGGTTTGCGCCACCACCGGCAAGAAGTTGGCATCACCTGCCCAACGCGGAACCACATGCTGATGCAGATGGGCGGCAATCCCGGCGCCAGCAACCTCGCCCTGGTTCATTCCCAGATTGAAACCCGCCGGTGCCGAGACACTGCGCAATACCTGCATCGCGGTGGCCGTCAGCTCACCGATCTCGGCCCGCTCGGCTGGCGTGGCGTCGGTCCAATCGGCGATGTGCCTGAAGGGGCAGATCAACAGGTGGCCAGGCGAATAGGGGTACAGATTCAGCACCACATAGGCCGCCTGCCCACGATGGACGATCAGGTTGTCGGTATCGGCACTCTTCGGAGCCTGACAGAACGGACAAGCCTCAGCGCTGGCATCAACCGGTTTGTTCTGCCCACCGACGTAGACCATCCGATGCGGCGTCCAGAGCCGCTGAAAGGCGTCTGGCACCCCGGGCAGCGACCCCGGGTCGATAATGGTCATCGCCTCGGCGGCCTGGTGTTCGCGATGATCTCAGCCACCGCATCGTCGATACTCACCCCGTTGTTCTGGGTGCCATCGCGGTAACGGAAGCTCACCGCACCAGCCGCTGCGTCTGTCTCGCCAGCGATCAGCATGAACGGCACCTTCTGGGTTTGAGCGTTGCGAATCTTCTTGCCAAACCGGTCGTCGCTGTAGTCAACCTCGACCCGGATCCCCGCCGCGAGCAGCTTGGCCGCCACATCAGCCAAATAGCTGTCATATTCGGCCGATACCGGAATGCAGGTCACCTGCACCGGAGCCAACCAGGCCGGAAAAGCTCCCGCGTAATGCTCGGTCAATACCCCGATGAATCGTTCGATGGAACCGAACTTGGCCGAATGGATCATTACCGGCTCGGCCGGGTGCCCGTCCGGTCCGGTGTAGCTCAAACCGAAACGCGCCGGCATATTGAAGTCGTATTGGATGGTCGACATCTGCCAGGTGC
>DHWU01000073.1 GCA_002413345.1 Propionibacteriaceae bacterium UBA5174 | reverse complement strand
TCAGTCATGGCCTGCACCCAACGCTCTCGACCACCGAGGACCACCGCGTAGGGCAGCAGCTTCGAGATCTGGGGATAGGGCTCACCAACACCCACATTCGCCACTGGATGAGTGAGTAGATTGCCGCGCAGCACATCCAACCCCCGCAGCACAGCGGTGCCCGAAGCGGTCCGGGCGGGCATTTCACCCGAGATGGCCAGCAGTCCCAGACTCAGCATGATCAGCGCCAACCCAAGTAACCCGAAAGAAGTGAAAGCGATCAGCAAGCCAGCGCCAATTGCTGACAGTGCCAGCACAACCCACCCGGCGAATCCCCAACGACCCCGAGTGGTGTCTGGACGGCGGGCAAACCAGCCAGCGGCAACTACCTCGTCGTAAAGCTCCGATTGCACCTGAGGGATGACTGAGCCCAAACTTCCGGGCAGGTTGGATAGCTTGACCGGATCACCCTGAACTGGGGCTACCGCGTTCAACAGAGTCCGCTCGTAATCAGCCAGGACGTCCTCGTCGTGTTCCAACCGGGTGAAAGCCCAATCGCTGGGACCATGTACGGACTCTCTCGGCAATTCCGTGATTCTGAGATGCCCACGAACGGCTAGGTCGAGAATCGCCGCAGTGACATCGACCGGGTCCACCCGCTCGTCTACGAGCGTGCCAATCTCGCCGGGACGGACTCCGTCCAGCACCCGAAACTCGCTGCGGCCGTCAGCCACCGGATGGAAATCGGCCACCAGAACTGGGGCTACCTCACCGGCAAAATCCCGGCCGATCTTACGATGACCGGCCCACAACCCAATCGCACCGAGCAACAAGCCAGCCAGACCGATACCGCCGGGAAGCGGCGCTACCGAGAAGGCCCGCTCGGCGGTCCACAGGGTTTGCAGGTTCTGGTTCACTGCGACCTGCGTGGACGGGAAGGTCAGTGTGATCAACACCATGTCGCCAGCCGAGTTGGCAACCTGGCTGAAGACGGGCAACCGTTGACCCGCGATCCCGCCGATGATGGCAGTGCAGTTGCCCAGATCCGCGGGATTGCCCGCGGCACAATTGATCGAAGTGAACTGCGCCGCTGGGGTGACAATGGCATTGAAATCTGCCACTGGCAGGCTCAGACCCTGCAGGAATGCCCAATGGACCTTGGTGCTATCCCCGCTTGCCATAGCTGCACCGCCGACTTTGTAATGCAACTTCACCGGCTCAGTGACGCCCTCTGTAGGGATATCGATGGTCAGCGATGATGCCGTTGTGGTCAGCTTTGAGTTGAGAAGTTTGCCTGCACTGGAAGCAGTAATTTCGGTGATCGTGAACTGGTATTGCGTGGCCTCTGCGGTACGCAAGGTGGTGTCAAACACCTGCTGCAAGCTAGCTGGCGGATCACCTGCGAAGGTGAGAGTCGCATCAACTGACAAGGTTCCGTCTGCGGCTATGCCCGCTGCTACGTCATAGCTACTCAGGCCAACCTCATCGGCGTGAGCCGTAATCGCGGTCAGGTTCAGCCCAAAGGCGACTAGAACAACCGCAAATACTCGGTACCACTTGGCCAAAGGTCTCACCATTTCGGGGTTCCTCTTTCACACATTTGCCCGTATCGCAGATAAGGGCTCCGGCGACTCTTCAACTACTACAGCCGTGCCAGCCTAGAGGCAACGGCCACACAAGAGTAACCACAGCGCCGAGAATGCCATCGGCGTGAATTACCAGTTTCCTACACGGGTTAGTATTTGCCCCGTGACTCAGAACTGGGGTGCGCCCAACCAAGGGCAACAGTGGCCAAATCAGCAGCCTTGGGGCCAGCCAACCAACACTTGGGGCGCTCCACCCCCAACGCCTCAACAGGTTGCAAACCCTTGGGCGAACGCCCTACCGCCCCAGCCCGCAGCGGCCCCCTGGGCTGCTACCCCGCAGTACCAGCAACCGATTCAGGCACAATTCGGCCCCCCCGGCTACGGCGCCCCCGGCTCGTTTTCGCCACCGCCAAAACGCCGGCGACCAATTCTGAACGTAATTCTGGGCTCAGCCTTAATCCTCGGCCTTGGGTTCTTCACGCTGGCACTCAGCAACTACCTGAGCCAAGGCACCAACACCACCGCCGCCCCGCCCCCCACACAGCCCACGGCCACAATTCCTTCCGGAGTGCCTGATCCGGACAGTAATCCACCAAGCGCACCCAGGGTAAAGAATGCGACTGAAGCCACCGCTTGGACGAAGTCAAACGCCGCCTACAAGCAGAGCATCACCGTACCTACCAAATGTGGACTGCCTGCTATCGACGCCTCCAAGGCGAGCGAGAAGGAAATGCAGGCTCACCTGGACCTGGTGACTGCCTGTCTGTGGACGGTTTGGAACCCGCCAGTGACTAGCGCTGGCTTCGAGCTTCCTCGCCCACCGGTGACGGTCTACACCAGCTCGGTCACCACCCCTTGCGGCAGCTTTAAGTCAGGCAATGCCTTTTACTGCCCCGCCAACCAACAGATTTATTACGCCACAGACATTTACGATGTGCTACCCACCAAGCAACTGCAGCGGACAACCTTCCTAGCTGACCTGGTGATTGCCCACGAATTCGGCCACGCCATCCAGTACCGAACCGGGATTCTGTCTGGCTCGAGCTACTTCGAAAACAGGTCGACTGCCAGTGAAGCTAACCTCTACTCCCGCCGGGCAGAAGCGCAGGCAGATTGCCTTTCCGGCATGTTCGTCACCTCGGTGTCGCAATCTTCCAACTTGACCGAAGCTGACCTAAAGAACCTGAAGTTGGTGGTCTACAACTTGGGTGACGATGTGCTTTCCGGAGACGCCAAGGTGGACGGCAATCACGGCCTAGGCAAGTCCAGACAGACCTGGTTCTCGACCGGGTTAGCTAGCAGTTCGATAGGTGGCTGCAACAGCTACACCGCACCTGCCGAAAAGGTGCGTTGAGGCATCAATAGCTGATCAGCGCCACCGCAGTCGCGGCTAGGCCTTCTCCGCGTCCGGTGAAGCCGAGGCCGTCGGTGGTGGTACCCGAAACACTTACTGGTGCCCCCAGCGCTGCCGAAAGCACCCGTTCCGCTTCAGCTCGGCGTGCCGACATCCGAGGCCGCTCACCAATCACCTGCACTGAAGCATTGACCACCTTGAAACCAGCCTTCGCCAGCCTGGTCGCAGTCTCGGCGAGGAATGCCACGCCGCTTGCTCCAGCCCAGGCTGGATCGTCGGTGCCGAAGTTGCTACCCAGGTCCCCCAGGCCAGCTGCCCCGAGCAACGCATCACAGATGGCATGGGCCGCGACATCGCCGTCGGAATGCCCAGCCAAGCCTTTGGGCTCAGCTGGGAACTCGAGGCCAGCCACCCACATCGGCACGCCTTCGGCATAGGCATGAACATCAGTGCCAATTCCCACCCGAAGGTTCATCCTCTACTCCTGGCTATCGCCTCGGCTACCACCAGATCGATCGGCTCAGTAACCTTCAAGGCTTCTCGCGAACCGGGCACCAAAGTGATCGGATGCCCAAGTGCCTCAACCGCGGTTGCATCGTCACTGACCTCCAAACCCAACTGTTCAGCCTGAGCCAACGCCTCGACCAATACATCCCGCCGGAATCCTTGCGGAGTTTGCACCGCACGCAACATCGACCGGTCGACGACCTGCGACAGTCCGGTATCGGCGACCATCCGAATGGAGTCGACTATGGGCACCGCAGGTACGCACCCGACTGCGCCGTTGTGTAGCGCCGCGATCACTGCAGCCACCACCTTCGGCGGAACTAGCGCCCGGGCAGCGTCATGAACAAGTACAAATTGGCAATCACTCGTCGCCGGATCACCGCTGATCGCAGCCAACCCAGCTCGCACCGAGTCCTGTCGCCGGGCACCACCAAACACATAACCAGCAGGTATTGGCGAATCGGCCAAAGCCGTTTCGAAGGCGCCTTCTTCGCCAGGCGCGATGACCACCACCGCCCGGGCCACGCCGCCGCTGGCTAGATTATTCAAGCTGTGGCGCACCAAAGCGAACCCTGCAACCTCACGCAACGCCTTGGGGCTATCGCCACCAAGTCGGACGCCAGCACCGGCCGCCACCACGACAGCAACGACCGGGCCAGTCGACTCCGACTCCATCAGCTCAGAGACCGCTTCAGGAAGCGAGTACCTCGTCGAGAAGTACCTCCGCGCGGTCTTCCTCGACCTTTTCGGCAAGAGCTAATTCGGACACCAGGATCTGCCGCGCTTTGGCCAACATCCGCTTCTCGCCAGCAGACAAGCCACGGTCACGCTCACGACGCCAAAGGTCGCGGACGACCTCAGCTACCTTGAGTACGTTCCCCGAGTGCAGT
Source organism: Propionibacteriaceae bacterium UBA5174 (assembly GCA_002413345.1). Classification (GTDB taxonomy): domain Bacteria; phylum Actinomycetota; class Actinomycetes; order Propionibacteriales; family Propionibacteriaceae; genus Propionicimonas. Next base: position 8,283 of record DHWU01000073.1, on the reverse strand, counting down.
TTTTCCAGATTCGCCTTGTAGCGTCGAGACCAGTTAGTGGGCTCCTCAGCGTGCGGCGCACGTAAGACTCCGAATACTCGCTCCAGGCCATCCGCATCGACTACGTCCCGAACCCCGATCAGATCAAGGTTGCAGGCCGGCACTCGTACCACCAGATCATTCTGGCCGACGATGCGCAGGACTAGATAGAGCTTCTCTTCGCCTTTGATCGTTCGAGTTTCATGGGCTTCGATGACTGCTGCGCCATGATTGGGGTAGACCACGGTCTCACCGATTGTGAACGTCATATCAGCGTTTACCACCTTTCCCGACTCACAAGCCTAGCACTTTCGCACCCTAGAAGCTATATCTGCCCTAGTCAGGGGGCTATGGCCTTGACAACTCGGGAGGATTGTGCCTGGCGGTGAGGTAATGTGCCCAGGCGCAGGAGTGGAATTATTCGAACCCTCTCCTCACTTCGGTGAATGTCACCCAAACGGGTGGGTGGACGCCACCAACGGCGACGTCCACCCAATCGACTAAAACACCCCATTAGGCAATAGTGGCAACTTTCTTTGCTGGCCAAACAGTCTTCAATACGATCACCACAGCGGCGGAAACCAAGACTCCAGCAACGAGACTGATCAGGAATCCGAAGATCGCTGCTGGCAGTGGTTCGAAGGCGAAGAGCACGAAGATACCTCCGTGAGGGGCCCGCAGGCCTACTCCCATGCCCATGCTGAGAGCGCCGGTCACGGCCCCACCGGCCATCATGGAGGGAATCACCCGCAGTGGGTCAGCCGCAGCGAAGGGGATGGCCCCTTCGGAGATGAAGGAGGCACCCAACAACCAGGCCGCAGCACCATTCTCCCGCTCCACCGGGCTAAACAGTTGCTTGCGCACCACTGTGGCCAGGGCCATCGCCAACGGCGGCACCATGCCAGCTGCCATCACCGCGGCCATCACCTCAAAGTTGGCTTGGGTTGCTGCACTCAGTCCCGCGGTGGCAAACAAGTAAGCAGCCTTATTCACCGGACCGCCGAGATCGAAGCACATCATTAGACCTAGGACGACGCCCAACACGACTGCCGAGCCACCCGACATGCCAGCCAACCCAGCCTGCATCGACTCAGTCAGCATCTTCAGTGGATTTCCGATGAAGAAGTACATCAAGCCGCCCGTGACGAATGTAACCACTAGCGGAATGACCACCACAGGCATCAGACCCGACAACCAACGCGGCGCTTTGATCCCTACCATTAGCGCTGCCAACACACCAGCGACCAGGCCAGTGACCAGACCACCGAGGAAACCCGCGCCGAGGGTGACCGAGATCGCGCCACCAACGAATCCGGGAGCGATGCCGGGACGCCCGGCAAGCGCGTAAGCGATGTAGCCACTCAAGGCCGGCACCAGGAAGCCGAAGGCAGCCCCACCGATAGCGAACATCACCGCACCCAGAGTCATCACGAACCCGGCTGGCATATTGCCCAGAGTCGAGTTGGCCAAGACCAACGAGCCGATCGAGCTCTTGGCGGTGATTCCAGCCTGACAAGCATCGGTGGACAGCCAGGCGAGCTCACCACACTCCCGAGCGCCGTTGACCCCCGGCACCAGGTTGATGTCGAACCCCCCAAAGAGGAAGCCCAACGCGATCAACAGACCGCCTGCAGCCACGAACGGGATCATGTAGGACACACCGGTCATCAGCGCTTGTTGAATCCGTCGGCCCCAACCCAGTTGAGCGTCTGCCCCTGTCTGCCCAGTAGCCTCGCCCACGGCTGTCGAAACCACCTTGGGCGCTTTTGGATTCTTCGCCGCAGCCAAGGCCTCGGCAATCATCTTTTCCGGTTCGCTAATACCCCGTTTCACGCTGCCTTCGATTACCGGCAGTCCCGCGAAACGATCCCGATCGCGCACTGGCAAATCAGCGGCGAAAATCGCCGCGTCCGCGTTGGCGATGACACTAGCGTCCAGCCAGTCAATGCGTCCCGACCCTTGAGGTTCGACATGGATTTCGACCCCGGCGGCCTTGGCTGCCTGCTCCAAGCCATCGGCAGCCATGAAGGTGTGCGCGATACCGGTCGGACAGGCGGTGACTGCCACAATCACCGGCACCTTGGCGCCGGATGAAGTGACGACCGGGGTGCTAGCCGCCTCCTCTTGATCAGCCGTTGCCTCGTCCACCAGTGCGACGATCTGGGCTGACGAGGTGGCACTGCGGAGGGCGTCGGTGAACTCCGAACGCATCAGTGACCTGGCCAATTTGGCCAGCAACTCAAGATGCGCGTCGTCCGACCCCTCGGCGGCGGCGATCATGAAAGCGATATCGGCTGGGCCGTCAGTAGCACCGAAATCCACCTTGGGAGACAGCCGAGCAAAGGCCAAGGAATTTACTTGAACCGCCGCGGAACGGCAGTGCGGGATAGCAATTCCGCTGCCCATGCCGGTGGCCATCTTTTCTTCTCTGGCTAGCGCATCGGCAGTCAGTCCGGCCGCTTCGGCACGTCCGGTGCGACCGATGAGCTGCGCCAGAGCAGTGATCACCTCGGTCTTGGTGGTGCCCAGGTTGGCGTCCAAGACGACCATCTCCGGGGTTATTAATGAGGCGGATTGTTGGGACATCTTTGTTCCTTACTGAATGGTGATGTGGCGGTACTTCAGATCAGGTCAGAGCGGTGACCCGAACTTCGGCGGTATTGATCTGGTCAGGTCTTGGGAGTTGAGTTCCGGCCAACGACGCGGCGGCCGAGCCATAGGCGACAGCCAGTCGCAGCCGATCAGGTTCGGGCAGGCTCCGGGTTTCGGCCAGTACATATCCAGCCACCGAAGAGTCCCCCGCCCCCACAGTGCTGCGCACCGTGATCGGCGGCGGGCTGGCGTGCCAGGCGCCAGAGCTGGTGACCAACACCGCCCCGGCTGCACCGAGAGTGACTAACACCGCGCCCACGCCATTGGCCACCAAAGACCTCGCTGCGGCGACGCTCGCGCTTGGATTCCCGGCCGCGGCTGCCGCCTCCAGTTCCTCAGCATCGGCGCCAGTCAGTTGGGCAAGCTCTTCGGAATTCGGCTTGATCAGATCTGGTGCGGCTTGCGGGAATTCCGCAGCCAACGCCAGCAAGGGGGCATCTGAGGTATCAACGGCGATCCGGCATCCCCACGGACGCAACGCCAAGACCAACTCGGCATACCAACCTTCGGGAACCCCCGGCGGCAGCGAACCAGAAAGCACCACCCAGTCAGCCCGTTCCGATTCGAGCACCAACAGCCTGGCCAGCGCCTCTACGCCCACCTGAGTATGGGTCGGACCAGGCTCGTTGATCTTGGTGGTGGTGCCGTCGGGCTCAGTGAGGGTGAGATTGGTGCGCACCGGCTCAGCCAACGGCACCGTGCGGTAGGGCAGCCCTAGCGCGTCCAGGCCACGCAAGATCGGGTCGCTGGGATCGGCTGGCAACACTGCCCGCACGGGGTGCCCCGCGTAGTGCGCGACTCGGGCGACATTAATCCCTTTGCCGCCCGGCTCCACGGTGACTCGACTGACCCGCTGCACCTCGCCGCGAATCAGCGGCTGATCCAAAGTTGCGGTGCGGTCCAGGGACGGATTCGCTGTCAGCGTGACGATCATGCGATCACCACCTCCACTCCGACGGCCCTCAGCTCGGCTTGATCGGCCTCAGCCAGGCCCGGATCAGTGATCAGGACATCAACCTGATCAAGGTCGGCAAAACTGGCCATCAGCTCAGCACCAAACTTGGAACTGTCAGCCAGCACGACCACCTTCGCAGCAGCGGCCACCATTGCTTGCTTGACCACAGCTTCATCTGGGTCTGGGGTGGATAGGCCACGCCGCAGCGAAAATCCATTCGCTCCGATGAAGGCCACATCACAATGCAAGCGACCCAATGCCGCCACCGTCGTGGCACCGACCGTGGCGCCGGTAATGCCGCGCACCCGGCCCCCCAGTAGCTGGACGTTGAGCGATTTAGCGGCCAAGTGTCCGGCCAAAGGCAACGAGTTGGTGACCACCGTGCGCACCGAATCAGGGGCAAGGAGATCAGCCAGTCGGGAAGTGGTGGTGCCAGCGTCAAACAGGATGCTGCCTTGAGTTGGGGGTAGAAAGGCCAGTGCCGCCTGAGCGATGCGTCCCTTCTGGACTGCGTTGGCTGGTTCGCGTTCAGCCAAGTCTGTCTCTGACAGGGCAACATTCTTGGCCACTACCGCACCACCATGCACTCGGCGCAGAACCCCGCGCCGGTCGAGGGTGTCTAGATCACGCCGGATCGTCTCAGTGGTGACCCCGAAATGTTCGGCCAGTTCAGTCACTGAAACCCGGTCATCACGCATCGCCTGTTCAACGATCGTGCGATGCCGTTCGGCTGCGTACATGCCTACTCCCAACCAACTCCAATGTTGCTATGTATTGGTTTACCTGGTTTTGGTTGGGGTTGCAAGGGTTTTCGGGCAGCTTTTTCTGCCAGATGTTGTTTTAGGTTGGTTTTAGCCTGGTGGTGAGCCACGTCCGTCGACCGGCTGGGCCCAGGTCAAGCCTCAGCCGTAGGTGACCTCATCAGAGAACAGCCCAGAAACTGACTCACCGCAGTTGATCCGACGCACCGCCTCGGCAAACAACGGCGCCACCGACACTGTGGTTAACCGGTTCAGCCCGGCGGGTGCCGGGACGGTATTGGTGGTCACGATTTCGGTGATGTCGGGCACCGCATTCAACCGCTCCACCGCTTTGCCGGAGAATAGACCGTGGGTACAGGCAACCGAGATCGACTTCACGTTGTAGCCGCGCACAGTGTCGAGCAACTCGACCACCGAGCCAGCGGTGGCAATCTCGTCATCAAGAATGATCACGTCTTTGCCGCCGACCTTGCCGACGATCGAATCGATCACCACTTTGTCGTCAGCCAGCCGTCGTTTCGACCCAGCAGCCATGCCAACCCCGAGCATCCTGGCGAACTGGTTGGCTTCCTTGGCATTGCCGAAGTCGGGCGAGACGACCACCGTGTTGGACAGATCCCGGTTCCGGAAATGCTGGGCCAACACCGGCAGGGCCGTCAGGTGATCAACTGGAACGGAGAAGAAACCGTGCACCTGTTGAGCATGCAGCGCCATAGTCAGGACCCGCTGCGCCCCAGCGGTATTAATCAGATCGGCCACCAAGCGTCCGCCGATGCTGATTCGCGGGGCGTCCTTCTTGTCTGAACGAGCGTAGGCGTAATGCGGCATCACCACGGTGACGGACGCGGCCGAGGCGCCGCGAGCCGCGTCAGTCATCATCAGCAGTTCCATCAGGTTCTCCTGCGTGGGCGGCACCAGCGGTTGCACGATGTACACGTCGCGCTGGCGGCAGTTGGCCCGCAACTGCACCTGCAGGCAGTCATTGGAGAACCGGGAAAGTCTCGACGGCGCCAGTTCAACCCCGAGAAGAGAGCACATCTCCTCCGCGAAAGCTTGGTGGGCATGGCCAGAGAACACAGTGATGTCGGTCACGGCCGGTAACCATAGCCCCTGACTGGGGGCTTTGCCCACCACAAGCGCCGCCACGAGACATCGAACACTCTCAATTCACCCACCAGGCCGAAACCCAGCCGCCTTCTGGAAGGCGCCTCGCGAGGTACCCAGCAGCGCTAGGAAGCGAACTTGTACCCCAAGCCTCGAACCGTCAGCAGCAACACCGGATTGGCTGGATCCACCTCCAACTTGGCCCGAAGACGTTTCACATGGACATCGAGGGTCTTGGTATCGCCGACGTAGTCCGGACCCCAGATCCGGTCGATGATCTGGCCGCGGGTGAGCACCCGTCCAGAGTTGCGAAGCAAAAACTCCAGCAGTTCGAACTCCTTCAACGCCAGCTGTGCTGGCGCGCCACGAACGGTCAACTCGTGACGATCGGTGTCCATCCGCACCCCGCCAGCCTCGATTACATCGACACCTATCTCGACCTCCTGCCCACGCCGAAGCACCGCCCGGATTCGAGCCACCAATTCACGATGGCTGAAGGGTTTGGTGACATAGTCGTCGGCGCCGAGCTCCAATCCGACCACCTTGTCGATCTCAGAATCGCGGGCAGTAAGCATGATGATCGGCACACTGCCTTGAGCCCGAAGCTGCCTACAGACTTCTGTTCCCGACAACCCCGGCATCATCAGATCGAGCAACACGATGTCAGCACCAGTACGGCCATAGGCGGCTAGCCCGGCCGTGCCATCGGCCGCGACGGCCACCTCGAATCCCTCTTTGCCCAATAGATAGGCCAAGGTCTCGCGGTAACTTTCCTCGTCCTCAATGATCAACACCCTGGTCATTGATCTCCTCGTTTCTTACTCAATGGAAGTCGGATTGTGAAGGTTGATCCCTGGCCTGGCCGGCTCCACACGGTCACCTCACCACCATGGGCGACGGCGGCATGCTTCACGATCGACAAGCCCAAACCGGTGCCACCGCTGGCGCGGCTGCGATCAGCGTCAACTCGGAAGAAACGTTCGAAGATTCTTGCTTGATCCTCAGCGCTGATCCCAATGCCGTTGTCAGAGACCCGAATCGCAGCCATTCCGTCGGTGTCGATGCCGCTAGTTACCGCCACTCTGGCTCCCGGTTCGGAGTAGGCGATCGCGTTCTCCACCAGATTGGTGACCGCGGTTTCTAGTTCGCGGGCATCGCCACTGACCTGCAACTCGGCAGCTGCTTGCATCGAGAGGCTGATCCCCCGCCCGTCAGCGATTTCGGCACAGCGGTTCACTGCGGCCTGTAGGACGCTAGTTATCGAGACCTCGGCAGTGACTAGCAGCGGATCGTCGGATTGCAGCCGCGACAAGGAGATGATCTGCGAGACCAGCTCATTCAGCCGTTGAGTTTCCTTTGCCAGCTTGCCCAAGAAGCGGTGCACCGCCTCCGGGTCATCGACGGCACTGTCAGCCGCTTCAGCCAATAATGCGATCGCGCCGATCGGGGTCTTGAGTTCATGACTGATGTTGGTTACGAAATCGCGTCTAGTCTCGCTGAACCGCAGATCCTCGCTGCGATCCTCACCAATGATCACCGCAGCACCGTTGCTCAGCGGGACGGCCCGCAACGCCAACCGGAGCGTCTCGCCAGCCGCATTTTCCAACTCGATTTCGGTCTCTTGTGGTGCAGTGGTCCGACGCGCTTTTGCCAGCAAAGCGACCGCCTGCTCCGGGCCAAGTGACGACCCCCTGGCAAGACCAAGAGATTTGGCGAAAGTGGACGCCGCCAACACCTTGTCACGCTCAGTGACCACCACTACGGCCGCTCGCATTGGCTGCAGAATCTCAGCCAAGTGGTGCCGGCTGACCACCTGCCCGCGAGCCTGCCGAGCCGCGCGGCGCACCACCATCACCAGCACCAAGCTGGCCAAACCCGCGCCCAGCACCAAACCCAGCAGGGCCGATGCATAGGGCGTCATGTCGGTGAGTCTAGAGGCGTGATCTCGACAAATTGGCGGTTCTGTGCGGTTACTGAGGTGGTCTTCGCCGAAGCTTCACCGAGTGTTCACCTGCCGTTCGAGTCCAGTCCGGCTACTTTGAGGACGAAGTAACTAGCCTGGTACCTGCCACGATTAATGCCAGACCGACCTGAAAGAAGCAGATGCGCGACAACTACCGCGAAAGCCTGGAGAGCGTCGTCACTGACCTGGTTGATCTGACCAGCCTCGTCCAGTCGGCCGTACAAGACGCAACCCAAGCTCTTCTAGAGGCCGATCTGGCCACCGCCGAGAAGGTGATCTCGGCCGACAGCCAGATTGACCAACGCCACGACGATCTGGAAGCCCGCTGTTTTTCGCTACTGGCTCGCCAGGCTCCAGTAGCTGGTGAACTGCGCACCATTGTGGCCGCGTTGCGGATGATCGCCGACTTAGCCCGGATGGGCGATCTCGCTGCCCACATCTCCAAGATCGCCCGGCTGCGTTACCCCGAACACGCTGTGCCCGAACCGTTGGTCGCGAACTTCACCTTGATGGCCCGGGTGGCCGAAGAAATGGTCACCACTGCCGGACGCGCCTTAAGCGAACGCAATGCTCACGATGCTGGCAAGCTCGCCGAAAGCGACGAGGAGATGGACGAGCTTCGCAAGTCGCAGTTCAGAGTGATCCTCAGCGATGACTGGAAACACTCAGTGGAGGCAGCGGTCGATGTGGCGCTATTGGGCCGCTACTACGAGCGGATCGCCGACCACGCCGTAATCATGGCTGCGCGGGTGATCTACGTAATCACCGGGCTGTTGCCCGAAGGCGAAAACTGGACGCTTGCGTAGACATCCCAGTCGATTCCGGCCCCA
>DHWU01000062.1:697-21434 GCA_002413345.1 Propionibacteriaceae bacterium UBA5174 | reverse complement strand
ACACCAGCACCAGGCCAATCGCGGCCACCGCCAAGGCGACGATGCCGTTGGAATAGGCCAGCCGATCGCCGCGGGTGTGCAACATTCTGGGCATGAAGCCGTCGCGGGCCAGAATCGAACCCAAAACCGGGAATCCGTTGAACGCGGTGTTCGCGGCCAAGAACAGGATCACCATCGTGGCGGTGATCACAAAAAAGAAGCCAACCGGAAAGCCGTCGAAAACAGTGCGGGCGAGTTGACCCATCACGGTCTCATGGGCGACGTCGACCGGCACCCCGGCCTCAGCGAAGTGCGAATTGCCGTCCGGATCGACGATCTTGAGCCCAGTCAGGTTGGACAGCGCGATGATCCCGCCGAACATCGTGATGGCGATCACGCCCAACAGCGCCAAGGTCGCCGCAGCATTGCCGCTCTTCGGTTCACGGAAGGCCGGAACACCGTTGGAAATGGCTTCCACCCCGGTCAACGCCGCGCAGCCGGACGAGAAGGCTCGCGACAGCAACACCACCATCGCGATGCCCACCAGCGGTTCATAGGTCGAGGACCCAACCACTTCAAGCCCAGCAGTGGGCGCTTTCAGGTTCTGTCCCAAACCGAAGATTCGGAACAACCCCCAAACAGTCATGCCGAGAACGCCGATCAGGAACGCGTAGGTGGGCACCGCGAAGAAGGACCCCGACTCGCGCACCCCACGCAGGTTCATAGCCATCAGCACCAAGACCACCGCTGCGGCCCAGGCACCCTCATTGCCAGCCAGGAAAGGCATCATTGCCTTGGCGTTCTGAATTCCCGAGGACACCGACACAGCGACAGTGAGCACATAGTCGACTAGCAGCGCACTGGCCACCACCATGCCAGCACTCGGGCCGAGGTTAACGGTGGCCACCTCATAGTCACCACCACCGGATGGATAAGCGTGCACCGTCTGCCGGTAGGACAACACCACCACGGCCATTACTACCGCCACTGCCAGCGCAATCTCCCAAGAGAACGCAAAACCAGCCATGCCCGCCAGCGAAAGGGTGAGCAGGATTTCGTCCGGAGCGTAGGCCACTGAGCTGAGGGCATCCGAGGCGAACACCGGCAGCGCGATTCGTTTGGGCAGCAGCGTCTCGCCCAGCTGGGCACTGGCAAGTTTCCGGCCAACCAGCAAGCGCTTAAACAAGTCAGCAGCGTTCACGTCAACGCACCCTATGCCAAACCCGCAGCCAATGAGCCGCTACGTCGAACATGGACGCCCCCAGAACTCACACCGGTGCACCTTGCTTCAACCGGCCCAGTTGATTGATAGGGTCACCGAAGGAAGATCGGTACCCAAATTGGAGGCACCTGATGCACATCGTCATCATGGGCTGTGGACGGGTCGGCTCATCGCTCGCCCGGGCCCTTGAGCGACGCGGCCACTCAGTCGCAGTCATCGATCTGGTTCAGGATTCGTTCCGGCGCCTCGGCCCCGAATTTCAGGGCAAGACCGTTAAGGGCGTTGGCTTCGATCGACAGGTACTAGTCCGGGCCGGTATCGAACGGGCAGATGGGTTTGCCGCAGTTTCCAGCGGTGACAACTCCAACATTTTGGCCGCGCGGGTAGTTCGCGAGACCTTCAAAGTGAACAATGTGGTCGCCCGGATTTACGACCAAGGTCGAGCTGAGGTGTACGAGCGCCTTGGCATTCCCAGCGTCGCCACGGTGCGCTGGGCTGCAGATCAGGTCTTGCGTCGACTACTACCTTCGGGCTCCGAACCCCAGTGGCGGGATCCTTCAGCCAGCGTCCGCTTGATTGAAGTGAACGTCGACCAGGGTTGGGTCGGCACCAAGGTGACCGACATGGAAGCGGCCGCCTATTGCCGCATTCCTTTCCTGATGCGCTTCGGCTCAGGCATGGTGCCTAACGATCACACCGTCTTCCAAGACGGCGACCTGATCTATGCCGCCGTGGAAAATGATCAGGTGGGCGATGTCGAGGACACTCTCGGCGCAGCCCCTGCGGAGCACTGAGAAAGGGGCGTCAACCATGCGCGTTGCCATCGCCGGAGCCGGCAATGTGGGCCGCTCGATCGCCCGCGAACTCATCGCCAACGGGCATCAGATCTTGCTGATCGATCGGGACCCGAATTCGATCAAGCCAGAGAGCGTCCCCGAGGCCGAATGGCTGCTCGCTGATTCCTGCGAGGTCAGCAGCTTGGAAGAAGCCGGGTTGGACACCTGTGATGTTGCCATCGCCGCTACCGGCGACGACAAGGCCAACCTGGTCACTTCCCTACTGGCCAAGACCGAATTTGCCGTGCCGCGCACCGTGGCACGGGTGAATCACCCGTTCAACGAATGGATGTTCGACGACCTGTGGGGAGTCGACGTTGCTGTATCCACACCAAGGTTGATGTGTGCCCTGGTCGAGGAAGCGGTAACTGTCGGTGATTTGGTGCGCCTATTCAGCTTCCGCGGCGGCCACAGCAACCTGGTCGAGATGACCCTGCCAGAGGAATCTCCGCGAGTTGGTGCCCGGGTATCCGATCTTGACTTTCCCGGCGATGCGGTGCTGGTGGCGATCATTCGTGATGGTGCGGCCCGCGCCCCCGAACGGGACGGTGCACTGGAGGCCAACGACGAGTTGCTGTTCATTGCCACCGCAACCTTTGAAGTTGAGCTCGCGCAATATCTAATGCCTCGGCCCGTCAAAGGCCCGAGTCAATCCGCAACCAACTCGTAGCGAGGGTTGTACATCCGCCGTTGGCCGTCCACACAAGACACTCGGCCGGTGACGGTCAGTTCCCGTCCCGCGCTAATCCCAGCGATCTCACGACGCCCCATCCAAATTAGGGTTACGCCGCCGGAGCCGTCGTTGAACTCAGCTTCCAACCAGGGCGTGCCCGCCCGCGGTTTGATCGTCAGCATGGTGATGGTGCCCCGCAGCGTGGCAAAAGCCCGATCACACAGATCCCCTACGCGGGCAGCACCAGTGGACTCGGCCAACCGCTGCCGTTCAACAGACTCCAACTCCTCAGTCGAGGCGCTCAGTCGTTTCAGCGCTCGAGTAATGGGGTTGTCGGCCATCACGACTCCTGTTCAGGCAGCTTCATAACGATTCGCTCGCCGGGCACCATTGGCTTGGTGCCTCGGCGTACTACCAGGTTACGGAAGAACTCCAAGAAGGGCGCCGCCTTGTCCTCAGCTTCTTCCAACGCGGCTTCGCCCAGCAGCGTTGCCCGCAACACCCACCGTGGCCCTTCAGCGCACCAAACCCGGGAGACGTGATACTGCTGTTCCTCCCCCTTGCCTCGCTTCTGCGGCAGCACTCGCCTAACCTCAGGCCCAAAGGCCCCCTCGGTGAGTTCCGCGGTGCCGCCATCGGCGGTGACCTCATTGACTGCTTCTTCAAGTAGCTCAGCGCCCAATCCCCCACTGGACGGTGCGGCAAAGAGTGCGACTTCAAGCCCGGAATCCTGCCAAACGCCGGTCACTGACAGCACCTGCCGACTCGGCTCCTCAACTTGGAGCTGCAACCCCAGGCCATCCCAGGGCGTGACGATCAGGGTATCCAGATCGATCCGCACGACTTCGTCGCCGTGCAGGTCTACCTCCTCGAAATCGAAAGGACCATCGACACGCCAGTCAGTCTCGACGACATCATCGTCATCGATAGCGTCGTCCTCATCGTCAGCTTCAGCCTGATCATCAGCTTCGATTTCGCCTTCAGCTTGAGCTGCATCCTCCAGGCCGTCTTGATCCGCGGAAGACTCCTCGGCCTCCGCTTCATCACCAAGGCGATCGTCCGCTCCAGCTTCGGCTTCAACCTCGGCCTTCACTTCGTCAAGATTCGCCTTGCCGCCGCCGCGCTTGCGTCCAAACATTCAGTCCACCTTCGTCCCTGCCGCGGGTGCGGCCCAGTCTGCTATTCCGCCACTCGATCCGTACCCGCCAGTGCCTCGGACGCTGGGCGCCAATTCGGCCACCTCAACGAACGCGGCAGTAGCCACTGCCTGCACCACCAGCTGAGCGATGAAATCGCCTCTGACCAACCGGATTGGGGTGCTGATGTCGGTGTTCAGGAGACACACCTTGATCTCTCCCCGGTAGCCAGCATCGATAGTGCCCGGCGCATTCACAATCGTCAGTCCGCTGCGGGCGGCCAGTCCCGAACGGGGATGAACAAAAGCCGCCCAGCCAGCCGGAAGGGCGATCGCGATTCCGGTGCCGACTACCCGCCGCTCCCCTGGCGCCAAGTTGACGTCTTCAGCTATTGCCAAGTCAGCTCCGGCATCACCAGGATTGGCGTAGCGTGGCAAAGGCAGATCTGGGTCCAACCGGACCATTTCGACCCGCACCACCGATGGGTTCTCCGACATCACTTGGGCAGTCTAGTCGCGCTCTCGGTGAGCCTTGACCGTCCACCAAATGCAGCCGTGCCCACCAACATCAGTTCAACCCGCCCCTTGAAACGGAGCTCCTGTGAACCTATCCCAGCGACTGGTCTGGAATATCTACGCCACTGCGGTTGGCACGCTCACTGCGGTGGTTGCGGCAAAGGCGGTGTCTAAAGCCTGGGAGCTAGCCACTGGAGACGCTCCCCCTGAACCAAATGATCCTGAGGTACCACTTCGCCAGGCGCTGACCTGGGCGGTGGCCAGCGGGGTCGGGGTGGGATTGGCTCAGCTGATGATGAACAGGTTCGCCGCTGCTGGCTGGACCAGGGCGATGGGCACCCCGGTCCCCAGGTTCAGCAAGACGAACTTGACGATCTGAGACTCAGCCAGCGCAATCCACGCAGTAGCTGATTCCATCTTTGGTAACGGCTACCTGGCTGCGGTGTTTAACCAGGAAGCAGGAGCCACAGGTGAACTCGTCGGCCTGTTTGGGTAGCACCCGCACAGTGAGTTCTTCATGAGAGAGGTCGGCTCCAGGCAATTCAAAGGTCTCGGCGGCTTCAACCTCGTCCTCATCAACCTTGCCTGAATTCTTGTCGTTGCGACGGGTCTTCAGCTCCTCAAGGGAGTCTTCGGATTCCTCATCGGTCTTGCGAGGTGCGTCGTAGTCGGTGGCCATCTAGTGCAGATCCATCTGTAGTAACGGGCGGAGGGGCGTTGCGGGCTAATGGTGTCAGCAATGGATAGCACAAACTGACACCACCTGTATTCCCGAACCTGCGTGTTGGACAGCTGTTTTTCGGCCAAGCCAACGCACCGATAGCGGGACGGGTTGGTAGGTTACCTGCAAACACCTTCGGAGGTGGCACCATGGCTCGCCGATTCGACGCCGACAGCGGTTCCGAGACAGTGAGCCCGGCCCCACAGCCCACGCATCTGGAGATCCCAATGGAAAGCGCTCTCAGCCCCCGCGAGATCCAAGCGCGCATTCGTGCAGGGGATTCGGTCGAAGACGTGGCCAGAATTGCCGGAATGACCCTGGAGTGGGTGGATCGATTCGCCTCTCCGATCCTCGCTGAACGTGAATATGTAGCCCAACAGGCCCAGAAACACCAGGTTCGGCGTGGCGGTGAGACCATCGCCCATCGCAATCTCGGGCAGGTGGTCATTGACCGGCTGGCCTCCCGGCGAGTAAGCACCAAAGACCTCAGCTGGGACGCCTACCGCATGGAGGGTCGGCGCTGGTTGGTCAAGCTAGATTACGAGTCGGGCAAATCCCACCGAGAGGCGAGGTTCGTTTACGACGCGAATGGCCGCTTCTCGGTTGCCGACAATGACGATGCCCGCTGGCTACTCGGGCTACATTCGGCGTCTCACGGCCCGCAGCCGGGACGCCGTCGCCGTGAAGAAGAGTCTGAACCAACCGTCGACCTCAATGACGACATCGCGTTGGTTCGAGTAGTCCAACCCCGCGTCGACGAGTTGCCTGATCCAGAGGACACCGCGCCACTGGCTTACGCCGAGTTCGACGACGCCTACGCCGAGGCCGAACTGGCCGAGGTCGACGGCATATACGACATCCTGCCGAGTCAACAGACCGACATGGATGTGCTTTACGAGATGCTGTCCGGCTTCGATGAGGATTCTGTGCAGATTTACACCGGCCTGTTACGTGACGACGAACGGTTGGTACCCCCAACCCGACTTCGCCCGCCAACCCAGCTACCCGTTGACCCCGAGCCTCCGGCCCGTCCCAAGCCGGCCAGTGTCAGACCGGCCAGTGTCAGACCGGCCAGTGCCAAGCCGGCCAGTGCCAAACCGCCCGTTGCGAAGACGCCCAGTTCTAAACCAACCAGGATCAAACCTGAGTTGACGACTGCCGTTCCCACCGCACCGGAACCGGAACTCCCGGTCGACCAACCACCCTTGGTCGACAATCAAGGCGAGCCTGGCGCCGATGACAAGCCACGTCCCCGGCGCAAGCGGGCTCAAGTGCCCAGCTGGGACGAAATCATGTTCGGCTCACCAAAGAAACGCTCCTAAGCCGGGCATCGCGCTGCTGGTTGACTCAGTCGACCAGCAGCGGGACCAGCATCTCCGCGCTAGTCAGCGAGCCATGCATCCCGATCAGGTTCAGCTCACCGGGAGTTTTCAAGGTCAACACGGCACCGTCATCGGCCATAGCCACGATCACGTCACCGAAACGCTGCTCCATCCGCGACGACAGGTCGCCGAACCATCCTGCAGCGACCGCCTCGGCTCGGGTTAGCACCCATGCCCGGTCCGCTAACTTGGCGCGCCACCGCTTGGCCACCTGTTCGCCCATTCCTGGCGCGACCTTCAGCTGCCGCAGCCGCCCTTCGCCGGACATGGCGGACACACCGTCCAACAAGTCAGGGAAGTCCTCAACCAACAATCTGGACTCCAGCGGCACGTCAACCATTCCATGGTCTCCAGTAACGATCAGTCGAACGTCATCGGGAAGCCCACGACGCAACTGCCGAGCCAACCGGTCGGCCCAGACCAGCGCATCGCGCCACTCAGCGGAGTCGATGCCGTGCTCATGGCCCACATGGTCCAATAGCCGCTCGTAGCAGTAGCTAAGGTTCCGCACTCCCCCGCTGACTGCCGCCACCGACGTGTCCACCCGGTGGTCTAAATCTTGTTCATCGCCAATTGGCCAAAACGTCGCCCCGCGCAGCGCCATCCCGGTCAATCCGCTGCCCGCGAAGGCCGCTGGCGCGATCAGACCGGTCTGAATCCCGGCTTTGGCGAGCCGCTCGAAGTAGGTCAGCTGCGGTTGCACGTCCAATGCATCCAACCCGCCACTCCACCGCAGCGAGTTGAGTACCGCATCCAGTGGCGGATACCAGAAGGTGTAGCCAGCCACGCCGTGTACCCCTGGCGCCAGCCCAGTGCCCAAGCTCGTGATCGACGTGGCGGTAGTGCTGGGCACCCCGCAAGTGATGGTTGGGCCGCTCAAACTGCTCAGATATGGAGCCAACTCGGCGTGCCGACCCAGCAATTCGGCACCTAGACCATCAATGAGCAAGACCAAATAGCGTTCTGCAGGCGGCAACCCCAGCCGATCAGTCGCTGACGTACCCAGGTGAGCGCCCAGACTGGGCAGCAGATCTGACAGAGTGCTGTGGCCATAAGCCGGGACTACGGCCTCATTCATGAATTGGAAGCAACTCTTTGCATCGCAGTGGCGAAGGCCACTAGTTGGCGCACCTTCTCGGGGCCGTCAGCGGCCGCGCTGATCCGAACGGTCAGGTCTTCAGCCGCCAAGATGCCGGTCATTCCATGATCTGCTTCGCAGTTTGGATCAGCGCATTGCACCGGTTCCAGCTCAACTCGACGCATCGTGCCCCAGGCGATCGCCAGCCAGGTCTCAGTCACTTCGGAGTGGCGCGAACCGTAACGTTCGGCGTTGGAGACCACTTGGCTCAACGCCACGGAGTTGATCTTTCCCAGCGGTACTGACTCAGTGGTGGTTAGAGCCTGGGCGCTAGCGCCAGGTTCATTCTCATCGGTGTGGGAGACCAATAGCCGGGTCGCAGTCAAAACCAGCACCGAAAGGTGCCGTTGAATCTCGTCTCGGTTGAAGGTCGCCTCCTGCTGGACCAGATGGGCCACCACCTGCTCGTCGCCCAGGCACATCGCAACGCTGTCAGACACCAGTTCTGGAAAGTATCTGCAGGCGTGAATCTCGGCACCGAGATCCGCGGGCAACCGGGAGACCGAAGAGCTCATTGCGACATCCTCCCACGCGGGCCGAGTGGGCCCCAAAAGCGCTTCTCACCAGTAGGGTTAGGCCCCGTGAGCACTCGTCCGTTCTTCGCTGCGCGCGTGGAGGAGTTTATTGACCGTCGAGTCGAGAGCTTCTTGCGTGCTCTGGGCTGGCAGGAGCGAATGATCTCCTACACCGGCTACGGCAGCACCAACAGCGTTCGTATTCTCGGCCGAGTGATCCTGGTGCCCAAGCGCGCCAAGACTCCGTTGGGCCGCGCCGGGGAAGAACTAATTCGGCGACGCGGGTTCCGCAACTTCTTCAGCGCCGCCTGCGTCCGAGCGCCGTTTCAGGTGGTCATCGGCGATCGGGTGATCAACGGGGTGACTGACCGTGGCGGCTACATCGACGAACGGATCCGCGATCATGGTCTGCCGCCGGGGTGGCGCCAGATCGACGTCCACACCTCAGCTGGCGAAGCTTCACTCGCCGATGTGCACGTGGTCAGCGATGATGCCCGATTCGGGATGATTTCCGATATCGATGACACCATCATTTCCACGCTGCTGCCACGACCGATGATCGCGGCCTGGAACTCTTTCATCCGTGACGAAAGCGCCCGTCAAGCCGTGCCGGGGATGGCCAGGATGTACACCTCACTGTTGGAGCGCCACCCCGGTGCTCCAGTGATCTATGTCTCAACCGGCGCCTGGAACACGCACGGATTCCTGTCCCGGTTCCTCAAGCGCCACGGCTACCCGGCTGGCGCAATGCTGCTTACCGATTGGGGACCGACCAACACCGGCTGGTTCCGATCGGGATGGACCCACAAATCCGAGGCGCTCCACCAATTGACCCGCGATTTTCCCAACATTTCCTGGCTGTTGATCGGCGACGACGGGCAACACGACCCCACGATCTACTCCGATTTCGCCAATATCGCCCCGGCCCACGTGCGAGCGATCGCCATCCGTCAGCTCACTCCCACCGAACAAGTCCTCGCCCATGGCAGCCCCGGCATGATCGACCCCGACGACATCGCTGCCGATGAAGACATCGCTGCTGATATTGCCTGGGTCTCAGCTCCAGACGGGCGCGGCCTGCTCGCCGCGCTCAACGGGCTACCCCAAATCAACTGAAGCACCCGAGAAAGGCCCCTGTCCGCACAATGGTCGCCAAACCACCTGCTGTTGAGGATGACTTCGCCGAAAGAATCGTCGACGTCGACGTCTCCACCGAAATGGAAACCAGCTTCTTGGAGTACGCCTACTCGGTGATTTACTCCCGCGCCTTGCCAGATGCCCGCGACGGGCTCAAGCCAGTCCAGCGACGAATCCTCTACGGCATGGATCAGATGCGAATCCGTCCCGATACCTCCCATGTGAAGTGTTCGAGAGTGGTCGGCCAGGTGATGGGCTTCTACCACCCCCACGGCGACTCAGCGATCTACGACGCACTAGTGCGGATGGGCCAGTCCTGGTCGATGCGGCTGCCCACAGTGGACGGCCACGGCAACTTCGGTTCTTTGGATTCCGGACCGGCTGCAATGCGTTACACCGAATGCCGGATGGCCCCAGCCGCAGTCGCAATGACCGCTGACATTGAATCTGACACCGTCGATTTCCGCCCCAACTACGACGGGAAGGAGACCGAGCCGGTGGTGCTGCCGTCAGCGCTGCCGAATCTCTTGGTCAATGGCAGCACCGGCATCGCGGTCGGCATGGCCACCAATATCGCCCCGCATAATCTGGTTGAAGTCGTCCAAGCGCTCAAACATCTAATCAAACATCCCGATGCTGATTCAGAGGAGTTGATGCGGTTCATCCCAGGGCCTGACTTCCCCACCGGCGGCAAGATCATTGGCCTTGACGGAGTCCGCGACGCCTACCTCACCGGGCGAGGAACCTTCAAGGTCCGGGCGTCGGCGCGGATTGAACAAGTGAGCCCCCGGCGCAAAGGCATCGTGGTCACCGAACTGCCTTATCAGGTGGGGCCGGAAAAGATCATTGAGCAGGTGAAGAACCTAGTTTCGGCGAAGAAGCTCACCGGCATCGCCGACATTAAAGACCTCACCGACTTGACCAATGGCACCCGATTGGTGATCGACGTCAAGAACGGCATCAACCCAGAGGCGTTGCTCGAACAGCTCTACCGACTCACCAAACTTGAGGACACGTTCGCTGCCAACAATGTGGCCTTGGTGGACGGGCAGCCCACTACTTTGACCCTGCGTCAGATGCTCTCGGTCTACCTTGACCATCGGTTGGAGGTCGTTCGACGACGCTCGGCCTTCTTGTTGGGTAAGGCCAAGGACCGGTTGCACCTCGTTGAGGGACTACTGCTGGCCATCGTCGATATCGACGATGTGATTGCGATCATCCGCAGCTCCGATGACTCTGCCGAAGCTCGCACTCGATTGATGGATGCTTTCGAACTGAGCGAGACTCAGGCCAACTACATCCTGGATATGCAGCTGCGCCGCCTAACCAAGTTCAGCCGGATCGATTTGGAAGCTGAGCGCGACAAACTCTGGCAGACAATCTCCGACTTGCAGGCAATTCTCGATTCAGACACCCGCCTGCGGGACGTGGTGGCCAACGAGCTCGATGACATGGCGAGGACCCACGGCACGCCTCGCCGCACCGTCCTGCTTGCCTCTGGCGGCAATCAGGTGACTGCCGCGAAGTCCACGTCGCTCGAAATTCCCGACGACCCCTGCTGGGTGATGCTTTCCTCAGCCGGGTTACTGGCCCGTACCGATAATGCCGAGCCGCTGCCGACAACCGGACCCCGCGCCGTTCACGATGTGATCACTTCAGCGGTCCGGGCCACCGCCCGCGGCGATTTTTGCGTATTCACCAGTACCGGACGCCTGATTCGCGGCCATGCCATTGAGGTGCCGTCTGTGCCGGTGACAGCGTCGGCCCCCAACTTGCAGGGAGGGTCCCTGGCCACCGAACTGTTGGCTTTGGAGCCCGGTGAGCGGATCGTGGGTTTAGGCACCTTGACCGAGCAGACCTTCGGTTGGGCGCTTGGCACCCGACAGGGCGTGGTGAAGCGGGTGAATCCCGAAATCCTCAGTAAGGACTCGTGGGAGATAATCCGGCTCGAGGCTGGCGATGAGGTTGTCGGCGGGGTCGAGTTGACCCACGATCTGGTTTCCCTGATTTTCGTCACCACCGACGCCCAGTTGCTGCATTTTCCGGCCGCGGGTGTGCGCCCCCAGGGACGCTCCGGTGGCGGCATTGCCGGCATCAAACTGTCAGGTTCGGCCGAGGTGGTGTTCTTCGGAGCTTCAGCCACTGCCGATTCGTCGGTGGTGACGGTAGCCGGATCGGCAGCAGCACTGCCGGGCACCGACTCGGGCAGCGTGAAGGTGACCGCACTTGCCGAATACCCCGCCAAAGGCCGGGCCACCGGTGGGGTGCGTTGCCAACGCTTACTCAAGGGGGAAGATGCTCTCCTCTTGGCCTGGGCCGGACCCGATCCTGCGATCGCGGCCGCGGCCAGTGGAGCTCCGGTCGACCTACCCGCAGCTGATCCGCGACGCGACGCCTCAGGCACTGCAGTCGCTCAGCCGGTGGCCGCCATCGGGTCGCGATACCACTGCTGAGTAGGCATTAAGGTGACTGCTATGGACCAAGCCTTCGATGATCTGGTGGCCGCTAACCGGCGTTACGCCAACTCCGCGCCGCGCAACTTCGACGGCTATGCGCACGCTGGCGTTGCCGTGGTGACGTGCATGGATTCGCGCTTGCAGCCGCTCGAGATGCTCGGGCTGTTCCTCGGCGAGGCCAAGATTCTGCGCACTCCCGGAGGCCATGTCACCGCCGACGCTTTAGCTGGCTGCGTCTTGGGAGTTCATCTGCTGCAAGTGGATCGGATCTTGATCATTAGCCACACCCGCTGTGCCATCGCCACCGCCGGTGAGGATGAGATCCACCGCCAGGTGGCCCAGTCGGCTGGCACCGATGCCATCGAGATGCGGTTCGATGCCGATCCAGATCAGCTTTCCCGGCTGCGGGCCGACGTCGCTCTGGTCGCTAATCATCGGCTGATCGCTGGCCGAGCCCAAGTC
Organism: Propionibacteriaceae bacterium UBA5174; assembly: GCA_002413345.1. Taxonomy (GTDB): domain Bacteria; phylum Actinomycetota; class Actinomycetes; order Propionibacteriales; family Propionibacteriaceae; genus Propionicimonas. Next base: position 9,262 of record DHWU01000062.1, on the reverse strand, counting down.
GGTGGTTTCCATTACGACGTGGACACCGGCCTGTTGGAGCAGGTCTGCTGATCCAAACCAGAGCTGGAGCGAACCCGCAACCCTCGATCTGGTAGTCCTCAGACTTGGCAGTCCTCAGATGTCGATGCGCTCGGCGTCCAGGCTGTAAGCGCCCTCGATAATAAAGGCTTTGCGTGGCGCCACGTCGTTGCCCATCAGCTTCTCGAAGGTGCACTCGGCGGCGACTGCTTCGTCCACGGTGATCCGCCGCAAAGTGCGGTGCTGCGGACTCATCGTGGTCTCCGCCAACTCATGGGCGTCCATTTCACCAAGGCCCTTGTACCGCTGGGGTTCCTTGAAGGACTGCCCCCGTTTAGTGAGTTCGGCGAGCTTTCGGCGGTATTCGGCCTCGTTGTAGGTGTAGATGTACTTATCTTGGCCTTTGCGCGGGTTGGTCAACTCAAAGCGGTGCAGCGGCGGGACGGCGCTGTAGACGCGACCGGCTTCGACCAATGGGCGCATGTACTTGAAGAACAACGTGGCCAACAGACAACGGATGTGTGCTCCGTCGGAATCCGCGTCGGCCATGAAGACGACCTTGGAGTAGCGGGCTGCGTCCAGATCAAAAGTGCGGCCCGAACCGGCCCCAACCACCTGAATGATCGAGGCGCACTCAGCGTTCTTGAGCATGTCGCCGACTGAGGCCTTCTGGACATTCAAGATCTTGCCCCGGATCGGCAGCAGCGCTTGGAACTCGGAGTTCCTGGCTAGCTTTGCAGTCCCCAGGGCCGAGTCGCCCTCCACGATGAATAGCTCAGTGCGATCCAGATCGGTGCTGCGGCAGTCGGCCAGCTTGGCTGGCAAGGTGGACGATTCCAGAGCGTTCTTGCGGCGCTGGGCGTCCTTATGCGCGCGGGCTTGGACCCGGGTGCGCGAGGCCGCCACTACCTTCTCCATCACCGCTCTAGCTTGGGTGCGGATGGCGGCCTTGTTTGAGGTCAAGAACGCAGCCAGCTCAGACTCAACCACTTTGGTCACCAGCCTGGTTACCGGCGGAGTGCCCAGCACTTCCTTGGTCTGGCCTTCGAACTGCGGCTCGGCCAACCGGACGGTGACCACCGCGGTGAGCCCTTCAAGCACGTCGTCTTTGGCTACCTCCTCGCCAGACTTCAGCAGCCTGGTACCGTCCAGACCCTTAGCGAAAGCCCTAGTCAAGCCTCTTTCGAAGCCAGCCACATGGGTACCGCCCTTAGGCGTGGCGATGATATTGACGAAGGAAGACACTCGGGCGTCGTAGCCATTGGTCCAACGCAGCGCAACATCTACCTCCAGATCGCGCTCCACATCGGTTGGAGTCATCGCGCCAGAGTCGTCGAGCATTGGCACGGTTTCGGTGAAAGTGTCCGCACCTTGAAGCCGGATTACCTCGGTTACTGCGGTTCCAGTGGACAGATAGTCACAGAACTCGCCGATGCCACCCTCATGCTTGAATACTTCTTCGCTGATCTCATCGGTGCGGGCATCAGTCACGAGCAGTTCCAGTCCCGGCACCAAGAAGCTGGTCTGCCGGGCCCGGGCCAACAACTGGGTCAGCGACAGCTCTGCCCCAGGTAAGAAGATCTGGCGGTCAGGCCAATAGCGAATCCGGGTGCCGGTCTTGCCCTTGGCCACCCGTCCGGATTTGGCCAAGCTACCGCCTGGAGTAAAGGGGGCGTCCGGGGTATCTCCGGCGAAGGTGCCAGGCACGCCACGCCGAAAACTCATCGACCAAGTGGCACCGTTTCGATCGACCTCAACGTCCAGTCGCGACGACAGCGCATTGACTACCGACGCACCCACGCCGTGCAGACCCCCGGTTGCGTTGTAGGAACCGGCACCAAACTTGCCGCCGGCATGCAACTTGGTGAAGACCACCTCGACGCCGGTGAGTTTGGTGCGCGGCTCGATATCGACCGGAATGCCGCGGGCCACATCAGCGACTTGGATCGAACCGTCGGCGTTAAGCCGAATCTCAATCTTTTCGCCGTAGCCAGCAAGAGCCTCGTCCACCGAGTTGTCGATGATCTCCCAAAGGCAGTGCATCAGCCCGCGGGTGTCGGTGGAACCGATGTACATCGCGGGACGCTTCCGGACCGCTTCCAGTCCCTCCAACACCAACAGGTGTCGCGCCTCGTAGTCCCTGCCTTCACCGGCCTTTGTCGTACTCACTGCCTGAGATTATCTCGCCGGAGTAACAGTTGGCCGCATTCAAGTAACGGTGTCGACTTAGACGCGCACATGTGTCGGCGCGGGCGCCTACACTAGAACCCATCGGGAACAAGCGGCCCCCCGCCGACGTTGTGACCGGTGTCCGACACTCTTGTTGAGTGAGAAAGTGAGGAAAACCATGAGTAGCACAGTTGCCGAGCCTTTGACCACGGCTGATCGCTGTGATCGTTGCGGCGCGCAGGCGTATCTGCGGGTAACCCTCACCTCCGGTGGCGAATTGCTCTTCTGCGCCCACCACGCCAAGGCACACTCGGCGAAACTGAGCCAGGTAGCCCTCTCGATCCAGGATGAGACCAGCAGGCTCTCCTAAGTCAACGTCTTTCGCGATGGGGCCTTGGGGATTATCCCCAAGGCCCCATCGCTTTTGGCTGAGATACTTTCGCCATGCAAATCATCGATGCCGTCCAGGGCGATCTGACCACTGAGTACGCCGATGCGGTAGTGAACGCCGCTAACGCCACGCTGCTGGGCGGCGGCGGAGTTGATGGTGCATTACATGCGGCTGCGGGTCCGAAGCTCTTGGAGGCTTGTCGGCGGGTTCGCAAGACCCAATGGCGTGACGGACTGCCGATCGGCGAAGCGGTTTCGACCATCGCCGCGGACCTGCCAGCCAAATGGGTGATCCATACCGTCGCTCCGAACCGCCACCGTGGCCAAGACGACCAGGCGGCGCTGGCCAGCTGCTACATCCGAAGTCTGGACAAAGCCGTCGAACTGGGCGTCCACACGATCGCCTTTCCTGCGATTGGCGCTGGCGCCTTCGGCTGGGATCCCGAAACTGCAGCCCGGGTAGCGGTGATGGCAGTTGCCGGGCATCGGCGTACCGGGATCGACCGAGTGCGCTTCGTGCTGTTCAACCAGCGACTGTTTGACGCGTTCACCGCCGAGTTAGATCGCCTAATCTGATGACCTCGCTCCCCTACGGCTCCTGGCCGTCGCCAATCAGCGCGGCTGAACTCACTGCAAACTCTCTAAGGCTGGCGCCAGGCCTGTTCGACGACACTGGCGCTTACTGGACCGAAGGCCATCCCGAGCAGCGCGGACGGGTAAGTCTGTGGCATCTTGACGCCACCGCAGTGATCACCGAGCTAACCCCACAGGCGAACGTCCGTACCGGCGTCAACGAGTATGGCGGCGGCGATTGGACGGCGCGGGGCGGACTAGTCGCCTACTGCAGTTGGCCGGACGGATCCGTTCACCTGATTGAGCACGGCCACACCCGACAGATCGCACCCGGCGACGGGCTGTTCTTTGCCAGCTTGGCCTTGGATCCGACACGCCGGCTGCTGCTGGCGGTTCGCGAGGATCGTCGAGGCGGTGGGCTTGGCGAACAAACGATCGTGGCGCTGAACCTCGACAGCGACAATGCGGACGGCGGCCAGGTGCTGGTGGCTGGCCGCGATTTCTACGCCCACCCCAGTTTGAGTTCCGACGGACGTTTGGCCTGGTGCGAATGGGACTTGCCAGACATGCCCTGGGACCAGTCCGCCATCGTCACCGCACCCTTGGCTGATCCGACCACCCGGCTCGAGATCGAAGCGTCCGCCGGCGTCTCAGCGCTCTACCCGGCGTGGGCCCCCGATGGCGCCCTGATCTACCTGTCCGATGCCAGCGGCTATTGGAACTTTCGACGCTGGGACGGGGAGTCCACCCGTACCCTCCTTGCTCTCCCCTACGACTTCTGCGGACCGCTGTGGGTGCTCACTCCAGTGCCGTACGCCATCATCGATGCCACCACCATTGGCTGCACCTGGTTTGATGACGGCTTCAGCAAGCTTGGCCTGCTCAGCTTCAGCCGTGCCGAAAGCGAACTGGTCACCGTGGCAAGCGACGCGGTCAGCGCCGAGGTCACCGGCACCGGGCCGACCTGTGTGGCGCTGTTCGGTTTTGCGGATCGCCCAGGCGAATTGGTGGTCTTCGATTGGGCCACTGGCAAAACCACACCATTGCGCCGAGCGTCCGCGGTAGATCTTGATCCAGCTGCGGTGTCCCGAGCTGAAGCTCTCACTTGGGACTCCCCCGACGGACCAGTACACGCCTGGTACTACCAGCCAACCAACCCAGATTGCGCTGCACCAGCAGGCGAATTGCCGCCGGTTCAGGTCTGGAGTCATGGCGGACCAACATCGTTTTCTGGGCCAGATTTCCGCCTCGCCGTCCAGTATTGGACATCCCGAGGAATCGGCATCGTGGACGTCAACTACTCCGGATCGACCGGCTATGGCCGCGCTTATCGGGAACGTCTGGCCGGGAACTGGGGGCTGAGCGATGTCCGGGACTGCGCAGCGGCCGGAATAGCCCTGGTTGCTGCCGGACGCGCCGACCCGGCCAGGCTGAGTATTCGTGGCGGTTCGGCTGGCGGCTTCACCACCTTGGCGGCGCTGACCAGCACTGAAGTGTTCGCCGCCGGGATCAGCCTTTACGGCATCGGAGATCTCGAAGCTCTGGTCGTCGGCACTCACAAGTTCGAATCTCGTTATCTTGATCGGCTGGTCGCGCCTTACCCGCAGCAGCGACAGGTCTATCTGGACCGCTCGCCGATCTATCACCTTGATCAGCTCAGCTGCCCAATGCTGATTCTCCAAGGCAGCGAAGACAAAGTGGTGCCACCCGACCAAGCTGAATCAATGGCCGCCGCCGTCAAAGCCAAAGGTCTACCAGTGCGGCTACGGCTCTTCACTGGCGAGGGCCACGGCTTTCGCCAGGCCGAAACCATCATTGCCGTGGCCGAAGAGTCGCTGGCTTTCCTGGCAAAAGTGCACGGCTTTAGGCCAGCTTGAGCCTCAACTCCTGTGCCGTCCAGGCCTGGGGTCAGGCGGTGGCAGAATCGATTCGGCCAACTCTGGCTCGGCGGCTGGCGCTGGTACAAAACCCGCACTGAGCGGCTGAATCGCGATCGACTTCGGACCTCGACGCAGTCGAAGTTCCACCACACTGGCTACCTTGGTGAGGCTGTAGTTCAACACGATGAAGATGGCTGCCAAAACGATCAGAGTCGGGATGGTGTTGGCATTCGCCGCGGAGAAGGTGGCGCCCTCCCGCAACAACTCGGAGTACCCGATCATCGAGCCGAGGGCGGAGTCCTTCAAAATCACCACCAGCTGACTCAGCATGGAAGGCAGCATCGCGGTGATCGCCTGCGGTAACAGAATCGTGGTCAGAGTCTGGAACTGGGTCAGGCCAATAGCTAATCCTGACTCTCGCTGACCAGCAGGCAGCGACTTCACTCCAGCTCGTACCAATTCGGCTAGCACACAGGAGTTGTAGATCGTCAGCCCGGCGACCACGCCGAATAGGGGCAAGATCGGCCCAGAAATCTCTAGCGCGAACAGCCCAAGGTAGTAGGCGAAAAGCATCATCATCAGCACTGGCACCGATCGGAAGAACTCCACGAACGCACCGCTGACCACCCGGATCACGACATGCTGGGAGAGCCTTCCCAGACCAAGTAGTAGCCCGAGCACCGCGGCCAACACCACCGAGATTCCGGCGGCTACCAGGGTTCCTTCCAGACCGGGCAACAGATAGTAGATCCAGGCGTTTGGCGACAGGAACGGCAGCCACTTGGCTGGGTCAAGTTGGTTGTTCTTGGGGTTCGCCAAGCCAACCAAGACCAGTGCCGCCAGCCCCAAAATGCCTACGATTCCAAAAACGCCGATTACTGCATGGACCGCGCGCGCCCTCGGCCCAGGAGCGTCGAATAGCACCGATGGTTGGCTCATCGATTCACCGCCAACTTGTTGGAAAGCCAGGTGAAGACCAGCCCCATCGGCAAGGTCAGAATCACGAACCCAGTCGCCATAATGGCGAAGATCCAATACAGCAGCGACGAGTTGAACTCGATCATGTTGCTCATCAGGTAAGCGGCCTCGGCTACGCCGACCGTCGCCACCACGGTCGTGTTCTTGGTCAGAGCAATCAAGGTATTGCCAAGTGGAGCGATCGCGCCCCGGAAGGCTTGTGGCAGCACCACGTGCCGCAGCGTTGGCAAAAACCCCAGCCCGATGGCTCTGGCCGCTTCGGCCTGCCCGGGGGGCACTGTATTGATCCCGCTGCGGATTGACTCGGCCACGAACGATGCGTGGTAGACCGCGATCGCAACCACACCCCATCTGAAGCCGTTGTTGACGATGAAGGTGTTGGAATCGGGGTTGGCAAGGTTGACCCTCAGCGTGTCAGCCAACCCGAGCGAACAGAAGGCGACGATCAGCGTCAGCGGGGTGTTGCGCACTAAAGTCACGTAAGCCGCGCCGAACCTTTGCAGCACACCGACTGGAGAGACCCGGCAAATGGCCACCACCGTACCGATTAGCAGCGAACCAATCGCCCCCCAAAGAGTCAATTGAATGGTCACCCAAAATGCGCCCAAAACGTCATACTCGGCAAAGAGCGTGCCCAACTCTGACATCGACACCCTTTCTTCGTTGAACCGCTGGCGGCCCTGGCCGCAACCAGAGCCACCAGCGTTCGGACCGTCTATTAGCTGCAAGCAGCCAGCGTCGGCGGGTTAACCGCTGTGTCGGCCTTAAATCCTGAAGCTCCAACAGTGTTGTCGAGGGCCTTCTGCCAAGAGCCGTCGGCAACCATCTTGGTCAACGCCGAGTTAATCTTGGTGCACAACGCAGTGTCACCCTTCTTGATTCCAACGCCGTACTGCTCGGTGCTGAAAGTCTTACCGACAAGCCTGAACTTGCCTGCAAAGGCGGGCTGGGCGGCATATCCAGCCAGGATCACATTGTCGGTAGTGACCGCATCCACACTGCCAGAGGCCAGCGCATCCACACACTTTGAGTAGGTGTCGTAATCCTTGGTCTGCGCCTGATTGGCGAACTTATCCTTCGCAGTCGCTGCCGAAGTGGATCCCTTCACTGAGCAAAGCGTCTTGCCGTTCAGACTTTCCGGCCCGGTGATATCAGTGTTGCTGGCACTCACCAGCAGATCCTGCCCAGCGATGAAGTAGGGGCCAGCGAAAGACACCTTCTTCTTTCGCTCATCGGTGATCGAGTAGGTCGCGAAAATCATCTTCACCTGGTCAGACTGCAGCATGGTCTCGCGCTGAGCCGAGACTGTCTGCACAAACTGAATATCGGTATAACCGAGGTCTTTGGCAACGTAGGTGGCGACCTCAACATCGAAGCCCTTGTACGTGCCGTTGTCCTGAAGACCCAGCCCTGGCTGATCAAACTTGATGCCGATTAGCACTTTGCCACCAGACGGGGCAGCGGAGGTGCAACCGGTCGCTGCAGCCAGCGCCAGTACTCCAGCTAGAGCCAGGAGCCGTTTTCCATACTTCATCTCTTCTCCTCCTTGTAGTGAATCTGCGTAAATCAGTGGGTGAGGATCTTGCCCAGGAAGTCCTTTGCTCGATCGGTCTTGGGGTTGGTGAAGAACTGTTCAGGGGTGTTCTGTTCCACAATCTGACCGTCGGCCATGAAGACCACTCGATCTGCAGCCCGATGGGCGAATCCCATCTCGTGAGTAACCACGATCATGGTCATGCCAGCTTTCGCCAGCGTCACCATCACATCCAGGACCTCGTTGACCATCTCTGGATCCAGGGCTGAGGTCGGTTCGTCAAACAGGATCACCTTTGGATCCATTGCCAGGGCCCGGGCGATCGCCACTCGCTGCTGCTGGCCCCCAGACAGCTGGGCGGGATACTTGTCTGCCTGGTCAGCCACGCCAACTCTGGTCAGCAAGTCCATGGCCCGTTTATCGGCCACCGCTGGCTTCAATTTGCGTACTTTAATTGGGCCCAAGGTGACGTTTTGCAGCACCGTCTTATGCGCAAACAGGTTGAACGACTGAAATACCATGCCAACGTCAGAGCGCAGCTGCGCCAACGCCCGACCTTCGGCCGGTAGCGGCACGCCGTCGATCCTGATAACACCGGAGTCAATTATCTCGAGGCGATTTACAACTCGGCACAAGGTGGACTTTCCCGAGCCAGACGGCCCCAAGATCACCACTACTTCGCCACGGTGAACGCTCAGATTTATGTCGTTAAGCACGTGCAGCGTGCCGAAGTGTTTATTTACGTCGACAAGTTCAACCAGCGACTCAGTAGGAACCGATTCCGCAGAACTCTCTACACCCACCATGGAGTGAACCTAGCTCACACACAGGGGTCAGACCATGTGATTTAGGTATTGATCTCGCTACAGCGTTCTCGCTTCTACCTAGTCCGACCTCAGTCGAGGTAGTCGCGCAAAACCTGTGAGCGCGACGGGTGCCGCAGTTTGCTCATCGTCTTGGACTCAATCTGGCGGATCCGTTCACGGGTCACGCCGTAAACCTTGCCGATCTCGTCCAGCGTCT
>DHWU01000062.1:0-460 GCA_002413345.1 Propionibacteriaceae bacterium UBA5174 | reverse complement strand
CCTTGCCGATCTCGTCCAGCGTCTTGGGCTGGCCATCGGTTAGCCCGAAGCGCATGCTGACCACACCAGCTTCGCGCTCACTCAAAGTGTCGAGTACGTCATGGAGCTGCTCCTGCAGCAAAGTGAAGTTGACCGCTTCGGCCGGAACCACTGCCTCAGAATCTTCAATCAGGTCACCGAACTCAGAGTCGCCATCTTCACCCAGCGGGGTATGCAGCGAGATCGGCTCACGACCGTACTTCTGCACCTCGACGACCTTCTCTGGGGTCATATCGAGTTCCTTGGCCAACTCCTCCGGAGTTGGTTCGCGGCCCAGGTCCTGGAGCATCTGCCGCTGAACGCGAGCAAGCTTGTTGATTACCTCGACCATGTGGACCGGAATCCGAATGGTGCGCGCCTGATCAGCCATGGCGCGAGTGATCGCCTGCTTGATCCACCAAGTGGCGTAGGTGGAGAACTT
>DHWU01000027.1 GCA_002413345.1 Propionibacteriaceae bacterium UBA5174 | reverse complement strand
GGGCGTCCGAATGTGGGGAAGTCCTCGCTGCTGAATAAGGTCGCCAAGTCGAATCGCGCAGTGGTCGACAACGCCGCTGGCACCACGGTTGACCCGGTTGATGAGTTGGTGGCTGTCGGTGGTGTCACCTACCGCTTTATTGATACGGCCGGGCTGCGCCGCCGGGTCAAAGAAGCCAGTGGGCACGAGTACTACGCGTCGTTGCGCACCCAGTCTGCGATTGAGCGGGCTGAGGTTTGCGTAGTCGTGCTGGACGCATCCGACACGATCGCTGACCAGGATTTGCGGGTGCTGACCATGGTCGAGGAAGCGGGCAAGGCATTGGTGATCGCCTACAACAAGTGGGACCTCACCGACGAAGAACGCCGCCATTATCTCAACCGTGAGATCGAGCAAGACATTCGCGCCTTTGCTTGGGCACCGAGCGTGAACATCTCTGCTTTGACCGGCCGGAACGTCGACAAGCTGTCGGTGGCGATTGAACAGGCCCTCGAAGGTTGGGAGACCCGGATTTCCACCGGCAAACTCAATGCGTTCCTAGGCCGACTTGCTGCCGCACATCCGCATCCGGTGCGCAGCGGCAAGCAGCCTCGAATTCTGTTCGGCACCCAGGCACACAACTGCCCGCCCACCTTCGCGCTGTTCACCTCGGGTCAGTTCGACCCGCAGTACGTCCGTTTCGTGGAGCGGCGGCTGCGCGAAGACTTCGGCTTCAGCGGTTCACCGGTGCATGTTGAGGTGCGCGCCAGAGAGAAGCGCAAGAACCGCTAACTGCGACCGTCCTACGGCTGGCTCGCAGGCCGATCCATCGGTTCGGCACCGGTGTCGTCAACGCCTGGCATTGTCGTCGGTATCGGATACATGGGTGCGTTCGGCGCTGGTGGCGGGTAGCCGGGGGCTCCCATCGGCGCGTTCTGGTTTGGCGGGTACTGGTTTGGCGGGTACTGGTTTGGCGGGTACCCGTAACCGGGAGCGTAGGGATTCACTCGAACCACCGGTGGGAGTTCATCGCGACGCACCTGGTCGAGATACATGCACGAGATGTAGATCCACACGGTCGGCAGGGTTAGCAGCGAGACCGCCAGCGTCAGCAAGAACACCACAATCAATAGCGGCAGCATCGCAAGTAAGGCTGCTGTCGCCTGCTCCTGAGTGTGTGCAGTCTGAAGCTGATAGGACAACGGGAACAGCACGATGTTGCTCACCAAGCTGACAACTTCCAGTACCGCGTTGATCGCCAGCGAGCCCACAAAGTAGTAACCGAAGGTTCGCCAAAATGCACCGTTAGTTAGAGCCCAGGAGCGTTTCACAGCGGCAATGCCGCCGACCCTCTCGACGGCGATCACCGGGATCACATAGATCATCTTGATGCTGAGCCACAACAACACCGGCAACAGGATCAACGGCAGCACCGTCGACAAGAAGAACAAACCGACCACCGCGGCAAAAATCGAACCCACGTCATTTGGATTGATTGACCTGAGAATGAAAAATAGGCCCACCACGAATGGAGCCATGACTGCTAGGCCGATCCCAGCCATGATCAGGTAGTACGAAATCGACCTGGGCACGAACCCTTTGGTGTTATGCCAGACGGCGCCGAATGATGTTTTCACGCCTTGGGCAGTCTCGTAGGTGGCCTGGACCACCATGCCTAGCCCCTTGTATTGCAGCAGTGGGAAGGCGAGCATCAAGACCAATATCACCACCGCGCTCACCACCGGTATCGGCGAGCTCCAGCCGTCTCGGACAGCCGTGAGCACACCAACTACAGCGAGCAGAATGGACGCGAGCAACACGACCACAAACCCAACGATTGGCATCAGGGCGATGCCAATCATCAGCCCCCAGCGTTTCTTCAAAATCGTGAAAGTGCCGGAGAAGATGCCGCCAAGGTCCATCGGACTCGGCCTAAGTAAAGGAGTGGGTTCCAACATGGGTCCAATCTAGGCGACTACCGGCGAATTGGTGGCGCAAAATGCGGCAGCGAAATGCTGTCTTAGTCACCTTCGGTTGATTCAGACCGTGCGAGGCACCGCACCAGTCAGCTTCAGGATCGGACACATCACCTTGTGAAAGCCATCGGCGGCTTGGCCAAACATCAACGGGCAGCCACCGTCAATCACGGTCATGCCATGTTCACGTCCAAACGCCACCGCGGCGGGGGAGACACTGCCAGCGTCCATTGAACGATGCATCCACACCTGTTTGATGCCCAGCTCGGCAGCCTCTTCGACTGTGCCCAGCGCGTGTTCGGGACGGGTGCCAATGACCACCGCTTCGACTCCGCCTGGCACTGCGGCCAAGGTGGGGAAGGATTGATGCTCACCGATGGTCTCGGCGTTCGGGTTGATTGGGAACACTTCGTACCCGCGTTGGACGAGCCGGTCGAACACCGCGTTACTACCGTGTCCGGCTGGCTCTCGAGAGACCCCGGTGACGGCGATGCGTTTGCAGGCTAGGAACTGTTCAGCAGCTTCTTTGATCTTCATTGATGCCTCCTGTTCGGCACCAGCCTAGGCCGCTTGGCCGCCCCCGGGCGTCGATGCGGAACCACCTGCAGTTTCGTAGTAGAGTCTCCAGCCGGGCCGGAGACGACTCGACAACTGAAAAGCGGGCTGTAGCGCAGCTTGGTAGCGCACTTGACTGGGGGTCAAGGGGTCGCAGGTTCAAATCCTGTCAGCCCGACCATTGAAAGCCCCTGCGACTGGGAGTTTAACCCCTTTCGCAGGGGCTTCTTCATGCCCGAATCGCAGGCATGTCGGTAGCGTTCAGCCAAGATCCCGTCGCGGCGGCTTAGGTGCACCAGTCAAGATCACCGGCATGAATTATCTCGGCGCCACCGGCTTCTTCTGGGGGTACCAGCCACACCCCTTCCGCGGCCCAAGCGTTCATGTGTTCGAGCCCGTCACCATCTGGATACTTAGCTTTGAGTTGCGTCAAAGACATTCCGAAGGGAATTGCTGAGGCCAGCCGCAACCGCCCTTCCTGGGCGCTAGTCAGCTCAGCCTCCCAGGATTCCATGGTTCGCGATGACTTCGATGAATCGTCCTCCGCGGCAAAGCGCACGGTCAGGTGATCGAACTCGGCGTAGGACTGATAGCCCGATCCGGCCCCCTCACATCCGCCAGCAGCGCTGCCGTGCACTTCAGGTTTGCCCAAAATCGGTGCGAGATAGGCGAGAACAGCCGCCTCGGGCGCGCCAAACTCGAATTGCCCAATTCCGTTCTGATGGAGTTCGACCATCTTGACCGACGCCGACCGCGTCGATTCAGAAGCCCCAGGCGAAACCTGCCCACTAGCGCAGCCCACTAAAGCCAGCGCCATTAATGTCAGAACCGACAAGGCACTATAACGCACTTGGCGCGAGCCTCTATTCATTCCCGAGACGATATCTGTAGCCCCCAGCCGTGGGTAGTTGGCTCAGTATCCGGATAGAGAGCGATCCCAAACCTCTTGGCTGGCGCACCAACACCACTTTCGGGTGCTAAAAGATCCGTGCACCCAGCGATCGCCGAGGTCACTGACCACGGCCAGAATGCTGTACAACACCGTTAGGCACACTGCAAACAACCACCGCATGGTTGAACGCCCAGCGGATTCCAGCCAGCAAAAGCCATTTCAGCTCGCGTTCTGGCTGATGTTGGGCCGGGACGTTGACCACCAAGCCCGTGTAGCACAGGTGCTACCCTGAGTCTATGGAAAATGTTGGACTCAGAGAGCTACGCCAGGATGCTTCTGACCTAGTGCGTCGCGCCCAAGCTGGGGAAGAGATCACCATCACTGTCTCGGGGCGACCCAGTGCGCGACTACTCCCAGCAAACCCGGGCCAGTGGCGGCAATGGGACCAAATTGCCGACCTATTTCAGGGACCCGCAGACGCTGATTGGGAACACGACCACGAGTTGCTCGACCACGACCTGCGTGACCCGTGGGGCAAGTCATGAACGACGCACCCCTGCCCGAACGTGCACTCCTAGACACCAGTGTGATCATCGCCGCAGATGTCGCACCGATCCCGGGGGTGCTCGCGATCAGCGCAATCACCCTGGCCGAGCTCCAATTCGGGGTACTAATCGCAAAGACACCAGCCGTACGCGCCGAACGGCTGCGCCGCCTCAGCATTCTCCAAAAGCACTTCGATGCTCTGCCGGTCGACGAAGCAGTTGCCATCAGCTACGGACGGCTCGCGTCGGCCGTAGCTGAATCGGGACGGCAACCCCGACGTCGCGCGATGGGTCTTCTGATCGCTGCAACTGCCCACGCCCATAACGCACGGCTCTACACCCGCACCATCGACGACTTCGCAGGCCTGGAGGAACTCGTGGACGTGGTCGCAATCTGAAGCAGATTCCAACCCTCAACAAGCGAGGGTTTTCGCCCTTTTTCTAGCCCAACTTCCAGCGAACTCGAAAGAATGCCTCCATGGCCACACCATCACCTAGGTTGCGACGGCGAGTGATTCAAGACTTTGGTGCTGACTCCGCAGCCGTACTCGAGCGCCTGAAACTGATCCCCGAATCTGCTGCCCTCAGCGCTCACCAAGATCACGAACGGCTCCAAGCAGCATGCGTGCTCACCGCCCAGGGATTAGTCCAGAGATTCGATGCGAGCGTGGCTTTGCTCAACTGCGACTGGCGAGACGCTCTCGTGGCGGCGAACCTCGCTGGCGAAGACTGGGCACAGCAACTCGACGCCGAACTCGGAGAATCCAATTCCCTTCAATAGAGGGGCTTCAACACCTTTCCCAATGTCGATGGCCAATCCGTACGATCATGGGTTCGAGAGTGGCCGGATCAGCCAATCTTCGAACGCGAGAACCTTGATGCGGCCAGTGTTCGAGAGGTCATAGCTGCGGTCACGGCTTTCGCGCGAGTAGCCGTTCCCGCCGCGCCGGACCCTCCAGATTCTAGGTGGTCTCAATAGATTGGGAGTAAAGTGGCTTTAGTCTCGAACTATAGGAGGTTGACATGGGTCGCCAACGCATCGACATGCAGCCCGCAGCCAGAGATGCGGCACTCGTGCTGGGCCAGCAGATCCAGCTTGCCCGCCGCGAACGAAACTGGACCGCCGAAGAACTCGCTACCCGCGCCGGCATCACCGTCAACACGCTGAGCCGGATCGAGGCAGGCATGCCCACCAGTTCCATCGGGAACGTGTTTAACGCGGCTGTCACTGCGGGCGTACCCCTATTCGGCATCGACGACCCGGCAACCCTGGCAAGGATCCGCCGGACCGGCGAGGAACGGCTTGCGCTGGTCCCCAGCCGAGTGCGCCACCGAAAGGTTGACAATGCCGACTACGACTTCTAGCCCCATCTATGTGTGGGCATGGCTACCGAGAGCGACCTCACCAATCCCGGTCGGGGCGCTGGAGCAACGCGGTCGCAACGACCTGTGGTTCCGCTACGGCAACCGCTATCTGGACCGCCCCGACGCGATCAGTCTGTACGAACCGGCCATGCCGCTCAGCAAAGAACCGATCGGCCCCTTCGAGGACCTCCATATGCCGGCGCCCATCCGGGATGCTTCTCCGGACGCCTGGGGCCGACGCGTCATCCTGAACCAGCTGACCGGCAACAGGGGAGGGGATGCCGAAACCGACGACCTGACCGAAGCCACCTATCTGACGCAATCTGGATCCAACCGCTTCGGGGCCATCGACTTCCAAGACAACCCCGTCAGCTATGTGCCGCGCGAGCACAGCGCCAGCCTGGATGACCTGATACATGCCTCCGATCTTGTCGAAGCGGGCCTGCCGCTACCAGCCGAACTGCATGCCGCCGCGCTAAGTGGCACCGTGATGGGTGGTGCCCGCCCCAAGGCGACCATCACCGAGGGCCAAATCCAATACCTTGCGAAGTTCACGACCTCCACCGACACATTCCCGGCGGTGGGAGCCGAGGCTGCGGCCATCCATCTGGCTCGCCTTGCCGGCATCGAGGTGCCCGAATTTCGAATGGAACACGCCCTCGGCAAAGACGTCCTGTTGATCGAACGGTTCGACCGCACGCCAGCCGGTGGCCGTCGGCTGGCAGTGTCCGGACTCACCATGCTGGGGCTGGGCGAAATGGCGGCCAGATACGGCAGCTATCCAGACCTTCTAGACGTGCTCCGAGTCCGCGGGGACGGCCGGCCGGGCACCGGCGCGGCATTGTTCGCGCGAATCGCTTTCAACATCGCCATCTCAAACAGCGACGACCACCTCCGCAACCATGCGGCTTTTTGGGACGGCCACCAGTTGCAGCTCACGCCAGCATTCGACCTGAGCCCTTGCGCCCGCAGTGGCGACACATCAACCCAGGCGATCCCATTCGGTCGACACGGGGAAAAGAACAGCAACTTCGCCGCGCTCATCAGCCAGGCCGCCGTCTACGACCTGACCAGGGCTGCCGCCCGCGGGATTGTGGACCGGATTATCACCACGATCGAGCACAACTGGGTTGAAGCAGCAGATCGAGCCCGGCTTCCTGAGGCGGCTCGGAACCTGCTTTGGCGAAACCAATTCCTAAACCGGGCCGCCTCCTACGACTTGCCGTCACTCCAGTAGCCGCTGGTTGCCTCTGCCCGCAGGTTAGTACTCTGAATGGGCTCCAGAAGGTGACCTTAGGTTTGCGGTGTGCCCATGGGATGCCTTGGCGATTAACGCCGAAGCTCGACCACCCACCAGTCCCCGATGCGAGCTGCGGTCACCGAGGTGAATCCGGCCTTCGCGAACTCCGCAGGGATCTTTGGCTGAGTCGGCGAACTCCGGGCCTTGTCGGTCATCCAGATCGCTCGCTGCTCGCCAGCCAGAGACTTCTCGATCTCCGCAGACGTACGCAACTGTGGCCAGATCTCGGCGCCACTTTGAGGAACCACATAGAACGGGTTGTTGTCGATCATTTCAGGGTGTTGAGCCAGGACCTGGGCGGCCCGAGTGTCCTGTGTCGCCAACACCGACTGCCCTGGCTGGGCAGCCAGCTTCGTGTTGACCATGACCAATACTGAAGAAAAGCCCGCGTCATGACCACTGATCGCGCGAATCTGAAGCTGCATCGGCATCCACAGGCTGGCCTGCGCCACCAGCGGAGCAACCAATGCCAGCCCAGCAAGCGACACTATGGCTGAATAGCTGAGTCTCTTGCCAGCGATGAGCATCCTGCCGACGAGGTCCGCCAGCGCCACGCAGCCCAACGCTGCCAGCAGTGCCAGTGGGGCCAACATCGGCTGAAAATAGCGAATCTGCGAGAGGTTTCCTCGCACCAATACCAGCCCGAGCGCCAAAACCAGCGGCACTGCCAACCAGATGGTGGCCACCCGCGTCAGGTCTGGATACCGGGCCAGGCGCCCACGCTGAAACGCCCAGATGAAGACTGCCAGCGCGGCCATCACGACAACGATGCCCACCGACCAAAGTTCGGGGCGGCCTGAAACCGTTCTCACCAGCCGCTCGAGAATCAACCTGCGGGAGGCCACAAGGCGCGTCCCGGTTCCATTTGTGGCCGCGAGCCACGCCGGAATCGCCACCAAGACTGCAGCTACGGCCATGACTAAACCACTGCCGAACGCGCGTCGAAGTCTGTCTCGACGGTCGAGCCCCGGTGAGGTCAGATCAGCTACGAGTTGAGCTGGCCACTGGAGGAATGCGAATAGCTGCATCAGTGGCCCGCCAATCAGCGTGCCTAGATAGGCCACCGGTATCGGCGGACGCCGGGACGCCACGTTGCGCACCAACCCCTGATGCCAGGCGTCCCAGGCCAGCCAGCTGGCGGCAGTGAAAAGGCCCAGCAGCGCGTACGGCCGAGCTTCCTGGGCGTAACGCATAAAGCCGGGCATAGCCACCAAGAAGCCAGCAGCCAAGACAGCCGGGGCGAGCCCGGCTCGCCGCGCGGTCAATGCATAGAGCACTGCCACAGTGCCAGCAGCGGCCACCGCGGAGAGGCCTCGAACGGCGACTAGCGGAGGCAACCAGCCGAGTACTGAAATCCAGGCTTTGGCAACCAGGTAGTAGGGCACCAGGGGTGCATCTGCGCCGCCGAGCAGCTCGAATATTCCCTGCCAGGATCTGCGCAGCGCGAGCATGGTGGCCGATTCGTCCATCCACGGCAGCGGAACGCCGATCCCGATTAGCGCCAGCGCCAAGACCCCCAGAAACAACAGGACCAATCCAACGTGATAGCTGCGTCGCGCAACCCCGCCAAGGTCTGCGCTGGGAGTCAGGAGGATCGCGGCACTGCTGGATTTGGCGCCGGTAGCATCAGAAAACACGCACCAAGCATGCCAGCCAATCCGGGTGGCTCTGACGCCACGCTTGAAGATCGCCCACCCGGCGACATTCCGCTCAGGCAGGCTTCGTTAGCGTTCCACCAGCGGCGAGCTTCATCAGCGACGATTCGAGGTTGATTGCACCATCAGCAGAACGGGTGGCGACCCCGGCGTACTCGTGGCGATGATCTGCCCAAGTCGCATCGGCGATCGCCCCAGCCAGACCTGAGTTGACGATGTGAGCCAACTCAGTCGCGGCCCGCGCGATGCGCACGCCCAGATCGGGTTGAGCCCAGTCCTCGGGGGTGGCCGCGATTGCGGTGGGTACGGCGAGCGCGCGCAGATAGGCAAACAGCGGACGAAGCTGATCCTCAACTACCAGCGCATGGCGCGGACTGCCCGCCGTTACGGCAAGAACCACCGGCTTGGCGATCATGATGTCGTTGTCGAGAATGTCGATGAATGACTTGAACAGCCCGCTCAACCCGGCCTTGTAGACCGGCGTGGCTGCGACTATCGCATCGGCCGAAGCTATGGCTTCGATCGCTGCATTGAGCTCTGCACTGCGCAGCCCACCGACAGTTGCGGTAACCACATCACCAGCCAGCGAGGCCACCGGTACGACCGTCACCATCGCGGCCACACCCAGGCCCGCCAAAGCTTCAACGCTCTTGGTCGCGATGCGGTCGGCGAGCATCTGGGTCGAGGACGGATCACTCACCCCCGCTGCGATGACCACAATCGAGGCCTGACGCTGGGCTGTATAGCTCATGATGTCGTCCTTTGATCGTTGGCTTGATCGACACCTACTTGCTCGGCAAGTTGGACGCACAGTTGGCGCAGCTGTTCGAGTTGGTCATCGGGCAGCCGCACCAAGGCGACGATCTCGCGGGCGTGTAGCAAACCAACCCGCCGCTGCACCTCGCGGCCGGCAGTGGTGAGTTGAAGTCGCACCGCCCGCCGGTCTTCGGGGTCGTTAGCCCGGGCGATCAGACCTCGGCGCTCAAGGCGGGCTACCAGGCGGGAAAGCCCAGGCTGGGACAGCAATTCATCGGCTTGCAGGTCACACAGCCGAGCCCCGCTGGGCCAGCGGGTCAACTCAAAAAGCACGCCATATTCGCTGGCACTCACTTCCAACCAGGTGTTGGCTTGATTCAGCTCACGACTAATCAGCGCCTGTGCCCTAAACAGCGCTTCCCAGGCGTCCACAGCGCGTTTGGTGCGCGAACCGGCGCGCTGGTTCACCGAAGACATCAGAACACCTCCGGGTAATCCACCCGGTAGGCCGCATCGCTGTCTTGATAGGGCGAGGTTCCGGTGACGTTGCCACCACGGTTCGGGTTGGGCCGCGGTTGCCTGGCCGCAGCATCGCCGTACTTCGCCAAAACCCGGCTCGCGTGGGTCGGAGCGTCAGCAGCACCGGGGGAGCGACGGCTGGCCAGCTCGCGGCGCAAGACTGGTACAACTTCGGTTCCCAGAATCTCGACTTGTTCGAGCACCATCTCCAGCGGCAAACCGGCTGCGTCCAGATTCCACAACTGGCGTTGATAGTCACCGAAACCCTCTTGGAAGGTCAGCGTCTTGTCGATGACTTCCTGCACGCTGCCAACGCTGGTAGGAGTCTGGGCAATGTAGTCGTCCAAGCTGTAGGCGTGGCCGTAGATCGGACTGCCTTCAAAGTAGGGACGGTACTGGTCGCGGGCGCCCTGTGAAGTGCGTCCGATGAAAGCCTGGCCACCCAAGCCCACGATCGCCTGCTCCTTGGTGCCATGGCCGTAATGCTCGAAGCGTTGCCGATAGAAATCGACCAGCGGCTTGAAGTGGAAGCTCGGCGCCAAAATGTTGTTCGCGAAATAGCCGTTGCCGTAGTAGGCGGCCTGTTCGGCGATCTCTGGGGTGCGAATCGAGCCGTGCCAGATAAACGGCGCCACATCATCGAGGGGGCGTGGCGTTGAGGTGAACCCCTGAAGTGGGGTGCGGAAGCTGCCTTCCCAATCGACGACATCTTCACTCCACAACTGGTGCAACAAGTTGTAGTTCTCCAACGCCAGGGGCAGACCCTGGCTGATGTCTTTACCGAACCACGGATAGACCGGCACCGTGTTGCCACGGCCAAGCATCAGATCCATCCGGCCTTTTGCGACATGTTGCAGCATCGCGTAGTCCTCGGCGATCTTCACCGGGTCATTGGTTGTGATGAGTGTGGTTGCGGTGCTCACCACGATCTGCTTGGTGGTCGCCGCGATGGCTGCCAACAAGGTGGTCGGCGAGGAAGAAAAGAATGGGGGATTGTGATGCTCACCGATTGCGAAGACGTCCAAGCCGACCTCATCGGCGCGCTGGGCGATCTGGATCATGCCCTCGATCCGCTCGGCCTCGCTTGGCGTTTGCCCGGTTACCGGGTTACGGGAGATGTCACTCACCGAGAAGATGCCGAACTGCATCCCTGACGAATTGGTAGTCATACCTTGCTCAACATTGCATGCCTGTGCATGTATTCCATTGCCGCCGCTGCGCCCACTTGGCAGTGCCATGCAACCCTCAGCCAGAATGGGGACGGTTCCGTCTTGCACCACACCGTGCGGAACCGTCCCCACTAGCGTCCCCATCCACCGACCGAGCGCCAGCAACACTGATGGTCACTCTGGTCCGCTGCGCGACTCGCCTAACGTTGGGCGAGTCCCGCTGCGCGGACGTACCGGCACAGCGTCCATCGAGCAAGGACTTCAGCGTCCTAGCTGATCAACGAGAGCCGGGGCTAAGCAACACTGGTGTGACCCAACACTTCTTTGAGGCAACGCCGCCTCAACAAGGCCGACCAGATCGGGGCAGAGCCGAATCTGCTACTGCAGGAGCCGCCTGGGCTGATGCCGTGAGGCGGCCTCCGCGAATTGGGTGCCACCAGAAACTGCATGCCAGGTTGAACCAGAAAAGACAGTGTGATCCGACGAGGCAGTCGCAGACGAATGAGATGAAGTTGCATACGGTTCGAGCAAAGCTCGACGGGGGAGAGTATTCATTTCGATCTTCGGCAGGGGGTAGAGGGGGAGTCTGCCGTCCATTACGGCGACATTAGCGCAGCTAATCAGTGAATGGCTGTCCCCCAAACGGGGACACTTTGGCCGATTTTTGCCACAAATGCGGCCTTTTGGCACCCCTGCGACCCGAATCTGATCCGAGAAGGTACGCGCCGCACAACCACCGCAGACCGCCGTTACCCGAACCAGTCAGCAACCGCCAACACAAAGTTGGGCAGCGCGATTTACTTTCGCCGAATCAGCTTCGCTGGCCAACGAGTTCAACGGCCACTCAGCATTTCCCAGCGGCCATCGAATTAACGTGTCTGGTCAATAGCGCCCTGGCGCGCTTCGGCGTGACTCGGCTTCCGGGCATATAGGTCTGCACGACCAAGCCGTCCAGCATGGCAGCAAATGCGACTGCATCGTCATACGGATCATCGGAGCTCACACTGCCATCGGCTACACCGCGTTTGATCGCGGTCTCCACCTGCCGGTGCCACTGCCGATACACCGACCTTTGCCAATTGGCGTATTCAGGTTTGACCAAGGAAATCGCCCAAAAGTTCAGCCACAGCAACCAGTGCTCCCGCATCCTGGGGTTTGACGCGAGGAACTGGTCGACTAGGAAGGTTAGTTCACCGAGGCCGGTCGATTGCTGCCGCGCGGTGGTGGTTACCTCGGCGTAGACCTCATCGGTCTCGACGCGCAAAATCTCGGCCAGGAGATCGTTCACCGCAGTGAAGTGGTAGCTAAGGGTGCCCAGCGAGATTCCCGCAGCCTGAGCCATGTCGCGCATCGTGATGCCAGCGAATCCCTTTTCGGCGATCACTGAACGGGTAGCTTCAATGATCTGCTTTCGGCGCACCTCAGCGGGGAACCGATTCTGGGCTGGTGGGTTCCGCTTGGGCCTTGGGCTGGCCGAGGACGGTTCGGACATCTTGCTCCTTTACTGCGAACTCAGACCGAACTCCGGGGAATCTCGGCGTTCCATGAACGATCAACGACAACTTCCTCATTCAACCACGCGATCAGGGTGTGCTTGGTGAGGAAACTGCGCTCAGTTGCACTCATTTCGGCAGTTACTTCAATGGCAACTTTCCATCCCTCGCGATCCATGTTGATCGTCCAATGCGACCTTGCTGAAGCGCTCAGCGGATCATCAGCAGCGATCTCGTAAACCTCTTGGGCACGCTCGTCATAAACCAGCCCGTCAGGATACTCTCGGCGTCCGCCGTAGTTTGGTTCACTGGTGAGCCGCCAAACCCCAGCGGCCGGATCGAACTCCACTAGTCGTTCCAACGGCGGGACGTCTGGTTGATCAAACACCACCCCAAGCGGCTGATTCTGTTCTGCTTCGCCAAACACGACCTCGACCGAAGAGGGCGAGCCATCCCGTTTCGGCAAAATGATCGAGGAGTGTGCCACTTCGAGCCGAATCCCATTGGTGCCTGGCAACGGCCACATCCACGGGAAATAGCTGGTGGAAAACGCCACCCGAATGCGATGACCTGGCTGGAAGGTCCATCCGATGGTGGTCAACCCAAACTCGATGTCCATCGACTCACCAGGCACCACCGCAGTGTTCTCGGCCATCGATTCGCGTTTGGCGAGGTTGAGGCAACCCCTGGTCACCAAGGTTGAGGTGCCATCGGGGGCCACATCACACAGCCGAACGAAGACCAGTTGGTTCTCCTGGGCAGTAACCCGCGCCACGACCCGCGGCCAGCCAAGAATCTCATAGGGCTCGGCTAGCGGAGCCGTGTCGAAAGTGACCGACCGGCCGTCCTCTTCGCGCTGATCGGTTGGCAGGTCGGCCTTGTTTCCGAACGGAAAGTACCGGCCAGAATCCATGCCGATGTGCTGCGGTGAACGCACCCACACCAGACCATCGGCAGCTCGCGGCTCCGCGCTGACCAAGTCGGCCAAGACCAACTCCGCGTCGGCTACCGACGGGGTGGGGTAGGACTCCTCGGCCACCCAACGACCCTCGTAAGTTGGACTCCAGGCTTGCGGAGCATGCGAATCGATCAGGAAAGCTCGCAATGCCGGACGCTGCTCGACACCGTTATCAACGCCCTTCAGCCAGTGGTCCCACCAAGCCAACGTCTCCTGCAAGAAGCCCACATTCGGGCCAGGCCCCTTATCAATGTCGGGGTATTGATGGGGCCACGGGCCCACCAGGCCCTGAACCGGCGCATCGAGATTCTCCAACAGACGAAAGACGGTATTGCGGTACGGATCAGACCACCCGCCCACGGCCAGTACGGCAGCCTCGATCTGGGTGTAGTCCTCGCAGACGCTGCCATGACGCCAGTAATCGTCTCGCTCCTGGTGGGACAGCCAAGTGTCCAGCAGCGGATCGATGGCCTCCAAGCGCTCTTGCCACAACTCACGCCAGTTCCGCACCCGGGTTGGGTCCGGCGGCCTGGCGGTGAATGCCAGCATTGTGGTGGCCCAAGAGACCATGTCGACGCTAAGTAGCCCGCCACCGAAATAGTGAACGTCGTCGGCATAGCGATCATCAGTGGAACAGACCGTGACAATCGCTTTCAACGGTTTCGGCCGCAGCGCCGCAACCTGCAACGCGTTGAACCCGCCCCAAGAAATACCAAACATGCCAGCGCTACCACTGCACCAAGGCTGCGCGGCGATCCAGTTGATGGCGTCGACGGCGTCCTGCTGCTCGATGGGGGCGTATTCATCGAGCATCACCCCTTCCGAATCACCGCTACCACGCATGTCGATCCGCAGCGACGCGTAGCCATGACCGGCGTACCACGGGTGCCGCTGCCAGTCGCGGTTAGAGGTCCAATCCCCCTTGCGGTAGGGCAGATACTCGACTAACGCCGGCACCGGGTTTTGCTCAGCATCAGCTGGCAGCCAGATATTGGCTGACAGCAAGGTGCCGTCGCGCATCGGAATCTCCACATTGCGGCGAAAGACCACCTCATGTTCGTATTCGGACCGCAAGATCATTGGACATCCTTCGCAGAGTCGCTCGGGGCAGGATTCGCCCGGTTGTTGTGGGGAAGAGCCAGCAGCTCGGCGCGGGTCAGGTGAGTGTTGATCAGATGACCATTACCGAAGTCCACAGTGCTGGGGTGGCGGTTGCCGCTGGCCGAGGGGTATCGATCGGCGAACGCTGTGCCGAGCAGTGGCGGCTGCGTCGGCATGGCGATCTCCACCTCATCCACCGGACTTACCGCATCCGGATCAGGATCGAGGATCGAGTCGATCAGGGTGCGCGTGTATGGGTGATTCGGGCCGGCGAAGATGTCCTCAACGGTGCCCTGCTCCACGATGCGTCCCAGATGAAGCACGATCAGGCGATCTGCAAGACCACGCACCACAGCCAAATCGTGAGCCACAAATAACACGCTGAGTTCGTGTTCACGGCGCACATCATCAATCAGCCGCAGCACTGAAGCCTGCACCGAAACGTCCAGCGCAGAGACCACTTCATCGGCCAGAATCACCTTCGGCGAGGTAGCAATCGAGCGGGCAATCCCCACCCGCTGGCGTTGCCCACCAGACAACTGGGACGGCAACCGATGCGCGAACTCCCGGTTTAGGCCCACATCACGCATGATGGCGTCGCGCTTTTCGTGCAACTTTGTTCCTGCGATGCGCAGGAACAGCCGCAACGGGCGCTCAATCGAGTCTTGAATGCTGCGGCGCGGATTCAACGAAGTGTCAGCGTTCTGAAAGACCAGTTGCACCGAGCTCAGCGTTCGGCGGGAGCGCCGTTTCACCGGCCGGGAGAGGTCAACAGTGCTCCCGGACTCCGGATCGATCAATTCGATCGATCCCGCGGCTAACGGACGCAGTCCGGCGATTGCCGAGGCGATGGTTGACTTCCCAGACCCAGACTCGCCGATCAAGGCCAGAATCTCGCCCTTTTGAATCTCGAAGCTGACGCCTGCAACAGTTGGCCCTGAAACCCCATCTGGCTTGCGGCGATAGTCCACCGAGAGCTCCTTTACCCGCAGTACCGGGGCATTGGTGGCCACCGGACGATAGGGCCGAAACTCCTTCTTAGCCGCGGCGGCATGTTGGCGCCAACCCTGCAATTCGCTTTCCGAAATCGGGTCGGCCGCAGTCTCACCGGCCAATAACGGACGCGGGTGCGGGGGAGTGCCAGGAAGCCCCAGCGGCAGCCCGGGACGACCGGTTGAAGGAATCGCCGAAATCAGCGCCTGGCTGTACAGGTGGCTAGGGGCCGCCAGCAAGGTGCGCGTATCGGCATCTTCAACCACCTGTCCGGCGTAGAGCACCACCGCACGTTCGCAAAGGTGAGCTACCACGCCAAGGTCATGGCTGACCAGAACGATCGACATGTTGTGCGCTGCCCGCAGACTGCCGATGAGTTTGAGAATGCTTGCTTGAGTCACCACGTCCAAGCCGGTCGTGGGCTCGTCCAATACCAAAATCTTCGGTCGTGAAGCCAACCCCATGGCGATCGCAGCTCGTTGCTGCTGCCCACCAGAAAGCTGGTGCGGATAGCGATCAAAGATGGCCTCAGGGGTGGGTAGTTTGACCTCACCCAAGAGGCGCACCACTTCGGCCCGCATCTCCGCAGCACCTTGGCCGGGGAAACCAGGCAGCGCTTCGGCAATCTGGCGGCCAATCGTCATCGACGGGGTGAGGGCATGCCCGGCGTTTTGTGGCACCAGACTCACCACGCCACGGCGCATCTCTCGAAGCCGCCTATTGGACGCCGAAAGCACATCCTCGCCGTCCAGTCGCAACTCGCCAGCACGCACCGATGATCCGGTGCGCAAGAAGCCCATAATCGCTGCCGCCAGCGTGGATTTGCCCGACCCTGACTCGCCGATGATCGCCACCGACTCGCCAGCACCGATGCTCACACTTACCTGAGACAGAACCGGAATGTCACCTTGAGCCGAGGCGTAGGTGACGGTCAGGCCATCGATATCAATCTGAGTCATGTCGCCGTCCTAAACAGCCCCGGCGCGATCCACGCCACGGATCTTGGCCAATCCATCGGCCGCCAAGTTAAACCCAATGATGAGCGTTCCCAACGCGATAATCGGGGCCACTGTGCCCCACGGCCGCACGCTCAGCAATGTTCGATTTTCCGAAACCATCAAGCCCCAATCCGGGGTTGGCGGGTTAGCCCCGAAGCCCAGGAATGACAACGAACTGACCAGCAATAGGATCCAAGATGCTTTCATTGCCAACTCAACCAGCAACACGTCCAGCACATTGGGCAAGATTTCGCGAAGGATGATCGCCGCGCCGGATTCGCCGCGTCCTTTGGCCGCGGTGACGTAGTCAAGCTCAACCACTTGCAGCGTGGCCGCGCGGGCGACTCGGGCAACCGCCGGCGCGTAGACCACCGTGGCCGCCACGGCGATTACCACCGGGCCATTACCCATCAGCGAGACCACCAGCAGCAGTGCCAAGATCGTTGGTACTGAGAGCACCGCGTCTACCAGACGCATCAGGGCCTCATCGAACCAGCCGCGATAGAAGGCGGCCAGCATGCCTAGCGTGCCGCCGATGACCACGCAGAAGACAGCGGCCATGATCGACAGCCCCAACGAGAACTGGCCGCCGTAGACCACCCGAGAGAAGATGTCGCGACCCAGACTGTCAGTGCCCAGCCAGTGTTGGACACTGGGCGATTTGAGGATGGCAGCGGGGTTTGTCGCTATCGGAGAGTACGGCGCCCACAAGGCCACCGTCAGCGCAATGATCACGTGCATCGCTATCAGCCCCAACCCAAACATGGTGGACGGGGATTTGCCGATACCAACCATGGTGCGGCGCAACTCCATCACCCAGGCGGGGGAGGCTTGCTCGGTTGACTGAGCCACGGGCGGATTCATCGGTGAGCCTTCCGGTTCGAAAGCGTACGAAGACGCGGGTTGAACGCGATTCCGGCAAGGTCGGCGGCAAGGTTGCAGACTGCATAGGTCACAGCACCGATCACGCCGATCAGTTGCAGCATGGGAATGTCGCGACGGCTGACAGATTCGATCATCAAAGTGCCCAAACCTGGGTAGTTGAACACCGCTTCAACCACGACGACACCGCCAACTAGCCAGGCGATGTTGATCGCGATCACGTTGAGCACCGGCAACATTGCGCTGGGCAGCACATGCTTGAACACAATCCGTGAGGTCGGTAGCCCCTTGAGCTGAGCCGTGGTCACGAATTCGGAGGCCATCACATCGATCACGCTGGAGCGCGTCATTCGAATGATGTAGGCCGCCATCACAGTGGTCAGCGTGATGACTGGCAGCCACACGGCTGGAAGTAGCTGCGCCACAGTGGCGTCCGGTCCTGCCGTGACCACTGCCGGGAAGATCGGGATGGCGATCGAGAAGGCCATCACGAGCAGCGTCGCGATGGTGTACTCCGGAATGCTCATTCCGAGCAGGCCGCCCAGCGAGATCACCGTGTCTGCCGGTGTGCCGCGCTTCAATCCAGCGATGACGCCCAGCACCAGAGACAGGGCGATGCCAAAGACGATCACGATCCCGGCGATGAGTCCGGAGTTGCGCAAGTAGGTGAACACAACCTCGGTGACTGGCAGGCCGCTCACCAATGAAGTACCGAAATCGCCATGTAGCGCCCCGGCCAGCCAGTCGAAATAGCGTTGCCAGGCTGGCTGGTCGAGGTGCAGTCGCGCAGTCAGGTCAGCTACCGCCTGCGGCGTGGCGTCACGGCCCAGGATCTGCCGGGCGATGTCGCCCGGCAGAGCCAGCAGAGCCGCAAAGATCAGCGCGGAGGCGATGAGGACCGTAACGACGGCCAACATCACGCGCCGCACTATGTAGGAAAACACCAATTACCCCTTGAAACCGATATTCACGTAGTCGAACTCGAAGCTGAACTCGCTGTAGTTCACCACGCTCTTGCTCATTCCCATGATGCGGTCAGAGAAGAACGGGATGATGGTCGATCCATCATCAACGAGGAGCTTCTGGGCATCTTGGTAGAGGGT
Source organism: Propionibacteriaceae bacterium UBA5174 (assembly GCA_002413345.1). GTDB lineage: Bacteria > Actinomycetota > Actinomycetes > Propionibacteriales > Propionibacteriaceae > Propionicimonas. The sequence continues at coordinate 11,129 of DHWU01000027.1, read as the reverse complement.
CTTACGGCGGGCATCGTCAGTCTCAGCCCGAGCGGCGTCAAGCAGGCCGTCGAATTGCGAGTTCGCCCACAAGCTTTCGTTGTAGCTGGAGCCGCTACGAAAGACCTCGTTGAGCTGCTGATCGATCGGACGCCCGGTGTACCAGTAGGAACTCATGAATGGCTTCTTCATCCACACATTGGTGTAGTACGAGTCAGCAGCTGCCGTTTCGACCTTGATGTTGATTCCGGCACCGGCGACCGCACTCTGATAGGCCAGAGCAAGCGGGGAGAGAGTCGGATCTGCGGTCGAGGTGTAAAGCACCTGGTCAAGCGACCCGTAGCCAGCTTTGCTGAGTAGGGACTTTGCCTGCTCCTGGTCGTAGGGCAGCGAGTAGTCCAACCAGTACGGGTTGGTCGGCAGAATCGGATTGCTGTTGGCCACGGTTCCTTGACCGTTTACCGCCAAACTCAGTACGTCTTGTGGATTGAACGCCTGCTTAAAGGCCCGACGCACGTTCACATCGGTAAATGGTGCGGCAGTGAAGAGCATCGGCAGCACGTACATCTGAGCGTTCTTCACTGCCACCGTGGTGTGGTTTGCGCTGGCGTTCACCGTCATCGCCGAGGCTGTGTCCAGGTTGGTCTGCGCGATCAGATCGACCTGCTGTCCAAGTAAGGCGTTGATTCGAGCCTGGACGTCGGCAATCCCGGTGAACTCGATCGAGTCCAAGACTGGGGCGCCGCCAAAGTAGCTCGGGTTGGCTTTCACACTGCCTCGTCCGGCTGGGGTGAAGCTCACAAGGGAGAATGGGCCCGTGCCGATTCCGGTGGATCCGATGGTGCTGGCAGAGCCGTCAGGAATGACGTAGCAGTTGTAGTGAGTGAGCAGGCTGATGAACTCAGCGTTGGGCTTGGACAGATTCAACACCAGGGTGCGCGCATCGGGAGTTGAGATCCCCGATGCTGACAAGAACGTTCCGAGCACGCCAGCCTGCGGCGAACCTACCGCCTTATCCAGGATGTGCTGCAAGGTGTACTTAGCGTCAGCCGAGGTGAAGGCCTTGCCGTTATGGAAGGTCACTCCGTCGCGCAGGGTGAGCGTCCAGGTCTTGGCGCCGTTGCTGCTCTGCCAGACGGTGGCAAGGTCGGCCACGACGGCACCGGTCTTGTCCTGCTTAACCAACCGGCTATACAAAGCCCCGAGGTACTCGTAGGCGCAAAGTGAGCTCGCCGGGTCAAGGCTTTCTCCGGTAGATGCGATTGGGCGGGCAATCCGAAGCACACCACCCTTGGCGGCTGCGCCGGATCCGGCGCTACCAGGCGCGGTGCCACATGCCGCAAGTAGCAACGTCGATGCAGTTATCCCCAAGCCGCCAAGAAGTACCCCTCGACGAGACACCGCCGCATGTAGCGGCGACGGCCCATCGCTGGGGGACTGACGGTCCGGGAGGGAATCGGGTGAAGTCATGGCCGGGCTCTCTCTTAGTCGATAGCGAGTCTCAATCGGTTCCATGTGCGATTGATTCGGTCGCGTGTACGGTTAGTATGGCTGAAAGCAGATCCGGTAAGTGTTTCAGCCACGTTAAACCTCGCCCCCATCACATGAAGAAGGTGCCGTGACCACCAAGAGAGCTCCAGCCACCGCGGCGTGGTGGATGGTCGCCCTTTCGGCGCCGGCCTACGTCGCGGTGTCGCACGTAGTCAGCTGGCTAAACCCCTTCGGATTGGCGATCACACGGACTGCGCTGGCCGCCGCAGCACTCGGGGCATTTGTGCTGATTCGCTCACTGATTACCAAGCGCCCCGTACTCCGTACCCTCAGAGCGCGGCACCTCCCACAGCTGATCTTGCTCGGCACCCTGGGGTTCACCGGCTACAGCGTGCTGTTGGCTATTGGGCAGCGCACCGTTGCCGCCGGCACAACCAGTCTGTTGCTGAACTTTTCTTCGGTCCTGACTGTGATCATCGGATCCGTCCACCTCGGCGAACGGCGCTCCGGCAGGCAATGGGCCTGGATTGCCCTCGGCTTCGCAGGCACCGCTGTCACCGTGATGAGCGGCAGCAACCAAGCATGGGCGTTCTCACCAGACGCATTGTGGATTCTGGCCGCCGCAGTTGCCCTGACTGCCTTCGTGGTGCTCCAACAGCCAATGTTGGCCCACCACGACCCGATCGAGCTCACCTTCGGTGCTGCTGCTGGCGGACTGCTCGCCGCGGCCGCGATCATCCCCTGGGTGACTGTCGACACCAGCCAGGTTGGTCCGTCCGAACTGGCTTGGGTATTGGTTCTTGGGATTGCCTTCACCGGTGCGGCCTATGCGGCCTGGGCCATCACGCTACACAACAAGGGCGCCGGGAACGGCGCCCTACTGATGATCTTGTTGCCGGCGATCACCATGGGCCTGGACCTAGTTCTTTTCGGCAAAGTGCCAGCAATGCCAGCCATCATCGGGGGAGTCTTGACGATGACCTCAGTTTGGCTGGCCACCCGCGATCCCGCATCGGCTGATTCAGTGACAGTGACCCACGCATGATCTGCCCAGCCACGCCCGAGGAATTGGTGGACATTCTGGTTCAGGGCATCCGCACCGGTCGACGCCCCGACCTAGACCGAGCGCTACTTGCCGAAGAGTTGCGGCTCAGCCCTGAGGCCCTCAACCTGGCCTACCCCGATCAAGATGCGCTCTTCGTTCATGCGGTTCGAACTGTGCTGAAAGGCTTTGACGGGCTTTTGCTGTGTGCTGCGACCAGCCCGGCCCGCAACAGCGATCAGGTGTACCTGTGGTCGAGCGTCCCCGCCGAGGATGCCCCACGCCGCGAACAACCCGAGCCGAAGGCAGCCGCTCTGATGCTGCTCATCTTGTGCAACGATGCCGCTTTGCGTGAGGCCCAACGAGTCTTCGATTCCTGGCAGCTACTGGCTTCAGAATGTGCCGGAGACCCGGTCGATGGCACCTTGGCGCGGGTGCTGGGCGATGGCTGGTGGTTCAGTCACGCTTTTGGGCTGGGCGATCAGTTGGATCCGGCAGGTCGTGGGGCGTTGCGGCAGCGCCTAGCCAAAATCACCGGGTCCAAACCGATCAACCCAGCCAAGGGTTAGTACTAGGCAGGGCCCACCTGCGGCTTCGGCTAAGCCGCTTCACACCACCACCGGACCGAGTCGATAGCGATGGCTAGGTGGCGCCGAGATCCCGGCTGCGCCGTTGGACCCGAACCAGGCAGGATCTACTTCAGAGCCCGCTTTGGCTGATGCTGGGCCGCATCGGTGGGTATCTGGTGGTCGCTCGTGTTTGCGGTCCAGACCGTGGCAATAGGTCCGCTGTGGCCTTGGGAAAGGGCCTCCGGTGAAAACGACGAGGCTGCGTAGGGTTCGAGCAATGCTCGTCGAGGCAGGGAATTAGTCATGTTCATTTTCGGCAGGGGGTAGAGGGGCTGCTGCCGTCCGTGGTTTCAGGCTAACCCAGCTAGCGCGCCTGACGCAGCCCCCAAGAGGTGAACAGATGACCAATGGTGTAAGCAGTACCCAGTCGAAGCCGGGCTACTTGGCACCTCAGGTGGTCCCAGCACTCGCCGAAGGAGTCTCCGCCGAGTGCTGAGCGGGCCAGATCGCCGCTAGTCAGCAGCGTCAACTACCGATCTTGGCAAGAAGATTGCCCCGACAATTGTGAGCAGCCAAATCACCCCCACCGCAGTGAAGGCCACCCGCGCACCAGCGGCCAACGCTTCCTCGTTGACGGGCCCCAATCCAGCTACCTGGGCACTGACGGTAGCCATGATGGTGACAAACATCGCCGTTCCAGCCGCGCCAGCCACCTGCTGCACGGTGCCCAGCATGGCCGAACCGTAGCTGTAGAGATTGTGCGGCAACGCCGACAATGCCGTGGTGAACAGCGGTGTCATCATGAAAGCCAATCCCAAGCTCATAGTCAGGTTGGCCACCAGCAGCAGCCACCAGGGCGTGCTCGCCGAAATTGTGGCGAAGATCGCGAACGCGATTGTCACCACTACCGCTCCCGGAATCACCAGCGGACGCGGCCCAACCCGGTCGTACAACCGGCCCACAGGTGGTCCGAGTAAGCCCATCACCAGTCCACCGGGAAGCACCAATAGACCAACCATCAACGGCTCCAAATGCAGCACCTTCTGCAAGATCAACGGAGTGGCAATGATTGACCCAAACAACACCATCATCACGATTGCCATCTCTGCGAGTGCCACCGCGAAGGTGCGGTGGGTGAAGGTGCGCAGGTCAAGCAGGGCGTCATCGCTGCGTTGCAGCACCACCTGCCGTCCCAAGAACGCGGCCAAGCTCAGCGCCCCCACCGCGAGCACGATCACCAACTCCAAAGTGGACACCGAAGAGTTGCCGACCAAACTCAGCCCGTACACCAGTCCGCCGAAACCGAGCGCTGACAACGGGATGCTCACCACATCCAGATTGGCCTTGCGCGGTTCACCAACATTGGGAATGATCCGTAGGCCCACTGCCAAAATCGTCAGCGCAATCGGTAACACCACCACAAAGACAAACCGCCAAGCCAAGAACTGCAAGACCACGCCCGAAAGGGTTGGCCCGATCGCGGGAGCGGTTGCGATCACCAAGCTGATGATCCCCATCACCCGGCCGCGGAAGTGTGGCGGCACCAGTTCCATGACGGTGGTCATCAGAAGCGGCATCATGATCGCGGTGCCACAGGCCTGGACGATCCGTCCAGCCAGCAAGGGAGCGAAGCTTGGCGAAAGCGCAGCAATCGCGGTACCCAGGCTGAAGAGCCCCATCGCTAGGCCAAACGCCTGCCGAGTCGAAAGCCGCTGTAACAGCCAGCCGCTAACCGGAATCACCACCGCCATGGTCAGCATGAATCCGGTGGTCAGCCATTGCGCAGTGCGTTCATCAACCTGAAGATCAGTCATGATTCGCGTCAACGCGACATTCATGGCGGTCTCGTTGAGGATCACCACGAAGGAACCCACCATCAGCACTGCCAGCGCAGTCACGGTCGTAGCGGGCAAGGTCTGCGTAGACGCTTTCGTAGCTTCACCGGAGCTGACGTTCATAAATTCCTCGCTGGTTTGGTTGGCCGGAATCGGTCGCGCCGAGTGATCCGGTCCGGAGTTGCATCACGATCAAGGCATGGCCGAGACGATGGCTTCAACTGCCAACGCAGACCACGGTATTCCCAGCAACAGGCCTACCTCGGCCGCAGCCCAGGTCAGGTGCCAGATCAAGCCAGTTCCGAGCGGCTCAACTGACCCAACCCTCAACGGCGCCGGCAACTCCTCAAAAGTGGCCGCAAAGTGGGTCCAGTCAGCTGCAGGCGAGGATCGCCTGGGCGCAGGCCTCGTAGCTGAGCTTGCCGCTGTTCAGGCAGAGGTCGTAGCTCTCGACATCGCCAAAGCGAGACTCGGTGAAGAACTGCTGGTAGCGCCGCCGGGCGCGGTCCATCTTGGCGATATAGCCCTCAGCATGCGTAGGTTGAACCCCGTCGACTCTGACTGCCCGATCAATGCGAGCGGCCATGTCAGTGCTGTAGATGAACACATTGCGCAGCGGCAGTTTCGCGTCGATCAGAATCTGGTCGGCACACCGTCCGATGAACACCGCTGGGGCTTTGCTGGCAGCTTCAGCAACGACCTGAGCGATCGCACCGTGGATCCGGTAGGGGAGTGCGGCCAATTCCGGATCCCCGCCCACTAATGCGAAGTCAAAGAACCCGCCACCCACGAACTGTTCGTCGAAGCTGGCCAACATCTCTTCGGAGTACTCCTGCCGCAGCGCTGTCTCCTTCAATATCCGGGAGTCGTAGAACTCCATCCCGGTCTGCTCACAGATCAGGCGACCGATTTCGCGCCCGCCACTGGCGTACTCGCGGTTGATCACGATTGAAAGGTTCATCGCAGTTACCTCCGTTGGCTCTTGATCTGAACCTACGCCCATCAGAGTCGGACGGCGGCGGTTTTGCGACCCACCAGTTTCGGGTCTGCTGCCGCATCAGTGTCAACGCGGCGTCAAAGTTCTGCCCCACCGCGCTAAGAACCCGTAAAGAACGCAGTGGCCACGCCCTACTGCAGGGTTGGCTGGAATCGTGATTTCCTTTCGGATTCCCAAACGGCTCTTGGTGGGCAACCCGATGCGCACCAACCAGATGCACGAGACCCTGCTTCCCAAGCGCCTAGCCCTACCGGTCTACTGCTCTGACCCGATCTCCTCGAATGCCTATGCCACTCAAGAGATCTTGTTGGTACTGGCCCTCGGCGGCGCGGCGGCAGTGATGCTCACCCCTTGGATCGCGGTCGTAGTGGTCGCCCTTCTCGGCCTCGTCACCCTCAGCTACCGACAAACCTGCCACGCCTACCCCAACGGCGGAGGAGCGTACGCAGTCAGCCGGGCGAACCTGGGCCGGCTGCCTTCACTGGTGGCAGCGGCTGCCTTATTGGTCGACTACGTGATGACCGTGGCGGTTTCGGTCGCCGCTGGCGTGGAGAACCTAGTCTCCGCTTTGCCCGCTCTGCGCGATCAAGGAGTTTGGCTTGCGGTCGGGTTCATCCTGATTCTCACCGTGATGAACCTGCGCGGGGTGCGGGAATCCGGGACCCTCTTCGCCATTCCGACCTATGGCTTCTTGGTTAGCGTCTTCGTCATGCTCGGCGCTGGGTATTGGAGCATGCTCAACGGGCACACTCCGGTGGCCGAATCAGCGAACCTCGGCTTCACCAGCGTCAGTCCTGCCGGAGCTGCGCTGCTCATTCTGTTGCTTCGAGCCTTCGCCTCCGGCTGTACCTCCCTGACCGGGGTCGAAGCGGTCAGCAATGGGGTGCCAACTTTCCGCGAACCAAAGAGCCGCAACGCGGCAACCACCTTGCTGACCATGGCGACCTTGAGCATCGTCATGATGCTCGGCATCTCCGTGCTGAGCACCGTGGCGGGAGTGCACATTGCCGACACTTCCGGCGACCTCACCGGCGTTCCGGCTGGCTACGAACAACGCACTGTGCTGGCCCAACTTTCCTCCGCGGTCTTCGGGAACAACAGCTTCGGGTTCTTTGCCGTTCAAGGATTCACCACGCTGATCCTTATCCTGGCCGCGAACACCGCTTTCAACGGCTTTCCCGTGCTCACCTCGATCTTGGCCGAAGACCAGTTCATGCCAAAACAACTGGCCCGCCGCGGCGACCGCCTGGTCTTCAGCAACGGAATTCTGATCCTGGCCGGCATCGCCGCGGTCTTGATTGTCGCCTTCAATGGCTCGGTGACCAGGCTGATTCAGCTCTACATCTTGGGCGTCTTCGTGTCTTTCACCCTCAGCCAAGCTGGCATGGTGATCTATTGGCGTCGCCGCGCCACCCAAACCAGATGGACGCCACGGATGGTCATCTCAGTGTTGATCAACGGCCTGGGGGCTTCGGCCACTGCTTTGGTGCTGGTAATCGTGCTGGTCACCAAGTTCGCCCACGGCGCCTACCTGGTGGTGATCGCCATTCCGCTTCTGGTGCTACTGATGCTGCGAATCGAGCGCCACTACCGGCGAGTCTCTGCCCAACTGGCACCAAAGACTTCCGGAATCACCCTGCCGAGCCGAACCCACGCGGTGGTGCTAGTAAGCCAACTCAACGAACCATCGCTCAAGGCGCTCGCCTTCGCTCGTGCTATCGGCCCAAGCACGGTGACCGCGATCCGGGTGGACACAAATTCCGATCGAACCGAAAAGCTGGTTCACGATTGGAATGCTCGCGAGATCGATGTGTCTTTGACCATTCTCGCCTCGCCCTACCGCGACCTCACCCAACCAGTGCTGGATTACCTCAGTGGGATCAAGATCGGACCCCGGGACGTGGTTGAGGTATTCATTCCCGAATATGTCGTGGGCCGATGGTGGGAAACCATCTTGCACAACCAAAGTGCGCTGCGGCTGAAGAGCCGGCTGCTGTACATGCCCGGGGTGATGGTCACCAGCGTTCCTTACCAACTCAAATCGGCCCGACCGCTTTCATTGGAGCGGGCCGGCAGCAGGCACCAGGGGCCCAACTCACGTCTGGGACGTCGGGATTGCGCCAATTCACCGGCTGAGCTCGAGCCAGATTCTTCGATTCCGTCGAAGCCCGAGTTGGCCACTTCGGCGGCACCTGGCCAGGATCGTGTCAAGCTGTAGTTGTGCGCGTCGATTCAGCGTCCCCAACTCTGGTTAGCCTGTCTGCCCGGCGGCGGATCTACGGCTTTACCGTGGCAGTGCTCGGCCCACCGCTCCTGGTCTGCTGCCTGCTCGCAGTCAGTCCAAAACTGGGCCTGGACACGGTCTTGCCCCTCTTCCTGCTGCTGACGGTGATTGCCTCGGTGGTGGGTGGTGTCGCTACGGCGATGGTTGCTTCAGTGGTGGGGTTTGGGCTGGCGAACTTCTTCTTCACCCCGCCGTACGGCACCTTCATCGTGGCAAGTGCTGCCGAAGTCCTCGATTTATTGGTCTTCTTGGCGGTAGCGGTGCTGGTCGGCCTGCTGGTCGAGATTGGCGCCCGCACTCGGCAACGCGACGAACGCAACCGAGTCCAGGCCGAATGGCTGGCTGGTTTGGACGCCCAACAAGGCGACGCCGGTTCCCTCGATTCGGTATTGGCCGAGGTGATGCGCACCTATGCGGCTTCGCGGGTATCGCTTAACCGCGGCGAGGCCTGTCTCGCCGCGATTGGCACTGTTGAAGCCGGAGAGAAGCTGCTCAGCGCTGACGCTGGGGAAGGTTTAGAACTGCAGTTGGCAGCGCCGGAACGGATCGGCGCCGATCTGGCCCCACTGAAAGCACTGGCACTGACTGCTGGGCGGCTTTGGCGTACCCAGTTGCTGGCACAACGCGCCAACCGTGCCGAAGAACTCGCCCGCATCGATGAATTGCGAGCCAGCCTGCTAGCCGCAGTTGGGCACGATCTGCGCTCACCGATTGCGGCAATCCGGGCTGCGGCGGCCACCTTGGCTGAACCAAGCATCGAGCTCACCGCCGACGAGCAGACTGAACTCCTGGCTGGCTTGGACGACAACGCCCAGCGGTTGAATGCCATCATCGCCAACTTGCTTGATCTCACTCGGCTCCAAGCCGGGGCCCTTTCGGTTCAGCTGGCCCCCACTTCGCTGCTGGAAGTCATGTCTGAGGTGATCCGATTGGGTGCAGACCGGGTCGTGCTCGAGGTGCCCGAGGAACTTCCGCTGTTGCTGGCCGACGCTGGGCTGCTGGAACGGGTATTGGCCAACCTTGTCGACAACGCAATCAAGCATCAGGGCAGCGGCCAGCCGGTGTTGATCACTGCAGTAGCGAAGGCAGGGCAGGCTCAGATCCGGGTGATTGACCATGGCCGAGGCGTCGACCCTGATCGGTTTGAGGAGATCTTCCGACCGTTCCAGCATTTCGGGGACCGTTCAAATGCCGGGGTCGGACTTGGTTTGGCGATCGCCCGCGGTTTCGCCGAAGCAATGGACGGCCAGCTCCTGCCCACCCAGACCGCTGGTGGCGGCTTGACAATGACTTTGACCCTGGGAGTGGCTGATGGCCCGCTTGCTGATTGTTGAGGACGAACCGGCGTTGCGTCGGGCCTTGAGCATCAACCTCAAGGCTCGCGGTTACGAGGTGCTGGCTGCCGATTGCGGCACTGCTGCGTTGAAACTTGCCGGTGCGGGAGCCTTGGATCTGGCAATCGTTGATTTGGGGCTGCCAGATCTGGATGGGGTAGAGGTGATCGCGGGGCTTAGAGGCTGGAGTCAGGTGCCCATCATCGTGTTATCTGCCCGCGACGGCCAGGCAGAAAAGGTGCGGGCCCTCGATGCTGGCGCCGATGACTATGTGACTAAGCCATTCGGAATGGATGAACTGCTCGCACGAATTCGGGCTGCGATTCGGCGCTCCGACCATGCTGACACTGGCGGAGCAGTGGTCACCACTGACTCGTTCAGCATCGACCTAGCTGCGAAGCGAGCCACCAAAGCGGGGGTGGAAGTGCGACTCACCCCAACCGAATGGCTGCTCGTCGAAGCCTTGCTGCGCCATCGCGGCGCTTTAGTGCCTAGCTCGCAACTTCTGACCGAGGTGTGGGGCAATGGCTACGAGAAGGAAACCAACTATCTGCGGGTCTACTTCGCCCAGCTACGGCGCAAACTCGAGGACAAACCGAGCCAGCCCCGATACTTCGTGACCGAACCCGGTCTCGGCTACCGCTTTGAGTCGTGACCTTCGCCAGGCCCGTTGCGCCTCGACCCCGGTGGCGGAACGCCTGCGGCATCGATCCGCAGGTGCGGTGAAACATAACTCGCCCGCCCGTATCTGCGGGGTTACGGTTCAGTAAACACCGGCGAGATTGGCTTCCACCACCCCAATCCACGGCTTAAGTTCATACCGAACCAACCGGCCAAGCGAAGTATTCCCGATCAGATTCATCTGGTGCTGGAAGTACTACAAATCGCCGGGATTACGTGACCAGGGCCTAGCAATAATCGGGCTCCATGCTCTCGGTGATGGCCGGCACCGTCATCAAGAGTTCAAGATCGCAAACCGCGATCGGCAGCAAGAAAAACCCACTGACGCGTTGCGTCTACTGTGGCGCGCCTTAAGCACTACCAACAACGTGGTTATTCCGGTGACCGAAGCGATTCGGTCGCACAGGAATAGCCACGTTGCTGTTTTCGAGCAGCTAACACTTGGAAGGAACTCACAATGACCAGGAAAATCGCCTTTTACGGCAAGGGTGGGATCGGCAAGTCCACCACCCAGCAAAACACCGCCGCTGCGATGACCCATTACTACGACAAAAAGGTGTTCATCCACGGTTGCGACCCGAAGGCAGACTCCACTCGGCTCATCCTCGGCGGCAAGCCGCAGGAAACTCTGATGGACGTGCTGCGCCAAGAAGGCGCCGAGAAGGTGACCAACGACAAGGTCATCAAGGCCGGCTTCAATGGCATTCAGTGCGTCGAGTCCGGCGGCCCCGAGCCGGGCGTCGGTTGCGCCGGCCGCGGTGTGATCACCGCGATCGACTTGATGGAAAAGAACAAGGCTTACACCGATGACCTCGACTTCGTGTTCTTCGACGTGCTTGGTGACGTGGTCTGTGGCGGCTTCGCGATGCCGATCCGCGACGGCAAGGCCCAAGAGGTCTACATCGTCGCCTCCGGCG
>DHWU01000075.1 GCA_002413345.1 Propionibacteriaceae bacterium UBA5174 | reverse complement strand
CAGTTCTACTTCCGCACCACCGACGTAACCGGTGATGTGGAGCTGCCGAGCGGCACTGACATGGTGATGCCTGGTGATACCACCGACATGACCGTGCACTTGAAGAAGTCGATCGCCATGGAAGACGGTTTGAAGTTCGCCATCCGTGAAGGCGGACGCACCGTCGGCGCCGGTCGTGTGACCAAGATCCTCAAGTGATCTGAACTACAGCGCAAGAAAAGGCGCCGGTCCCCAATGGGGGCCGGCGCCTTTGCCTTTGAAGCAGGTCGTTGATTGCTTCAGTCGGCGACTTGGTGTGGCTGCACACTCAGCCTTGGCGGCGTTGAATGGCAGCCCATTCGTCCCGCAGCCCAACCGTGCGGTGAAACACTGTTGGCTGGACAGTGTCGGCGGCGAAATAGCCGATTCGTTCGAACTGCACAACCTGTGCGGGGCTTAGCTCGGCCAGCGAGGCTTCGGCCTTGCAGCCGGTGAGTAGTTCGCGGGAATTTGGATTGACATCGTCGAGAGCTTCGCCGGTGGCTTCACCTGGGACCGGGGCAGTAAACAGCCGGTCGTAAAGCACCGCAGTGATGTCGAGCGCGTGCGGCGCAGAGACCCAGTGCATGGTGGACTTCACCTTGCGGCCATCGGGGGCATCGCCGCCGCGGGTGGTTGGGTCATACGTTGCATGCACCGCAGTGACCTTGCCCGCAGCGTCCTTGTCTACTGAAGTGGCAGTGACCAGGTAAGCATTTCGCAACCGGACCTCGCGGCCGATGCTCAGCCGGAAGAACTTTGGCGGTGGTACTTCAGCGAAGTCATCAGCCTCAATGAACAGCTCGCCGCTGAAGGCGACCTGGCGGGTGCCGTGATCTGGATTATCGGGGCTGTTGTTGACCTCGAAATACTCGGTTACCGGGTTGCCGGAGTCGTCGGCGGGCCAGTTGTCGATCACCAGCCGCAGCGGGTGCAGCACGGCCATCCGGCGCTGCGCGGTGGTGTTCAACTCCCGGCGCACATAAGACTCAAGCGCCTCGATGTTCTGCCGGCTGTTAGTGCGGGTGGTGCCGATCTCGGTGCAGAAGGCCCGCAATGCTGCGGCGGGGTAGCCGCGGCGGCGGAGGCCGCGCAGGGTGGGCATCCGTGGATCGTCCCATCCGTCCACGGTGCCATCAGCGACCAGTTTCGCTAGTCGCCGCTTGCTGGTGACGGTATGAGTTAGCTCCAGTCTGGCGAACTCGATCTGCTGGGGCTTCTCGGCGGGCAGCGGCAGTTGCTTGAGATACCAGTCATAGAGCGGACGGTGGGTGTCGAACTCCAGCGTGCAGATTGAGTGGGTGACTCGCTCGATCGCGTCGGACTGGCCGTGCGCCCAGTCGTAAGTGGGGTAGATGCACCACTGGTCGCCGGTACGGAAATGGTGGGAGTGTCGGATCCGGTACATGACCGGGTCACGCAGGGCCATGTTTTCGTGGTTCATGTCGATCTTGGCCCGTAGCACCCTTGCCCCATCGGGGTACTCACCAGCGCGCATGCCGCGGAATAGCTCAAGGTTCTCCGCAGGTGTGCGGTCGCGATATTCGCTGTTCACGCCGGGCTTGCCGAAGCCGCCGCGCTGTGCAGAGATGGTCTCGGTGTCAGAGTCGTCAACGTAGGCCAGGCCGCGCTCGATTAGGTATTCGGCCCAGTCATAGAGCTGGCCGAAGTAGTCCGAGGCATGCAAGACGCTGGCCGGGGAGTAGCCCAACCAGCTGATGTCTTCAAGGATCGAGTTGAAGTATTCGTATTCCTCGGTGTCTGGGTTTGTGTCGTCTAGGCGCAGATTGCAGACACCCCCGAACTGCTCGGCGGTGCCAAAATCAACGGTCATCGCCTTGGCGTGGCCGATATGCAGGTAGCCATTGGGTTCGGGTGGAAAGCGGGTCTGGACCCGGCCTGAGTAGGTGCCTTCATCGATGTCTTTGCGGACCCGATCGCGGATGAAATCGCTATAGGAGGCAGGCTCGATCATGCCGGTCAAGTTAGCACGCTCGCCAGGGGTGGTTTTGCGGAGCCGTCGACTGCGGATTGGAAAGTTCCCGTAACCAGCCGGATACCTGGCACTGGCACGCTAATTACATGTACCGATACAACCAGCCACCAGACGAAATCCGCCTGCCGCCAGAGCTGGGCCTAGATGTCGGTCCAGAAGCCGACCTAGTGATCGCGGCCTGGGGCCAAGTCGTTCTGGGGTTCACTGATGCTGAGGACTTCATTGGCGAACTCGAAGATGACTTTGGATTGTCTGAAGAAGATCTGAAGTTGGCCTTCGAAACCGTGTTAGCCGTACGCCGGGCTCAGCAGGCGTCCTTTGGAGACGATGCGAAGACTTCACTCAACGCAGCCTTCGCCGACCTCAACGCCGGGGGAATCTTGGCTATCGAGGGCTTTTCTTGCTGCGACGAGTGTGGCACTCGCGACATCTGGGACTACTTCAGCCCAGAGCATCCCTACCGCGGATACGTCTTCTATCACCAAGCCGACGCCGAACACTTGCTGGATCACGGCCACGTGGAGCTGACTTTTGGTGCCGCCTTGGATCAGCTCATGGATCCGGAGGAGTACGGACGGCTGCTGCCTGAAGGTAAGCAGTGGTGGTTTGAACAGGTCTCGACCGAGTTCATGCGTGATGAGATTTTGCCGGTGCTTGAAGCTCACCAGATCAAGGTGAACTGGAACCGTGACTTCAACACCCGGCCGATGCTGGAGAACGTGGACTACTACGCCGAAGTGTGATCTCAGATCGCACTAGCGTGGCTGATGTCGATGTTGTCGACCAGCGGTGTTTGGCGGCATCGCCAGCGGGCAGAGTCTGGAAGCTGTCCCACCGTAGACTTCGAAGACAACTGGTCACAGTTTCTGACGGGCGAAGGAATTGCTGAGCCTGGGCGGTCGGCGTAGGTCAGGCCATCCAATTTTGAGCCGAAGTAACTCGGCTAGGCTTGGCCAGCCATGACTGATGCTCCAGCTCGCCTTCGCGTAGCGCCATCGCCTACCGGCGATCCGCACGTTGGAACGGCGTATATGTCCCTGTTCAACCTCGCCTACGCCCGGGCCACCGGGGGAGCCTTCGTGCTGCGAATCGAAGACACCGATCGGGCTCGCTATCGCGAAGACTCTGAACAGCAGATCTACGAGACCCTCCACTGGTTGGGACTGGACTGGTCAGAAGGCCCCGATATTGGCGGCCCGTTTGCGCCCTACCGGCAATCTGAGCGGCTGGAGACCTACCGTCCCTATGTTGATCAGCTGATCGAGGCGGGCCATGCCTATCACTGCTGGTGTTCCTCGGAGCGGTTGGCCGAAATGCGTGCCGAACAGCAGGCCTCCAAGACCGCCAACACCGGTTATGACCGGCTTTGTTACGGCAAGACCCGAGAAGAGCGGGCGAAGCTTCCTGGATTCAGCGAAACCCCAGTGGTGCGGATGCTGATTCCAGCTGATGTTGAGCTGAGCTTCACCGACCTGATTCGTGGCGAAGTGAACGCGCCGCGTCCTGATGACCAGGTGATTCTCAAAGCTGACGGGTTTCCCACTTACCACTTGGCAGTGGTGGTGGACGATCATCTGATGGGGATCACCCATGTGGTGCGTGGTGAGGAATGGATCTCCTCGACGCCCAAACACCTGCTGCTCTACAAGTGGCTTGGCCTGGACGCGCCAGCATTTGCGCACATGCCGTTGCTGCGCAATACCGACAAGTCAAAGATCTCCAAGCGCAAGAACCCGGCCGCCAGGCTGACCTGGTTTGCCGAGCAGGGCTACTTGCCTGAAGCGCTGCGAAACTTCCTGCAGACCTTGGCCTACCCGCCGGTGCATGAAGGCAACGATCTGGCCAGCTTCGATGAGTTCGTGGCGTCCTTTGACTGGGCCAAGGTGAGTACCACTGGGCCGATCTTCGATCTGAAGAAGCTGGACGCGCTGAACGGCGAATACATCCGGGCCTTCAGCCCCGCCGAATTGGCTGATCGGATTGTGGCCTACGCAACCGCTAACGCCCAGTGGCACGACCCGTCCGCGGCCGATATCGCATTGCTTCGTGCGGCCGTCCCGCTGATTCAGGAGCGGTTGGTCTTGCTGAGCGAGGCGGTGCCGAAGCTTGGCTACCTGTTCACTGCAGACGCCGACTTGGTGATTGATCCCGACGCGTTGGCTAAGGCGAGCCCGGACGCGGCCGCGGTGGTCGCGGCCACCCTGCAGGCTCTGGGTGGTCTAGCTGATTGGAGCCATGACGCCATTCAGGCGGCTTTGCGTGCGGCTTTGGTTGAGGGCTTGGGCCTAAAGCCGAAGTTTGCCTTTGGGCCGGTGCGTCTTGCGATCACCGGCTCTAACGTCTCTCCGCCACTGTTCGAATCAATGGAACTGCTCGGTAAGGCTTCCTGCCTGGCCCGGCTGGACAAGCTGGCCCGCGTTCTGTGAGCCAAGTAGTCGCGGTTTTCGGCGGACGAAGCGAGATCGGGCTGGCCGTGGCCTCCCGCTTGGCGCCTGGCAGCACGGTGGTGTTGGCCGCGCGTCCAGGCCCGATCGAAGAGGCAATCGCTGCCTGTCGTGCTGCTGGCGCGCAGCGAGTTGAAGCGTTCGACTTCGACGCCGACGACATCAGTGGCCACGCCGGGTTGGTGACTGCGATCGAAGACCGGGTCGGTCCGATTGATGTCGCAGTGTTGGCCTTTGGGATCCTTGGAGATCAAGCAATTGCTGAGCGCGACCCCGTGGCGGCCGCCGCAGTGTTGCACACTGACTTCTTGGCGCAAGCCGGCTTGCTGACCGTGCTCGCTGAGCGGATGCGAACCCGGAGCAGTGGCACCCTGGTGGCCTTTTCTTCGGTTGCTGGTCAACGAGTGCGCCGGGCCAACTATGTCTACGGCTCGGCCAAAGCGGGTCTGGACGGTTTTGCCTCCGGCCTGGCAGACGCACTGCACGGCAGTGGCGTGCACCTGATCATCGCCCGTCCGGGCTTCGTAATCGGCCGGATGACCGCGGGCATGAACCCTGCACCCTTCTCGTCGACTCCCGATCAAGTGGCCGATGCGGTGGTGCGCCGCGTCCGTTCAGGTGGGGGAGTGGAACTGTGGATCCCCTGGCAGCTTCGGGTGATGTTCGCCATTGCCCGGCTGGTGCCCCGGGCCGTGTGGCGCCGGATGCCGCGCTGAACGATGAGAGATGTTGGGCTAGGGTCGCGACTGTGGAACTTCAGGCTGGCTCTCCGGGCGATTATCTTCACGCCGACGAGATCGTTGAGTCCGAATCGGTGGCCGTAGCCGCGCTCGCTGCACGGCTGCGGGCCGAACACCCGGACGCCGCCAGTTTCTCCCGCGCGGCCTACGAATGGGTTCGAGATTGCATCAGCCACTCAGTGGACGTCCAGGACCCCCGGGTGACAGTGACTGCCACCGAAGTGCTGCGGGCTGGAGTGGGTCTGTGTTTCGCAAAGTCGCATCTCTTGGTGGCGGTACTTCGTAACCAAGGGATCCCTGCGGGGTTGTGCTACCAACGATTGGCTGACGGAGAGGGGTTCGCTCTGCATGGCCTGGTGGCCGTCCATTTGGGCGGTGTGTGGCACCGGCTCGACCCGCGAGGCAATCGCGAGGCAATCAACGCCCAGTTCAATCTCGCCACTGAGCAACTGGCGTGGATCGTTGATCCAGCGATCGGTGAGGTTGATTACCCCACGGTGTTCGCGACTCCATCACCTGCGGTGATTGCGGCATTGAGGGCTAGCGATGATGCTTTGCAACTGTGCGCAGGGGGATTGCCCATCACGCCGTGACGGAGGTTTTTCACCGCGGGTGTGGGTGTGCGGCTTCGATCTCGTCAGGCAGTGCAGGGATGCCGGCTGGCTGGTTGCCGCTGGCAATCCTGATCAGCACCACCCCACCAACGATTAGCACGCCACCAAATAGCTGCATGGCGGTGGGAATCTCCCTCAACACGATCGCGGCCACTAGGGCTGCGAACAGTACTTCAGACAGACTCACGAAACTCGAAAGTCGTTCGCCCATCAACCCAATTCCAGCAATGCCAAGGCTGTAGGCCGCGGCGGTGGCGAACACCACTACGACGCTCAGCGGCACCCACCAGGGCACTGGTGAGCCCATCAGTTCCACGTCAACCAGTGGCGCGGAATAGGGGAGTAGCCCGGCCAGGATCAGCAAACCCAGTGTGACTGCACCAACCGGTAGTCCAAGGGCCGGGAGGGCCATTGCTGGCAGCTTGGTGGGACGGGCGCCCAGCGCGAAATAGGTGGCAGCACCGACCATGGCAGTGAATCCAAACAGCACGCCGAGGGCGTCCAGGCTGGCCCCGGTGAGATCCAACACGCAGACCAAGCCAACGATGCTGACCGCACTCCCGGCTAGAACCATGCCGGAGGGGCGGTGGCGCTGGCGTACCCAGGCCAGTGCGACCAGGGCAACTGGCGCGGTGTACTCGATCAGCAGCGCCACCGAGACGCTCATTCGCGACACTGCCGCGAAGTACATTCCCTGTGCGGTGGCGACGGCGAAGATGCCGAAGGTGAGGATCAGCCGCCATTCGCTGATCACTTCGCGAAGCTGGGTGCGCAGGATCCAGATGGCGGCCGGGGCCAATATCGCTGAAGCCAGCGTCACTCGCCAGAACACTGCCGCACCTGGTGTCCACCCGGCGTCCAGAAGTGGCCGAACGAAGGTGCCTGAAGTGGCGAAGGTTAGCGAAGCTGCCAGGCCCAAGACGAGCCCGGTAGCGAGGTGTTTTTTGGGGCTGGAAACTGGCCTAGAGTGGATGGACACGAGTGGCATTGTCTCGCCTGAGTTCGGATTTGGCATCCGCAGGGGTTCGTGAAAGAATCGACAGGTTGCTCCGACAAGGACGCCTGCTCTGGCGGCCTTTCGGTAAGTCTGGCGCGCGGGTGCCGGGCCCTACCAAGACCCTTTGAAGATCGGTCACGTGCGGCCCAGAATAGGTCCGACACGCCCGACCCCGGGGGTCGGAGGAACACCCTTGTTCGGGAGATGCACCGACAGGGAATGACGACAAGAAGGACGAACCAGTGGCGGGACAAAAGATCCGGATCCGACTCCGGGCTTACGACCACGAGGTCATCGATTCCTCGGCGAAGAAAATCGTCGACACGGTGACCCGTACCGGCGCCAAGGTGGCAGGCCCTGTGCCGTTGCCCACCGAGAAGAACGTGTTCTGTGTGATCCGTTCTCCGCATAAGTACAAGGACAGCCGCGAGCATTTTGAGATGCGTACCCATAAGCGGCTGATCGACATCCTCGACCCGACGCCGAAGACTGTTGACTCGCTGATGCGGCTCGACCTTCCGGCCGGTGTTGACATCGAGATCAAGCTTCCGTGAGGTCCCCTGAGATGAGTGAACGAAGTGTGAAGGGACTGCTGGGCACCAAGCTCGGCATGA
>DHWU01000022.1:50372-65560 GCA_002413345.1 Propionibacteriaceae bacterium UBA5174 | reverse complement strand
GGTGGGAAATGCACCGCTGTGGACCTCAATCGTGGAGCAGCAGCTCGCGAAGCTGCGCCACTGAATCAACTAAGTAATTCGGCTCGGCGGCAATCAACTGGTCCCGCAGGCCAGCTCCCCAGGTGACCGCAATCGAGGACATTCCCGCAGCCTTGGCAGCCTGAACATCCACCACCGCATCACCGACGTAGACCGATTCACTCGCCTTGGCGCCAAGCCGGTCCAA
Organism: Propionibacteriaceae bacterium UBA5174; assembly: GCA_002413345.1. Classification (GTDB taxonomy): domain Bacteria; phylum Actinomycetota; class Actinomycetes; order Propionibacteriales; family Propionibacteriaceae; genus Propionicimonas. Next base: position 65,334 of record DHWU01000022.1, on the reverse strand, counting down.
GGCCAGGCGAAGCGGGGCTGGATCGGGTTTATGAGTGGCAGTGTCGTCCATATTGACTGTTAGCGGCACAACAGCATCCAAGCCCGCGCTGGTGAGGGTCAGCTCGGCTGAAAGGCGGCGTTTCGAGGTGGCTACGCCGGTGTTGATACCCGAACCACGAACCTCACCCAAGAGCTCTCGCATGCCCGGATACTGCTCCAACAGCTTCGGCAACCGCGCCATGTTGAACTCCAGATAGGCCGCGACTAGAGCCGACGCCTGCTCGGGGTACAGCCGCCCGAAGGTGCCTTTCAGCGTTTCACCGATCCAGCCACGAGACTCCAGCGGATCGGGATGGATACCAAGAACGCTCGCCAAGGCGTGATCATAAGAGGCCATAATGAGCGGAATCGTATTTACGATCGTTCCATCCAGATCGAAGACAACACATCGCCAGCCCTGACCACTCACGGCACCAGAGCATAACCTCACCGACGCCCTCGAAAGGACCGCGAATGACAACTGTTCGCCCCAGGGGCAGGCGCCCCGGCCGGGTCGACACTCGCGGCGAGATTATTGAAGCCGCGCTGACCATGTTTTGTGAAATCGGTTACGAGAAGACATCCCTTCGCGCCATTGCTCGGGTTGCCGAAGTCGACGCTGCGCTCATCCATCACTACTTCAACGACAAAGCCGAATTGTTTGCCGCGGCTGTCCTGGCATTGCCGCTACCCGAGCCAACCGCAATCGTCGAACGCATCTTGGACGGCCCAACTACCGAAGTGGGCAAACGTGCCATCGCCTCGGTCTTGGACGCCTGGGAGCTCCCCGGAGCTAGAGAACGATTCGCCGCGATAGTCCGGGCGGGAGTAAACGAACCCGAAGCCCGCCGCCCCCTCAGCGAGTACCTGAGCACTGAGATCTACACCAAGGTTGCCGAACAGCTGGGGCACGAAAACGCCGCACAGCGCGGCCAGTTGGCAGTAAGCCTGTTACTGGGCCTCGACTTGGCCCGCTTTGTGTTGAAACTGCCGCACTTGGTGGAGCTGTCAGACCAAGACTTGATTGCTGCCGTCGGCCCCGCCATGCAGGTGTATTTGGCTGAATCATGGTGACCTATGCTGGAAAACAAACAGACGGTGACAAGGGTTGGGGCGTGAATGACTGACGAGGCCATCGACGGCTCAATCCAGACCGCCAGCCCGGCGTTGCTCGCCGAAACTGCCGCTGAACCCGCTATCGGCGCCCCGACGCCGGGGGTTGAACCTGCCATCGGCGTCCCGATGAATCCGCGCACCGGCGAACCGCAACGGGGTTGGACGGTGCGGCTGAGCGCATTGGCCCATTTGCTGGCCGTCATCGCAAGCGCGGGATCGTTGTTGTGGACCTATTGGACAGCGGTGGACGATTTTGCTGGCGCCGCGTGGCTGTTGAGCAGGTTCAGTGACCCTGAAGTGGGCACCGAGGTCCTGCTGGTGGTTGCAGTGACTGTAGCGGCGCTAGTGGTGGGCGTGTTGAACTCGATCACTGCCTACTACACGTGGATCGGTTACCGCTGGACCCAGACCTCGGGAATCATCAGCGCCGTGGCGGGGCTACTGATGCTGCTGCTCAATCCGATTGGGTGGACCGCGATTCCGTTGGCGATCATCGGAGCCGCACTGTTGCGAGCACAATCCAGTTCAGCGTTCTTTTTCGCTTGGGAGCATCATCGCCATCCCGAGGCTGTGCTCACCGAACGCTTCCAAGCGGTATCCTACGGACCACTGCCCCGCTATCGACGGACCTGAGCGTGCCCCTAATGACTGGGCAGATCAACGGCCCGGTTGGACGGTGCAGGATCTAGTGAAGTAAGGTGGAAGACGCTTTCAAGCGCTCGTGGCTCAACGGATAGAGCATCTGACTACGGATCAGAAGGTTGGGGGTTCGAATCCCTCCGAGCGCGCATAGCAAGACCGCCCCACCTCAGGCCCCAGTGCCAAGGGTGGGGCGTTTTCGCATCTGGCTGCGGCCATCGGCGGTCCACAACTGACCGCTGGCAAGCTTCGTTCCACCGCCAAGGGGCAGAACCGAAATACTGATCGGCCATTGACCCCAGCCTGCACTGGCGCAATCGTTTTCAACATGACTGATCAAACAGCGCCGTTGACCGGCAAATCCACAATTGAAACCTGGCTCGATCACCCGGTAGGTGGTCAGTTGCTTCGCGAATTCCTGGCCAAGGGCGGTCAAGATGCCAGTTCGCTTGCACCGATCAGTACCTTTCCGCTTCAGCAGTTGGTCGCCCTCAGCCAGGGCAAGGTTCCCCAGGAAGTAGTAAACGACCTCGTGCTTCGCGCCAACGGCGGGGTGATGCCGGAGGTCGCCGAGGATGCCGAAGCCGACTCCGAGGTTTGGGCCGAGAAGATCACGCCTGGACGGTTCGCCGGCAAGACGGTGATTGTCACCGGCGCCGGTTCAGGCATCGGACGGGCGACTGCGTCCCGGGTGGCCCGCGAAGGTGGACGGGTGATCGCGGTCGACATTTCCGCTGAGCGCCTGTCCGATTTCAAGGCGTCTGTGCCCGAAGCCCAGGTGGAGATCGTCACCGGTGACATCACCAAGCCTGAAGCGATTGATCAGATCGTCGCTGCAGCTGGGGATCAGATCGACGGCCTCGCCAACGTCGCCGGAATCATGGACAACATGACCCCGCTACACGAGGTTTCCGACACGGTTTGGGAGCGGGTATTTGCGGTGAACGTGGACGGACTGTTCCGGTTGAGCCGGGCAGTGCTGACCAAAATGGTCGCTGCCAAGCGCGGTTCGATCGTCAACATCACCTCCGAAGCGGGCCTGCGCGGTTCGGCTGCTGGCCTGGCCTATACCGCGTCCAAACATGCGGTGATTGGCATCACCCGCAGCGCAGCCTTTACCTATGCCCGCCTGGGCATTCGGGTAAACGCGGTGGCTCCAGGACCGGTGGCTACCAACATTGAGGCCCATTTCGACTCCCCGCTCGGACAAGAGCGGATCGGCACGCTGTTGGCGAATATCCCGCCAGTGGCAATGTCGGATCAGCTGGCGGCATCGATCACCTTTCTGCTCAGTGACGATGCCACCAACCTCACTGGGGTGATCTTGCCTTCCGATGGCGGCTGGTCGGTGCAGTAGGCCCGTTTGCCCACAGTCAGGGTGCAGTAGGCCCGTCTGCCCCCTGACTGTGTAGCTTGGCACGGGCGCTGAACTAGCCCGCAGCGACAGGACCACCCCACTGCCCTTCAAGTATGGGTATTAGTCTCGCTCACGTTTGGCTAATTGAAGCCTGCCACGCGAAGTCGTCTTTGCCCGGCGTTGCCAGGATCGTGGCGATCCGGAATCAGGGGAAGCCGTCAGCCGCAGCCAGCACTCGGGTTCACATTCGGGCATTACCTTCGTTCATGTTCGGGGAACAGACACGCTCACGTTCGGGGACTTGGAATGCCTAGTCCTGCTAGTTTGGCGGGCATGGCAGGCGAATACGGACTAGTTGAGCGGCGCGTGAGTGAGTTATTGGCTCGCTTGGTTGGCGAAGAGCCAGTGATTGCACTTCATGGGCCACGCTCGGTTGGAAAGTCCACGGTGTTGTGGAAATTGGCGGATTCTCGCCAGGTTGGGGTGATCGATCTAGACGATGTGGAGACCCGAGAGGCGCTCACTGGCAACCCGCGGCTCGTCACTGCCGGAGCCACCCCACTGTGCATTGATGAGTATCAGCGAGTGCCCGAGATCCTGGATGCGATCAAGGCTCGGCTCAATCGCGACGGCACCCGTCCCGGATTGGCCGTGATTACTGGCTCGACCCGGCAGGACGCGCTGCCGCGCACTGCCCAAGCACTCACTGGACGCCTGCATTCTTTGACGATCTGGCCGCTGTCCCAGGGCGAACAGATGGGCCTACGAGAAGGCTTCTTGGAGGCATTGCGCGATGACCCTGAGCAGACTGTGACGCAGGCACAGCCATCGGAGGCAACTCGAGAGGAATACGCCGAGCGGGTGTGCGCTGGCGGCCTGCCGCTGGCCCGGGGACGCTCAGATGCCGCGAGGGCGCGCTGGTTCGACGACTACGTCCGCCAGTCAGTGGATCGCGACGCCATCGAGTTGAGCCAGGTGCGCCAGCGCCAGGCATTGTCTGATCTGTTGAGTTACCTCTCCGCCCAGGCCGGGCAGTTGGTGAACGTCACCAAGGCCGCCGATGCCGTGGGGCTGGACCGCAAGACCGCCGAGGCGTATCTGAAGCTGCTCGAGGACCTATTCCTGGTGGCCCGGCTACCCGCTTGGGGCACTGAATTGCGCTCACGGGTGAGCGCGCGGGCGAAGGTGCATCTGGTCGACTCAGGATTGGCCGCACGCCTATTGCGACTCACAGCCAGCAAGCTTGTCGGATTCGAGCCGGCCGTGATCACTGAGTTTGGACGGCTGCTGGAAACCCTTGTGGTGGGCGAGGTTCGCAAACAGGCATCCTGGCTCGACGAGCCGGTGGCCCTGGGGCACTGGCGTACCAGCGACGACGCCGAGGTCAACCTGGTGGTTGAGTTCGACGACGGCGACGTGGTTGCTTTCAACGTGCGCGCCAACGAGCGTGCCACTGCACCGGATTTCAGCGGATTGGCTCAACTTCGCGACGCGCTCGGCTCACGCTTCCGGGCTGGCGTGGTGCTCACCACCGGCTCGAGGTCGTACGGCTTTGCCGACCGCCTGCACGTGATGCCGATCGACAGCCTGTGGCAGGTGGGATCTTTCCCAATTGGGGGTCGCACTCGAGTAGTGAAACCCGCCACTTGGACCACCATGCCGCAGGACTGATCACACAGCGCGCGGCCTCAGACCGTGAGGGTCAGCGTGAAGTTGTAGTTGGAATCGTGGTCCCACTTCGCAGTAATGCCATTCCACGTGGTTCCCGGGTCATCAAACCCAGTCTTGGTGAGCACCGAACTCGGCGCGTCCAGCTCCTTCAACACGCAGCCCGCGTCGACATAGCCTTGGGCGTCGAGGTAGTCAATCTTGATTGCGAGTTTGCGACCATTGTCAGACAGGCTGGAAGTCAAATTGCAGGTCTGAGCGGCCTTCTCCAAGACATCACTGTGCCGGTTCAGCTGGATCACCACGACGACGACCACAACCAACAAAAGCGCTACTGCACCAGCAATGATGGCGATCAGCTTGCCGTTGACTCCTGCCTTGGGAGCTGCCGGCGGGAAACCTGGTGGTGGCCCCATCGGCGCACCTGGTGCACCCGCCTGAACCCCAGGAAAACCGTAATTCGGAGGCATTGACTGGGCGCCAGGTGCGCCAATTGGTGCCTGTGGTGGCTGCGGCGGCATTCCAGGCTGCGCTCCAAACTGGGACTGTCCAGCCACTGGCGGAGGCACCCAACCACCACCGGGTGCGGACGGAACCGGCGGCTGCTGTGGTCCAGGCACTGAATTCATTGGAGGTGCCGCAGGCGGCATTCCACCGAGAGTCTCCGCACGCAAACGGCCATAGGTGGACTGGTCTATGCGGCCACTAGCAAGATCTGCGTCAAGCGACCTCAGTCGTTCGCTGATCGGATCAGTCATGATTCCCCCTTCAGTAGCTTCTGCGGACTTCAGTTCGCCGGACTTTGATCAGCGAATCCGCAAGCAACTTCCCTATGTTGCATTTCAAGTGCCCATATAGTCGCATCTCGCCCCAGCATTTGCATCACCGGATTTCACCGAATACCTAACGGATGGTGCCCAGCCCCAGACCCAGACCCACACCAGCTCAGCAAGGATCCATCTGGCTAACTCCAGGCAGATAACGCTGCCACTCTTCAGCGGTCAGCGCAGCACCGCGATTTGCACACAACTGGGCCTTCGCAGCTTGCGGCTTAGCAGTCCACACCCTGATTTCGCCGGTGTTGCCAGACACTGCCAGCTGCTCACCATTATTGATGAAGCGCGCGTCCCAGGGCCGAGCGAAGCCTCCATCCAATACGAAGATGGCCTGATCTGAGCTGCTGGCCAGATCCCACCCCCACACCAGGTCGTCCCCGGAGGTGGCCACCAGCTGATTGCCGTCTGGACTGAAATCAACTGAGTAGATTTCGGCCGCCGCATCGGTGAATGCTCGCACCTGGTTTGGTTTGGTTGGGTCGGAAATATTCCACAATGCGACCACTCCGGCCCCGTCGCCGATCGCTAGCAGCGGGCTGGTTCGCGATGTGGCCAATTTGGTGCCGTCGGTCCCCGACTGGGCGATCGTGCTCACCAGAGTCGGGTTGGACGGATCGACCACCGACCAGAGCTCCACTCGATCAGTAAGCCCGACGGCTAGGGCAGTTGAGTCGGCATTGAAGGCCACCGAAATTGGGGTGGCGCTGACAATGATTCCGGCCAAGACTGCCCCGCCGGCACCGTCCGCTTTGAGCAGGGCGACCTTCTTCCCTTCGTCCTCGACCGCGGCGATGAGCTTTCCGTCCGGCGAAACCTTGACCGTGGCGATGTACTCAAGGCCGGTTTCCACCATCGTGGCTTGACCAGCCCCGGTCTCGCCGAGCGGCCAACAAATCACTCTTCCCTGGCCTGACCCACCAACGAGGTAACTGCCATCTGGGGCCACAGCCACCGCGCCATATTGTGCGTCTCCTGCTGGCAGCGATACCTGTGGGTCAGGCAGCTTCACCCTGGTGCCGCCGCTAAGCCGCCACAGCCCGGTTGGCGTATAGCTATTGCCGACAGCCAACCAGCCGTTGGAGCTGCCGTCGGTAGCCAAGTTGTAGCTGGCGGTGCCTCCGGCTGGGCGAAGCATGGGGCTTTGGGTCGGCCATACCCGCAAAGTGCCATCGGTACCAACCGCAACCGGACGCCCCAACGACAGCCCAACGCCGGTGATGATTGCGGAGTTTGGGAGCCGCCTCAGCTCGGATCCAGTGTTCGCGGCGTAGATCGTCACATTCTGATCAGAGCTACCGACAATGAGTTGGCTGGAATCTGGCGAATAGCTGACCGCATTGACGTAGCTGGCGAACCCGCGCACTACCGTCGGCGCACTGTCAACACTTCCGAGCGTCCAAGTCAGCATTGCCCGCCCTGCCTGGCCAGCGGCCAGTCGGGTGCCATCTGGGCTCACCGCGATCGCCAAAGCACGCACCGACGCTGGGGCAGTTCCGCCGGTGGGAATGTAGGTCGTGGAAAGGTTGGCCAACCTGATCGGTTGGTCGCCGCGCAGCTGCCAACGGCTGATCCAGCCAGCCTCGCCACCCACATAGACCACTCCGGTTGGCCCGATAGCCAACGCGGATACCGGCGGAACCGCCGACGTTCCAGACTGATTGGTTACCACGTCCAGCTTCAGCGAAGTCTGCTGCCGGGGTGCCTCAGGGTTGTTCAGGTCCCAGACCGTCACCTCACCGAATTGGGTGCCGAATAGCAGTTGTGTTCCGTCAGCGGTGAAAGCCGCCCCGTAGGTGGTGCCGTCATCGCCGCGAAGGTCGGCAAGTTGGCGCGGCTGGTCGGTGACATCCCACAGTGCCCGGACGCTCTTTCCGCCGACTGCCATCAAAGTCCGCGAGCCGACCTTCTTCAGGGCGATCGCCCACAGCGCCGACTTGCTCGAGTCCACCTCGAAATCGGTGCCAGGAGTGGTGGTTAGGGCGTCGTCGCGCCACAGCGTCACTCGGCCCGTGCCGCCAGCCCGGGCGACAAATCCGGTTTCGCTAGAAGCCGTCATTACCCCGGATGGCTCACCTGACCAACGCAGCGGCGCATCGATCGAAGTGGCATCAACTGCTGCCGAGACAGCTTCCTGCGTCGGGGCCAACGCCACCGACACCGCGGCCATCTGGGTCGAGAGGTTACGGTCTTTGGAGCGTATTGAGCGCGAAGAAGTCGCGATCTGCCGTGACTGCGCTTCGGCCCGAGAGGTCTGGGCTTGGGCATAAAAGGTGCCGGCGATGACCGCTAGAGCGGTTGCCGTAGCAGCCAAGGACAGCGCGATGCGTCCACGACGACGTAGCCGGCTGCTCGTCTGCTGCTCGGCGCTCAGCACCGAGGCGAAATGGGCTTCGCTGGCGGCGAGGAACTCTCTTTCAGTGCTGCTCAGCAACCGCTGACTGGTGGAATCAGCGAGCCAGCTAGCGAAGTAGGCGAGGCGACCAATCGGAATCAGGGCGCCATCTTCTCGCTCACTATCCACCCATACTTGGGACGCCCGCCGAACGCTGGCCAACACTTCCAAGTCCTCACGACTCTGCTCGACCCAATCACGAAGGCGAGACCAATGCGCAACCAAGGCGTCGTGGCTGATCTGGACTTTGCCGTCAGAAAGAGTCAGCATGCGTGCAGCTACAAAGGCCTCCATGGCGGGGTGAGCGAGATCGCCCACCGAATCCAGTGGCAACGGCTCGCGAACGACGTTTTCCCCCGAGATTCGCACCAGCCTCAGGAATAGCGATTCTGCAGCCTGCTGTTGATCGGGAGTCAGTGAGAAGTACACATCTTCGGCCAGCGATTCCACCGCCGAGGAAACCCCACCCGCAGCTTGGTAGTCGGCCAGTGACATTCGCTTACCACTGCCCGCCGCCCAAGTGACCAACAGTGCATTAGATAACAGCGGCAACACATCGGTCTCGACCGCGGCATCGGAAGGGCCACTGGCCAGGTCCAGTTCCAGGGCGCGCACCAACTCTTCATCGACCGTCACCTCAGACAACCCGGCTGGCCCCACGATGACTTCGCGGATCTCAGCTCGACTCAGTGGCGCCAGCAATATCGGCCTTGACAGGCACTCAGTCAGCGTTGGTTCCAGGGCGGCGAGCCCGAATGCGTCTGAACGTAACCCGATCACCACGATCCGGTCAGTAGCCAGCGTTTCAACCAACTTGAGAATCTCGCCACGGCGCTCAGTTGGCTCCAGCAGGACGTCCTCGAATTGGTCGAAAACGACTAGATCCTGCCCGCCAGTGGCCGGAGTCGTTTCACACCCATGAGCAACAATCTGTCCACGCCAGCCCGCTAGTACTCCGGCGGCGCACTCGCGAGCCACCAGACCTGCGGCGAGCAACGACGACTTGCCGCTTCCGGACGGCCCCACAAGCACAACCACGCCATGCCCAAAGGATTCCCGCAAGGCCAACACCGCTTGGGCAAGTCGGGCCGACTCAGCTGAGCGTCCATGGAACAACGCTTCGTCGGCAACCCCAAACGGGCGCAGTCCCAAGTAGGGGGAGCGCAGCTCGCGCAACGAAGGCTGGATCGAATCCCAGCTGTCACCCCATAGATCAGCTGGAATCTGATTTCGCAGTCCGAGTTCATCCACGATCTTCAGATAATGCGGACGCAAGGCTGCCACGGGGAAATGCCGCCCGTTGAGCCAACCCTGTGCAGTGGCAGGGGGAACACCTGCGATCTTCGCAACCTCTCGGATCGACAATTTCCGCGACAGCCGAGCTGCGTTCAATTGGTCGGCAAATTCCAAGCGATTTGACCTAGGCATGGGCAGACAATATCGGCATCAGCACTTCTTTAGCCGGTTGGCGTGGCCCGTGAATGAACTTTCATCTGACTGTATGAACCTTGAGCCTGGCCCTGCTGTTCCGGTACCAGCATCGCTTTAATGAAAGCGTGCAAACCGATCAGCGATCCGCGCACCGCCCGACCGCCCTAGTCGTGGACGATTGCAGTCAAACCCGGAGCACTTTCCAACTGGCATTTCCTGCACTTCGGGTGATCGACACCTTTCCCACAGTCGGCGAATGTCTTCGGCACGGCGGCAACGCTGACGTGATAATTCTTGATCTCGCGCTCGAAACCAGCGTGTGCGGCAGGCAGCTACTGCAAGGCCCCGCCGCAATCAAATCCCTCGTGAATCGCCAGTTAAGGGTGTGCGTCTACACCGATGAGTGTCGTCCACTGATTCTGGCTCATTGTCTTGCCGCAGGCGCAACCGGCATTGCCCGCAAGTGTGATCCACTCGCAACCAACCAGGCAGCCTTTCTGGCGGTGGCAACCGGACAGACTTCGATTGCCAAGGCTTTCACAAGTGTGTCCCATTTGCTCCAACGTCGAGGCGCTCCACCAACCCTGACTCTTCGGCAACTCCAAGTACTCAACGCCCGCGCCCGTGGCGAGGCGTGGCAGGAACTCGGTCACCGGCTGGGCATCTCCGCAAAGACCGCCTACGACCGACTTGAGGCGGTAAGAAACAAACTTGCTTGGCACCTTCAAGATATCGGCCTTGAACCTGACGCCTCTCCGGCCGATATCGAGCGGTGCCTAGGCGTGGGGCCCGGCGATGTGATGGCATTCTCCGACGCGATCGCCCTTCCCACACACCAGCTTTGAACGCTCCGGTGGCGTCTTATCGCTGCGGTCCGGACAAGTCCAAGGCCCCCCGGACCTGGTTTTCAAAAGCGTCGGCGCGCTTCGGAGTCAACGCGATCCTGAATACCGCACGTTCGACCGATCCGTCCGGTTCGGTATAAATCAGCTCAAAACCCGGCCCGGCGGAAGTCATCGAGATCAGCGAGAACTTGAAGGTGAGCAGGTTGAAGGCCTTGACCCGCTCCAGCGGGATAGCGCACACCACGCACAGTCGTCCCGAAGACTCGTGTGCAAAAACCACCTTCGCCTCAGTGAGGGCGACCACTCCGTCGCGCCTCTTTCCGGCGAATTTCACCTTCTCTCCTGCTTGACTACCTGAGGCTGGATTGTCGTCGAAATACGCCGGAAAACTGAACGTCACCTGCTCGTCGGGCTTAAGTGGAGCGCCAATTCGGACGCTGTTGGCCTCCTGCCCAACCACCAGAGCTGGCGCGTAGCTCTTGAACGTCGCCTTCGCCCAAGTCTTAATGTCGTCGCCGTCGGCGAGGTCGCTAAACACCTGTGGCCAGGCCTGAATCGACTCTTCCATGGACGCCACTGATACTGCCGCTTCGGTCATTACCTACTCCTACTCAACTCACTCTTTTGAGAATTACGTCTGGCGATGACCCTGCTTCGCTGTACAACTCGATGTTGTTGACATCCCGCACCTTTACCTTGAAGGTTGAGGTGCCCCCAAACACGCCAGTGACCTCCAATTTGTAGTCGCTGCCGTCCTTATAGAAGGCGTAGGTGTCGCGGGGGCTGTAGAGGGTTGCCTGCGATTCGCCGAACTGCACAATCGCACCAGGTTGCGCTTGCCCCCAGCCCTTGGTCCCCACAGATTTCCAGGTGCCCTGGATTGAGAAGGTGGACGCGCCGCTGATAACGCCGCAGGCACTCAAGCCACCCACCATGGCGATGATTAGCGCCACAAAGCCGAGCCTCGAACCGAGAGTGCTTCTTGTCTTAGCTGACACTTTTCAATACCCCGTTCGGACGTTGGTACACGACTGCAAAGCCAGGAAACACTTGAAGGACTTCCCGATTTCGATCATCCAGCCAAGTGGCCATGCGCAGTTGTGTTGCTCTCCAGTGACGCTATTCCCCGGGTCCTGGGTCCGGCACCGGCATTTGGAGGTGGCAGACCCAGCGTTTTTCGCAGTTCGCACGGGTGCCGATCATTGAGGTCCGTTCCCGCCACGCGGGGTGCGCTGTAACCGAAAGGAGCTACCGCAGTTCCTCGCCAAAGACCTCAGGCTCAGTGGCACCGGCAGCCTGTCCCCAACGATTACTCAAATAGGTCTGCTGCTCGATCTGCGCCGACGTTAGCCCCATCAGCTCCCGAGCCTGGGCGACGACTACACCCAGCTCCGCTCGGGCAACGTCGGCCGCGCTTTGATCCAATTCAAATCCGCTCCGGTCAAACAGGTACTTCACTTGATTCTCAGCGTCAGCGACCTGTAACAAGGCCTGATGAATCGCAGGCAACTCCTCGGCCGGGCGAGTCCCGGCGCCGACCCCAGCCAACGCCTCGCGCCACAGCTGTACGGATTCACGATTGTTGCCACAAACCAGCCGTCCACTCAGGTTGCGGACGCCCTTGACCGCGAGATTCGGCAGCCGTCGATTACCCGGCCAAGCCGCCCTGGTAGGTGCCGCTGAATCACGGACCTGCAGCGGCCACCGAATTCCGTCGATGTGAATGACTGCGAACATCATCGCGGGTGCTGCAAGCAGACCCCCCAAAAGGAACAGCGGAGCCTTTGGGAACGCCACGCCCAGCACCACCACCGGCACGCACGCGACCGCTATCACAGCAATTCCCACAAACCATCGCCGCGCGGTGGCCCGAACCGAGACTTTGCGACCAGTTTCATAACCACCTTGGGCGTACGTCAACACCTCCGGCGGCACGTCACGGATGGCGTTAATCGAGGGCATCCGCACCAAATCGCGAGTGCGGCCACCGACCGTAATCTCGAATCCGTCGTAACGCACTCCGTACCCCAATTCCCCGCACTGACCACACCAACCCCAACTTCAGCAGTACTGCGCCCAAGCATCCAAACTCAGGTGCTTGCGCACCGTGGAAAATCCGGACGGCACCCGAGCACAGATCGTCGAGATTGTTCCGGAATACTCGACGTGAAAGACCGCCTTGCGAGCCTTCAGTAACGGCGCGTACGCCGAGCATTCGTTGTAGGCAAGACACTCCTCGTTCACCGCAAACTCCACTGATGGTGCGGCCTGCTTGATCAGGTCAGTTGAGTTCTTCAAACCGATCGACAAGCCGCGGGCGTGTGCCACTTTAGACAGCGCCCTCAGGTAGGCCAGAGCATGCGCCTTCTTCAATGGGAAGCCGGTACGAGTCTGATAGCCGTCCATATTGTCTGGATCGACTGCATCAAACCCCTTGGCTTTGCACTGATTGATCCGCGCCGTCATGATCGGCATCAGCTTCTTCAGCTTGCGGACATCCAGCCAACGCTCACCGGCCCAACCGTCCAGAGCCTTGCCAAGCAGAGACTTGGCGAACTTCTTGCGATCCGGACGCCAATTCTCATAGCCCCCGGCGTTGAAGTAGCAGATCACCTTCTTACCTTGGGCATGCAGCTTAGACACCTGCGCCTTGGTGGTTTCCACTCCGTCGAGATCAACCACCTGCGCCGAGGTGGCCGCCAGCTTTCCCGAATACTGAATCTGCCAACTCAGTCCTGGTTTTGGCCACCAACGCTTCTTCGCCAAAGCGGTGGCGTCGGTCGTACCACCCACTGCCTGCTGGTCAGGCAACACGCTCTGCTGCGAATTCGCTGCGGCAGGCACCGACTGCGGCGTCGGCGCCGAACAACCACTGACGACCAAGGCTGAAACCACCAACAGACCGAGGATTCGATTCATGAATCCATCTTGGCCCCAATTTCGGCGATCAGGGCCAGTCCTGCGCGCAACTCGGCCAGGGATACCGCCCCAAATCCAAATACGATTCCGGATCGGGTATCGGTGCCAGACCAGTACTGCGACAGCGGACTGACCAGCACTCCACCAGACGCCAACTCGGCCACCACCACCGCTTCATCCCGGGTGGTTTCGACCACCGCCTGCAGGCCGCCGTCCATTGGGTACACCCGAAGCCCTGGACGCCCGCTCAGCGCGGACACCACTTCGGCCCGCAGCCGTCGGTAGCGCTGCCGCATTCGTTGGGTGTGTAGCCGCAAGGCGCCGCTGGCCAGGTACTCCGCCATCGCCTGTTGGGCAACCAGGCCGAGCGGCTGACCCAGGTCGGTGCGCACCTGCCCAACTGCTGGCACCAACCACTCCGGCAGTGCCAGGAATCCAGTAGCTAGTGCCGGAGTGAGAGTTTTCGACAAGGTGCCCAGCAACACCACCCGTCCGGTGACTGGATCGTCCAATGCGGCCAAGGCTGGCAGCGGTGAAGAGGTGTAACGCAGTTCGGAGTCGTAGTCATCTTCAACGACAACTACCTGATCGTTGCGAGCCCACTCCAGCAGCTCTTGGCGTCGGTCCATCGGTAATGAGCCACCCCGCGGATACTGATGGCTTGGCGTGACCAGCAACACGTCGGGAGCCGCATCGCCAGTCGGTAGACCCGCGGTGATCAGGCCATGCTCGTCAGTCGGCAATTCCAACAGCTGCGCCCCGAGGCGTCGCGGAACCCTGCGCAGCGACGGATATCCCGGATCTTCAACCGCCACTCGCAACCCAGTCCCGCCTCCCAGGGCGAGGAGTACCAGGGCCAACCCTTCTCGTCCGCCGCCAGTGACCGCGATCTGGGCGGGGTCTCGCACCACTGCCCGCATTCGGCGCAGATGCTCAGCCCATTGCTGGCGCAGATTGGGCAGGCCGAGCGCTGGCGGTTCAGCGTCGGCAGCGGCATTGGCAGCTCGGCGCCAGGCTGCCTTCCAGGGTGCGTCGACAAGCTCGGCGGTCCAGGGACGTCCCGGACGCAGGTCCAGGCCAGCCCAAGACCCCTCGTCTCTCACCGGACGGATCGCGGCCAGTTGTGGCGGGTGCACTCGACGCAACTGCGGGTTCACCATGGTCGAGCCACCGCCGCTCGCGCTCAGGTAGCCCTCCGCCAGCAACTGGTCGTAAGCCGCCACCACTGAGCCGCGCGAAATCCCCAGATGGTCGGCCAATGCTCGGCTAGAAGGCACCGGATCCCCTGGCGCTAACACCTGCCCGGTAATCAGCTCTCGAAATTGGTTAGCCAACTGCTCCGGCAGCGTCCCAGCGTCTGCGCTCAGCTGCAGCGGCAAGGTGATTTCTGGCGTTCTGCGCACCACTCCAGGTTACTGGCCTATTTACACTGGCGCAGTACTGGCACTTCTAGATAGTCCAGTATTGGCCCAAGATTGTGACCATGACGACTCAGCTAGGAACCCCCACGGTCAAACGCGGTTTGGCCGACATGCTCAAGGGCGGCGTGATCATGGACGTGGTCACCCCCGAACAGGCCCGGATCGCCGAGGACGCCGGCGCCGTGGCTGTGATGGCATTGGAGCGGGTACCGGCCGATATTCGTGCCCAAGGCGGCGTGGCGCGCATGAGCGACCCCGACCTGATCGCCGGCATCATCGAGGCAGTCTCAATTCCGGTGATGGCCAAGGCGCGCATCG
>DHWU01000022.1:11659-50115 GCA_002413345.1 Propionibacteriaceae bacterium UBA5174 | reverse complement strand
CCAAGGCGCGCATCGGGCACTTCGTTGAGGCGCAGATTCTGGCCGAGCTGAAGGTCGACTACATCGACGAATCAGAGGTGCTCTCGCCTGCCGACTACGTCAATCACATCGACAAGCAGGCCTTCACCGTGCCGTTCGTCTGCGGCGCCACGAACTTGGGCGAGGCGTTGCGGCGGATCACTGAGGGTGCAGCGATGATCCGCTCCAAGGGTGAAGCCGGCACCGGTGATGTTTCTGAGGCGATCAAGCACATTCGCACCATTCGCGGCGAAATCGCTGCCCTGCACGCCACCTTCCAGGCAAACCCCGAGCAGCTGTACGTGGCCGCCAAGGAGCTGGCAGCGCCTTACAACCTGGTGCTTGAAGTGGCCCAGGCTGGCAAACTCCCAGTGGTGCTGTTCACCGCTGGCGGAGTGGCAACTCCTGCAGATGCCGCGCTCTTGATGCAGCTCGGCGCCGAGGGCGTGTTCGTCGGGTCAGGCATCTTCAAGTCTGGAGACCCAGCAAAGCGGGCGGCCGCAATCGTCAAGGCCACCGCCGCTTTCAGCGACCCAGCGGTGATCACCGAAGCGTCCCGAGGCCTGGGCGATGCCATGGTCGGAATCAATGTGTCCGACGTACCCGCACCCCACCGGCTGGCTGAGCGGGGCTGGTGATCAGATGAACTCGACGCCGACGGTCGGCGTCCTGGCGCTTCAGGGTGGGGTGCGCGAACACGCGGAGGTCCTGGACGCTCTGGGAGCCCGAACGGCTTTGTTGCGCACTCCGGCGGACCTGCTCGGCCCCGACGGGCTGCGAGTAGACGCGCTGGTGCTGCCCGGCGGGGAGTCCTCGGTGATCGACCGACTGATTCGCACCTTCGGGCTGTACGACCCTTTACAGGAGGCGATTCTGGCGGGCCTACCGACTCTGGGCACTTGCGCCGGACTGATCCTGTTGGCCAACCGAGTCGAAGATCCCGCACCTGGGCAACAATCCCTGGGCGTACTGGACGCTACGGTGCTGCGCAATGCCTTCGGGTCACAGGTCGATTCGGCCGAAGTGGAGTTGGAGACCGCCGAGGGCCCAGTGCGAGTGGCTTTCATCCGAGCGCCGGAGGTGGTCGCTGTTGGCCCAGGCGTAGAAGTGATTGCCCGCCGCAGCCAGGCGATAGTTGGCGTCCACCAAGGGGCAATCACCGGCATCGCCTTCCATCCTGAGCTCACCGGAGAAGCCAGGTTTCATCGTCACCTGCTCACCCAAATCGGCGGTCACCAGCAGCGGGCCGCAAGCTAGTTGCCAGTGGCTTTTCGGGCCAACCTCCCCGCGCTTGCCACGGTGCACAATTACTGAAGCCGCGTCAGGTGCGATCCGGTAATGCACGTAGAGTTATCTGTGAGGGGAGTATTTCCCAAGCCGCCCGCGGTCAATACGAGTTTCAAAGCTCTCGCGTGCGCACCCGGCTTAGCGGGTGAAAGAGACCTCACAGCAACCACTGTGAGAGGACCCCATGATCGAAACCACCAGCATCGCCAGCCCACTTCTTTGGGCACTGACCATCGCTGCGATAGTGGCCCTGTTCCTACTCGACTTCGCCATCACCCACAAACCCCACGCGGTTTCCTTTCGCGAGGCGCTGGCCTGGTCTGGTTTCTACCTTGGGCTGCCACTTGCCTTTGGGGTCTGGATCTGGCTGACTTTCGGCTCCCAGACGGGCATGGATTTCTATGCCGGCTACCTTGTGGAGAAATCGCTCAGCGTCGACAACTTGTTCGTCTTCATGCTGCTGCTCAGCGCCTTCGCGGTGCCTCGCGAGCTTCAGCAGCGAGTCTTGCTGATTGGCGTGGCTGGCGCTCTGATACTGCGCGGTGTATTCATTGCGCTGGGTGCAGCCATGCTGGCCAACTTCACCTGGACCTTTCTGCTGTTCGGCGCGATCCTGTTGGCCACCGCAGTGAAGGTCTTACGCGACACCCTCAGCCCCAGCGAGCACGAAATCGATCCGTCCAAGCTTCGAATCGTAAAACTAGCTCGCAAACTTCTGCCGGTCACCGACAACTATCACGGCCCCAAGCTGAGCATCGTCCAACAAGGACGCCGAGCTCTCACGCCGTTGGCTTTGGCCACCTTGGCGGTTCTGACCACCGACATTATTTTCGCCGTTGACTCGGTGCCCGCCGTCTACGGCATCACCGGGGACGCCTACCTGGTCTTTGCTACCAATGCCTTCGCGCTGCTGGGCTTGAGGGCGCTCTATTTTGTGCTCGAAGGAGCTCTTGGCGCCCTGGTTCATCTTGGCTATGGCCTGGCGGCAATCCTGGCCTTCATCGGTGCAAAACTGATGCTCCACTGGGCACACGGCATCTGGGGTCAGGTGCCCACGGTGCCCACATCGGCGTCCCTAATCGTGATTGTGGCAATCCTCGCCCTGGTGGTGGTCACCAGCTTGCTGGCTAATCGGCACCGCAACGCGGAGTCGCCTAGCTCAACTCAGCTGGATAACCCGCTCAACAATCGCGACGACCATCAGCAAGCCGAACACGGCTAGTCCGATCAGCTGGGTTCGGCTGCGATGGTCTTTGGGTGCGTAGGCCACGATCGCCGCAGTCGCCAAGCCACCGAGCAGCCCGCCGATATGGCCCTGCCATGACACCCCAGTCACGGTGAAGGTGAAAGCGACGTTGAGCACCAGCCAGAACGCCACAGTGCGAAGGTCGCCACCTACCTTCTTGGCCACCACGAAGTACGCGCCCATCAGACCAAAAATCGCCCCGGAGGCACCCAGGGTGAGGCTGCCCCGATTGGCGAACCACATCACCGCCACCGAACCGGCCACCGCCGCAAGTAGGTAGACCGCCGAGAACCTGACCCTGCCCAGCGCCCGTTCCAGCGGCGGCCCCAGGAACCACAGGGCGAGCATGTTCATTCCCAGATGCAGCGGTTGGATATGGGTGAACGCACTTGTGATCACTTGCCACCATTGACCGCCGGCCACGCCGCCGCCGACCCACACCCCCGTCGACATTGTCTGGCAAACAGCCTGACTCACGTCATACATGCGGTCAGGGTTATCGACTATTCCGCAGTAGGGGCCTGGACGGATCGCCAGCAGGTCGGCCAACCAACTCGAGCTGCCACCGGTGGCCATGATCAAAGCCCAGATCGCCACATTCAGCCCGATCAGGACGTAGCTGACCATCGGGACATCTACCTTGCGTCCACCGAACGGCAACTCAAGTTGCCGGGTCTGCCGGGCACCTTCGTGAACACAGTCAGGACACTGAAAGCCCACCGACGCGCTGATCATGCAGTCCCCGCAGATCGGCCGACCACAGCGTTGGCAGGCGATGTAGGTGGCACGGTCAGGGTGCCGGTAGCAGCCAGCGGCCACCGGTGGTTGAGTCATGCGCGCCACGATACCCGGTCCCCCGATTGCCAACGGCAGCAATAATGGGGCCATGACGAAGGTGGCGTTGGTCTTAGGCTCAGGGGGCGCGCGGGGTTACGCCCACATCGGGGCCCTACAGATTTTGGAGGAGCGCGGCTACGAAGTCACCGCACTCGCCGGAACCTCGATCGGGGCGTTGATCGGAGGCCTTTACGCCACCGGCAAGCTGGACGAATACACCGACTGGGTCACTGGCCTATCCGCCCGCGACTTGCGCAAGTTACTGGATCCCGTGTTGCCTGGGCCAGGGCTACTTCGCCTGGAACGAGTCCTCTCTCGAACCAGCGAGATGCTCGGCGGCGCACTAATCGAAGACCTTTCGATTCCCTTCACCGCTGTGGCCACCGACATTGGCGCACGCCGCGAAGTGTGGTTCACCTCCGGCCCTCTCGAAGCCGCGATCAGGGCGTCTATCTCAATCCCTGGCGTGGTTACTCCGGTGATGGTGAATGGACGTCTGCTGGTGGACGGTGGCGTCCTCAACCCGGTGCCGATGGAACCGGTGATCGGCTCCGACGCCGACTTCACCATGGCGGTGAGCTTGAGCGGGCCAAAGAACAGCCGCGAAGTCCTGACTCCGACCAAGCAAACGGCAAAGCAACTGCCCACCAATGAATGGCTCGACCGCTTCCTGAAATCGGCCTCCGGGGTGTGGGAGAACGATTTCGTGGCATCGATCCTGGCCAGGTTCAGCAAAGGCGAGGATGCCGAACCGCAGCGTCCCTTCGATCCACCGCCGCCCGGCCTGAGCCTGGCAGACGTCACGACGATGTCGTTGGACACAATGGGCGCGCTGATCACTCGTTTCCGGCTGGCCGCCCTGCCGCCAGATGTTCAGGTGAGCGTGCCTGGCGATGCAGCCAAACTGATGGATTTTCACCGTGCTGATGAACTAATCGAGTTGGGCCGCACGCTCACAACTCAGGCTTTGGACGCCGCCTTCGGTAATGACGACGCCAGCTCTGAAGTCGGGAACACCATCAAATCGACCAATCGGACGCCTGAGCTCAACCCCTGATCATTGGTCTTTGTTGGCGTCCTCAGCATCGCCGGAGTCATCGACTTTCGGCTTGCCCTGCTTCGCCGCAGGTCGGCGCTTCGGCATCCGAATCGTCACCTCACCGGAATCGAGGTTGTGCGACTTGGGCCCGGTACCGCCAGCTTCTTCATCGACGACCAGGATCTTCTCTAAGTCGCGCTGCTCCTCCTGATGGCGCGCACCAGGGTTGAAAAGCTGAAAGAAGTCGCTCATAAGCTCAACGCCACACGAGCCCGGCCAGCTCGGCAGCTCGATGCACCGCGATTCCTTCGCGCTGCTCGGCCACAATCGAGTGCTGCGTGCCTGGATAAAGCATCAACAAGGGCACCTGTCCTAAATCACGGGTGTGAACGCTGACCGGTAGACCTTTGGTCGGCTGCTCGTAGGGTAGCTCGGTAGCCAACCGTCCGACCAATGGCGACATCGCCGCACGGTTGGGGTCGCTCCAAGTTCGCGCCACCGCCACCATCGAGAACTCCTCAAGTTCCACCCATACAGACCAAACAAAGGTGCCGAATTCGTACTCGTCAACCGGAAGCTGCAAGTGCCCACGCAGGAAATGCCGGGTGGTGCCGTTGCACGGCAAGATGCAGATGTCAGGAGTCAACTCAGCTTCAAGTCGCTCGCCCGGTCCCACCGCCAACCAATCGTCCGGCGCCCGTGGGCCAAGCAGCCGGGCCACGTCGCGGTGCACCTCATGGCAAACCTGGCACTCAAGGTGCGAACTGCCAGTGATGCGGGCCATACCCACGATTCTCCTCCTCACACCGTTAGGCCGAGGTCGAAACCGTTGAAAACTAGGTCGACCTGCCACAGACAGCGAAGCGCCGGGCGGCCACTCAAGCCGCCCGGCGCTTCGCTGTCGAATCAGGCCGGAACTAAGTCTCCGGCCAGTTGCCTTTTCTGCGCCTCAGCCAGGAATGAACCGAGGAAGCTATTGCGCGAGAGTAGATCGAGCTGGACATCATCCAAACCGAACTGCTCAGTCACAGCCGCAACGTTGGCGTCCAGGTAGCCGCCGAAGTGCGCTGGCGACTCCGAGTTGATCGTCACCATCACGCCCTCTTCGAGCAGCTTCGGCAACGGGTAGTCGGTGTCTTCGGCATTGTGTAGCGCAGCGTTGGCCAAGGGACAGATGGTCAACGGAATGCTGTAATCGGACAGGTAGTACATCAGGTTGCGATCCTGAACCTGGCAAGCACCGATCCGGCCAACCCGCAGCGTATGTAGGCAGTCCCAGCCCACCCGGTTGTCCGCTTCGGCACCAACGTGCGCCACCGTGTGCACACCATCAGCACGGGCCCGACCAAACAGTGATGCAAATGGTGCGGCCACCGAATCGGCCCGAGACAAACAAACGCCAACCGCCGCCAACTCCGCACCTGCGGCCACTGCCTGAGAGTAGGCGTCCTCCGCCTGTTCTACTGGCATGTCCTGGGAGAAGTTGAGAATCAATCCGGTACTGATCCCGAAGTCCTGTTCAGACTTCGACATCGCTGCTTTCATCCCACCCAATACCGCCTCGGCGGGAACACCTCGAGCGAGGTGAGCCTGCAGGTCCACCGAAATCTCAGCGTGGGCTACTCCAGCCGCCTTGGCCTTGGCCAAGTAGGCGTTGGTCAACTCAACGAAGTCTTCCTCGGTGCGCAGCACCGAAGCATTGGTCTGGTAGAGGTCCAAGTAGGCCTGCAACGACTCGTGCTGCAGCCGGGCCCGGAGTTCGTCCTCGTTGGCGAACGGCAGCTCCACCTTGTTCCGTTTCGCGAAAGCAATAGCCATCTCGGCCTCGAGAGTGCCTTCAGCATGCACATGCAATTCAGCGTATCGACGCATGTTGCCCTCCTAACATCTGTTCTTCGATGTTAGCTGTAATCACGGGCAAACGGGAGTTTTTTCGAAATCTGTGGATAACCCTGCATTCTTATCAACAGTATTTGTCACCCATTTTGGGGACCATTCACGAGGCTCATTGCGGAGCGGTCGGCCAACCTGGGCGGTGTGGCCGACCGTCCGCAATGTTCTGGGCACCTATTTCAGGTCGCACCCTTGGGCCCCCTGAAGAACCACTCCGCCCCCCGGAGAGTGTGGCCTCCAGCGACATCAGGGACACCCTGCAGACTCACTCAGAGCTCGTGATCTGACCAGCCATGCCCCCCGGCGACTCGGCCAGACCTGCCAATGTGGCAACACTCCAAAATCTGTCTGCAGGTCCATTCTAGGCACCGGCAGGCCCTCTCACTAGGTGTAAGAAGCACGTAGATCACCCGGGAACGGCCACAACCGCGGCTCAGCCGACCTCCAACTACCAAGCTGCGCCGGCGCGTCCAGCGATCCAAGCCACCCGCCTTCCACGAAAAAGCCTCCGCTCGGGGAAGCGCCCACCGCTGGGGGCAGACGCCACCGGAGCTGTCCGTCACGACTAAGCCAACCCGCGACGATCCACGGCCCCCCAAGCCGAACAGCCGGAACTGCCCAACCTCGAGACCATGCCCAACCGAATTAGGTCGTGCGGAAACAAATCAGGGTTTATCGGCGGTCCCCAATTAGGGGGACTAAAGACACCCCCAATTTGGGGGACGTCACTGCAACCCGCAGCAATTGCTACACACCAACTGGCCGCTTTAGGTAACCCGCATATCGCCCTCTAGCAACGCCAGCACCGGGCAAAACCAGACCTTCCCGGCCCAATACTCAACGCAACGTGCGCGAGGCCACCGCGACAGGGCATCATTAGCCTGTGAGCGAACGGCCAGATGGCGCAGGCGTGGCACCCACCCAGCTGCCAAGGTTGGAAATCGCCAACGCGAACTTCATCACTGAACGGATCGCCGTCGGCGGCGACCTGGCGGCCAACTTCAAGCTGGCCAAGCAACAGCTCGACGAGCTCGTCAATGCTGGAATCACCCACATAATCGACCTACGCTCCGAGTGGAGCGATGAACTGGTGGTACGCGGCTGGGCGCCGCAAGTGCAGTACTTCAACCATCGGATCGAGGACTCCGGACAGTTGATCGATCCAAGCTGGTTCGATGAGTTGACCGACTGGGCCCGCGCCGCTTTGGACGGCGACCAGAATGCCAAAGTCTTGGTGCACTGCCACATGGGGGTGAACCGTGCGCCGTCGGCAGCACTGGCGCTTTTGCTGGACCAGGGCATGGGGCTGCGCGAGTCGCTCGAGCTGATCCGAATGGTCCGCCCGGTTGCGGTCATCGACTACGCAGGCAGCGTGCTCACCTGGTACCTGGGCCGCACCGGAGCCAACCCCCGCAGCCGCCATAACCTGCGCCGGGTGTTGATCAGATGGCGCCAATCGCACCACATCGATGCTGCGGGTGTGATTCGCGAGATTCGTTCCCAGGAGAACCCAAACTCAAGGTGGCTGGTTCGTCTCGGGCCGAACGACCCAGACACTCTCGGTCAGGTACTTTCTGAATCCGGAGAAGTGGCGGTGGCATTGAACATCGACTACTCACCTGAAGCTTTGGGGCAACTGGATGAAGTGCTCTTCATCACCGAAGGAGGATTGTCCGGACGGGCCTTAGTGGTCGGGCCTGCTGATCAGGTCGAATCTGGTGCCGTGGTCTTGCCGGTGATGATCACAGACTTGTTCCGCGCAATCCCGGTGGAACTCCCAGCAGCGGTCGAGGAATGGTTCACCGAACAAGGCCCCAACCCGATGTCGCTCAACCGGCATGACTACCGCAAGCTAACCAGCAGACAGAGCTGAATCGGACGGCCGTCCGCTCACTCACACAGGCGAGGGCCGCCTCCGCCAAACCGGTAGTCATAGGACTTGCCCGAAACGCTAACCACCACCTGGAAACCCGGGGTGAGTACTTGGGGATACATTCGCCCGGCCTGCGGACAGCCCAGGGAGCCATCATTCCAAGTCACCGCTGTCGCTGAGACGGCCGACACTTCACCCACAACTCCCCGGGTGGCCAGGTCATCAGTGATTGCTTTTAGTTGCGCATCAGTGACTTGGACCGCACTTCCGGATGGGGCGGCAGCCGACACCGATGGCGTCGACGGACCAACTGGTGAGGTGGTAGCCACACTGCCTCCTACTGACGCACAGCCGCCGAGGGTGAACGCGAGCAGTGCGCCAACCGCGATCGGCCCGAATGAATGCATAAAGGCCCTCCTTCACCAGTCAGGCTAGCCCCTCAAGTCGATCAGCCAAGGTGTGCAGTAATCAGCTCTTTGACCTGGTTGGCGGTGGGCACCCGTCCCGAAACCAGTACCGCTTCATCGACGACCAGTCCGGGCGTGCGCATGATGCCGTACCCAGCGATGTCGGCGTAATCAGTGACCTTCTCGAAGGTCGCCTCCAGGCCAAGCTCAGCCACTGCTTCGCGAGCCACTCGCTCCAGGTTGTGGCAATTGGCGCAACCCGAACCCAAGATCTTGATATTCATCATTTCTCCTTGTCAAACCAGTATTGCATTGAATAGGTAGCCGACACAGATGATGCCAGCAGCGGTCACCCCGGCGAACACAGCGATCAGCTTGGGCTTCAGCACCCGGCGCAGCAGGATCATTTCCGGCAGACTCAGTGCAACGGTGGCCATCATGAAAGCCAGTAACGTGCCCATCGGCAGACCTTTGGCGTATAGAGCGTCGACTATCGGCAGCACGCCGGCCGCGTTCGAGTACAGGGGAACCCCAACCAACACCGCAATCAGCACCGCAAAGGGGTTATCCGACCCAGCGTAGGTGGCGAAGAAATCTTCTGGAGCCCAGCCGTGGATTGCTGCACCCAGTCCGATTCCAACCAGCAGGTAGGGCCAGATTCCCCGCAGAATCGAGATCACCTCGTCGATTCCCATCTGGATCCGGTCGTCCCAAGTGAGGCCCACAGTAGAAGTGATCACCTGGCCGCGCAGCTTGGTCTCGAATACAAACGGCTCGACCCAGCGCTCCAGCTTCAGTCGCCCAATTACCAGCCCGGCCACGATCGCGATCACCAGGCCAGCACCCACGTACATCATGGTGGGACCAACGCCGAACAGCCCCAAGAGCAACGCGATAGCCACCTCATTCACCAAAGGGCTGGCGATCAGGAAACTCATGGTCACTCCGAGCGGAACCCCTGAAGCCACAAAACCGATGAAGGCTGGCACCGCACTACACGAGCAGAACGGAGTGACGACGCCGAGCCCGGCCGCCATCACATTGCCAACCCCTTCACGCTTGCCGCCCAACAGCGCCCGGGTGCGCTCTACGGTCATGAAGGAGCGCAACACCGTAACCAGAAAGATGATGCCGATCAGCAGCAGCGCAATCTTCACCGTGTCGTAGCTGAAGAAGTGCAGCATCGATGCCCACCCAGTGGCAATGTCGAGGCCGAACACGTCGCGGTAAAGCCAGGTCCAGAAGAACTCATTGGCCGCATAGAGCCCGACCACTGCTACCGCCGCCAGGGCCAGCCCACCCCAGCGACGAACGCCGGGACGCTGCAGCACTGCGGACGGGGTCAGCACAGCGCCCACGATTCAGCGATTAACCCCTCGACCGGACGATCATCCCGTCGGAAACAACTTGCCTCAAGCACGCGGGCGGATTGTGCACTGGACCGAGCCACCAACACTCCTTGAATAGATGATCTTCTAAACAAGATCCTCGCCCTTAATTAGATATGTGTCAAGATAGACCCATGCGGATCGAACTCGAACAGGTCGTGAACCCGGCGCTCAGCGCTGGTCCGTCCGTCCTCGACCAGGACCGCGCAACCGAATTGGCCGCGGTCCTCAAAGCGCTCGGCGACCCCGTACGGCTTCGCTTGGTGGCGCTGATCGCGGCCCAGAATCGGGTCTGCGTGTGCGATCTCATCCCCAACTTCAACCTCTCAGGTGCCACCATCAGCCACCATCTGAAGGTGCTGCGCGAGGCTGGCCTGATCGAAAGCGAGCGCAAAGGAACGTGGGTGCACTACTGGGTGCACCCCCAGTCAGCGAGCCTGATCCACACCCTGCTAGCGGTCTAATCCCCGGCTTGGCTCACCGCGCCGGAACCACCGCTTGACCACGTGTAGCGCAGTGCCCGGGGCATCTGTACGAGTGAAAGCCCATTCTGGATCAGTGAGCATCCGGGCAGCGGAAAGCCCTGCAACCATGGCGATCACTGCCAGCACGGTGTACACCCCGTTCTCCAGGGCCTTGGTCACATCGGCTTGATCGAAGTAGATCAGCGTCCGTAACGCGGCCGAGCCGGGAATGAAAACCAGCAGCGTCGGCACGGTCATGATGATCTTTTCCATCTTGAACAGCCGACCGGCCAAGGCACACAGCAGCCCCACGACGAACGCCCCCAAGAAGGTGGCCACATGTGGCTTCACTCCATAGTCAAGCAATACCAGTCGAGGTGCGTTGGCGAGCACAGCGATCACCCCAGCGGCCACCGCCATCCAAAACGGAGTGTTGAACATCATCGCCCAGCCGAAAACCGCGAAGAAGCTCGCCAATAGCACCGCCAGCCAGATCAGCGCTGGCGGACCCTCGACGGCCGGGACGGCATCGGGCGAGACGCCGGAAACCGTGACCACCACCCAGACTCCGATGGCCATCGCCAGCAGCACCATCCCGGCATAGACCAAGCGAGGAATTCCTGCCATTAGGTCGATCCGAGTCAGTTCCAGACCTGCGGTCACCAGAGGAAAACCCGGAATCAGAAAGATCGCCGCGCAGATCAGACCCACCGCCATCCGTGAGCTTGGTGCGCCCAGCCCCAAGTCGATGAGCTTGGTCAAAGCCAAGTACAGCCCGGTGGCTACGGCGGCAGAAGCGAACACCACGGCGAGGCGGTTTAGCTGTAGCTTTGCCCAACTGCGATTCAGCCCATAGGCCACGGCTGAGGCCGGCAACACCGCCGCCACCTCACGCCACCCACCGTTGCCCAAGACCGTGATTGACGCACAGGCCAGTGCCACCAGTGGCACCAACACTGCTGCCGAATACAACCTCGGGGTCTGTTCGATCTGGTCCAACATGGAGTCGACTTCGGCCACAGTGGCTCGCTGCGGAAGGTTCTCACCGAAGTCCTTCAACATTGCGATTCGATGGGCGTCGACCCCTGGCGCACCGATCTCACCGACCTGGGTACGGAAAGTCCCCCGCCGCCGAACGGTGAGAATCAGATCGGTAAAGCTGACTTGGGCCCGGATCTTCTTCAACCCGACAGTGCCTGCCACCGCATGCATTACTTCCCGAACCCGCAGCCCAGAAGTGCCAGCGCCCAACATCAAAATGCCAGCCCGCAAGACCACATCAGAACGGCGGATCAAGTGTTTTGGCTCGAGGGCATCTTCATGGACGTGCTCATCGATGCCAGTGCTTGAATCCTCCACGCTCACCAAACCTAGCCAGGATCCGGCTGGATAAGTGGACAACCACCCGAATCGGCTGGCAGTGATTGCCTACCGCCGCATCAACTCGCCGGAACCAGCGACCGCCACAACTTTCCCAACGGGCCTGGGTTATGCAGCGTGTAGGTCTTCTTGAGGTACTTATCGACCGTCCAAGTAGCACGGGTGCCGCCGTGAAAGACCGCAGTGTCGCCGGGTCGCAGAGTGAACTGATTACCCTGATAATCGACCTTCACTTCACCCTCAAGCACATAGACAGTCTCGTCAATCGCGAACTGCCACTCAAAGGTGGTCGGCCCAGCGCAGGACCACAGGCCGTGACTGGTGCTGCCGTCAGCGGACCGAGAGATCTCCACTTGGGCAAACTCAGGGTTGCCAGACTTGATCCAGCTGGGATCAACTTCAACACTTTGCAGTGGCTTGGCCGCCGCAACGACGGACGGCTCAGGGCTGACCATCACAAATCGGGCGGCTTCGAACACGAATAGGCCGATCACAGCTAGGGCCGCGCCCACAGCGATACCTACCACCCAGGACTTCTTCACGCCGACATTGTGACGATTACCGCAGCACTTTGTCGAAAACCGTCTACCTAAGCCCGACGCAGCGGTTCAGGAAGAGGTTCGGAAACGGCCCACTTTTTGCTCGACACCCCATGGGGTCGGCACAAAAAGGGGGCCGTCTCCATTTGATCAGATTGCGCCGACCAGGTTGATCGATGGGGTCAGAGTGGCCGCACCGGTATCCCACTTGGCCGGGCAAACCTGGCCAGGATTGGCGCGGACGTACTGCGCCGCATGCACCTTGCGGACCAACTCGGCAGCGTTGCGTCCAATACCTTCGGCGGTGACCTCCATGAACTGAATGACGCCGTCAGGGTCCACCAAGAAGGTGCCCCGGTCGGCCAGGCCAGACGGGCGCAGGTTCTCGAAGTTGAGGGCAAGCTCCTTGTTGGGATCGCCCACCATGTAGTACTCGACCTTGCCCACTTCTTCGGAAGTGTCGTGCCAGGCCTTGTGTACAAAGTGGGTATCGGCGCTGACCGAGAACACCTCAACGCCAAGCTTCTTTAGCTCGGCGTAGTGATCCTGAAGGTCGCTGAGTTCGGTGGGGCAAACGAAGGTGAAATCGGCGGGGTAGAAGAAGAAGATCGACCACTTGTCAGCGGTGTCCGCCTCGGAAATATCGACAAATTCACCGTCGTAGAACGCGGTGGCCTGAAATGGCTCGATCTGGGTGCCCAGCAAAGACATGGGGTTCCTCTCATACGTTGGCTACTCATCACGCTAGCCGGTGGCTCCACCTGAGGCGACCACCTGGCCAGAGTCAAGATCTGCGGAGCCACCGTCCGGCGGCCCTGACAGATCAAATCAGGTAAGGCGGAAATCTATTCCCTCACCAGAGAAGGCAGCTTCGGCAATTTTGCCCCGCCTCCAGCCCTCCATGGGCTGGGGGGCGCGAACTGCGAACGACTGCTTAGCGGGCGCAATCGATTTCAAGGACTTCTCGTGGTGCATGCTGTGCCCATGCTGATTGCTTTCTCTGTAGCTCCCCTTGGCGGTTCAGAATCGGTCACCCAAGCCGTGGCTGACGCGGTTCAGATCGTGCGCGACTCCGGTTTGCCAAACCGCACTGACTCAATGTTCACCACCATCGAAGGCGAATGGGACGAGGTGATGGACGTGGTCAAGCGGGCAACTGAGGCTGTCGGCGCACATTCCGGCCGGGTCAGCCTGGTGCTCAAAGCCGATATTCGGCCCGGGCATGTCGGTGAGATCGAGGGCAAAGTTCACCGACTTGAAGAGCGGCTTTCCGCCAACTGACGGGCTCGCCATAGGCATTACCGCCACTGCGCCCGATCTGCCTCGGGTCGCAGGCGCGACCCCGCATTCTGTTGGGCGATGCCGCGACCTCGAGTGGTGTCACCAGCTCAGTAACTGGCGCGGGTGCGAAGTTGGCTAGCGAAATGCCTAATCCGATGGCCTCCCTACCAGGGCCCACGATTCGCCTTGTCGCGCCCGGGCCGGGCTTGATCCCTGTGAGAGACTGAACGGCATGCGTGAGTTGGTCCAGTCCCAGAAACTGAAAAATGTTAGGTATGACGTCCGCGGCCCGATCTTGGTCGAGGCCCAGAAACTCGAGGCTCAGGGTCATCGGATCCTGAAGCTCAACATCGGCAACACCGGCCCGTTCGGCTTCAACGCCCCAGAGGCGATCGCCGCAGATGTGATCCACAACCTGGACCAATCCTCAGGCTATTCCGATGCTCGCGGCATTTACTCCGCACGCACCGCTATCGCCCAGTACTACCAATCGCATGGGCTTACCGCGACCTCGGTGGACGACATCATCATCGGCAACGGGGTATCCGAGCTGATCACGATGACTCTGCAAGCGTTCGTCGACGACGGCAACGAGATTCTGGTGCCTGCCCCGGACTACCCACTTTGGACCGGCGCAGTTTCGCTGTCCGGTGGTACCCCGGTGCACTACCGCTGTGATGAGAACGACGGCTGGAATCCAGATCTTGCCGATATCGAATCCAAGATCACCGAGAACACCCATGGCCTGGTGGTGATCAACCCGAACAACCCGACCGGCGCGGTCTACAGCAAAGAGATTTTGGAGGCGTTGGTCAAGATCGCGGTAAAGCATGATCTGACGATCTTTGCCGACGAAATCTACGAAAAGATCCTCTACGACGGCGCCGTGCATCACCACTTGGCCAAGATCGCTGGCGATCGCGCCATCGTGCTCACCTTCTCCGGGCTAAGCAAGGCCTACCGAGTCTGTGGCTACCGCGCCGGCTGGGTGATGATCTCTGGCCCCCAACATGTTGCAGCCGACTATCTCGAAGGCCTCACTCTGCTGGCGAACATGCGCATGTGCGCCAACGTTCCAGCTCAGCACGCGATCCAGACTGCATTGGGCGGGTACCAGTCGATTGATGAGCTCATCGTTCCGGGCGGGCGCTTCTACGACCAAGTCAAGCTTGCTTCCCGGCTGCTCAACGAGATTCCTGGAGTGAGTTGCGTTGAACCGATGGGCGCGTTGTACTGCTTCCCCCGGCTCGATCCGGAGGTTTACCCGATCGAGGACGACGAAGCCTTCGTGATCGACCTTTTGCACGCCAAGAAATTGCTGGTTACCCACGGGCGCGGATTCAACTGGTTCGACACCGACCATTTCCGACTAGTAGCCCTGCCCGATGTTGAGATGCTCACCGAAGCCATCGGACGGATCGCGGAGTACCTGGAGACTCTACGCAACTGAGTTGAATCGCACTCTGGGCGCCCATCCCGTTCCCCGCAGATCCACCGATGGGCGCCCGGTGCGATTCGGCGTCGCCATCAGCTCTGTATTCCCGAGCCGAAAAAGCTGCCCCCCGGTCAGCGTCGGCGATTGCCGTGATCCCTGCGTCAACTCTTCACCTGCGTTGGTCCTTCAACAGCCCCAGGGACTCCTTTTCACCCCCGAATTCACCCCACTCTGCGAAGCCGGATCTGAACTGCAACCTGCCAATCAGTTAGCCGCAGCAATGGCTTGCCCAGTAGGGCAAACGGTTCTAGATTGATGCCTGGCATTGCCTTACCCGAGAGGGGGGTAGCGAGCCAGATGACATCTTCACCAGAGCTGATCGGCGCGGTGCGCGCAGTGCTGGCGGCCACCCTTCCGGGAACGCCGCGGGCGCCCCGTTCCAGCTTGGACGCGGTACTTGGTGCGCGGGGTGATGCCCTGAGTGGTTTGTCCGGCAGTGAACTGTCCGAGTTTGTGATGGCGCTCATTTCGGCGCGACTTGAAGCAGGCTTAGTGACCGACGCAGTACGCCTGTCTGAGCGAATGGCGCTGAAAATGTTGCAGGGACTGTCGTGCAGTTGGTCGACCAACTGCCAAAGCGCCAGCTATGCGGTGGTCGCTGAAACCCAGTTACTCGCCGGACAATTATCGACAGCGGCGAGGTATTCCAAGGTGGCTCTCGACTACGCCGGAGAATGTGGTGACCCTCGGCTAGTCCTGCGTGGCCTCGGTCTGCGAGCAGCGGCGCTGGCCCTGCATGGGGAAATCGACGGGGCCGAAAGAGCTATCGCCCAAGGGTGCGAACTCGGGTTCGGCGGGGAATCTGAGGTGGGCCAGCAATGCTGGCCGCTGGCCTTAGCCATCATGTCGATTTCAGTAGTTCGTGCCGACCTCAACCGGATTCAGCAGGTCTGCGATGCCCTTGATGCCAACAGCTGCGACGACGCCCCACACCACGCGGTTCAGTGGCTGGGACTGTGTTGGCGACAATTGGTTCAGCGAGATTTCCAAGGCACGTTGGCCTCAGTCGAATCCGGTACCCGCATGTCCGAGGCCCGCCATTACGCCCCCTTCCTCGTTGATCTGGGCGTGTCCGCTGGAGCCCTTGCCGCAGTGCAGCTTGGCAAACCGGGCGAAACACTGTCACTGGTTTCAACCCGACGCCAGATTCCCGGACACCCGATCTGTTTCGAAGCATTTCGGGCCACGGCTTATCTCCAGTTGAACAACCCCCGCAAGGCGTTGGCAGTCACCGAGGCTTGCGTCCACGACACCCCCGACCACAGCCCACTCGCTTTCTGTGAAGTCTTGTTGCGGCGCGCCACAGCACTGGAAATGCTGGGCAACCATGCCGCCGCCGATGCCACCTTTTCCAAAGCCGCGCACATCGCTCACGAGTTGGGCACAGCCACTGCAAGCCTCGCAGCGGGCGTCCCTTTGGACCGCGTGCGCCAGCTGTATACCAGGATGGTCGAACACGAACCAGAATTCGCTGGCGTGCTGATGCCGTCGATAGCCAATGGGCCAGCGTTCCGTGACCCGATTCCGCTGGATTTCGAGCCAGCCAGACTCACCAAACGGGAGACAACGCTGGCCTACTGGCTGGCCAGCGATCTGCCGCTCACAGCGATCGCCGCCAAGATGCATGTCTCGATTAACACCGTTAAGACTCAATCCAGGTCGCTGTACGCCAAATTGCAGGCCACTTCCAGAGCTGAGGCCGTGAACCACCTAGAACGCACCGGGCTTTACCACGGCACCGCCGAGGACCAACCAGGCGATTAAGCTGGCCTGCGACACGGGGTGCTGGCAACCGGCCGGCTGAGATCAGACCCGTTGAACCTGCTCTGGTTAATACCAGCGAAGGGATTGGTCATGACATCGTTTTTGTTGCCAGCGGCTGAAATCACCGATCAGTGGTGGCATCAGGCCGCAACCGTTCGCCAACAGATCGCCAGCTCGGAATTCGTCGGCCAACTAGGTGAGGGTTCACTGCCTAACGAGGCATTCATCTGGTACCTGGCTCAGGACGCGCTGTACCTGGACGCCTATTCGGGTTTCTTGGCGGCCGCAGCCAGGCTGGCCCCCAGCCGCGATGAGTGTGAATTCTGGGAGCATTCGTCAACCTCTGCGGTTGACACCGAATTGGCGCTACACACTGCCTGGGTGCCAGCCGAAGTGCGCGCCCAGACCGGGCCATCGGCAACCACCCAGGCCTATCTCAGCCACCTCACGGACGCTGAGGCCAGCGGCGATTACGCCATTCTCACCGCCGCAGTGCTGCCCTGCTTTTGGATCTACGCCGAGGTCGGTGAAGCCTTGGCTAAGCGCAACCACGACGCTCATCCCTACACCGAGTGGTTGGCCACCTATAGCGATGAGGCGTTCGCCGAAGCCACCGTCCAAGCCATCAGCATCGCCGGCGCCGCAGCGGATGCCGCTGACCGCACCGCACAAGAAGGGGCCGGTGCCGCATTCCAGGCGTCCTGCGCCCACGAGCTGGCGTTCTTCAACGCCCCGCTGCGCAACTAGCGCGTCCGGTGAGTTGCCGCCCAGCCACCTGAAACCTGTCCGGGCACTCCCGTCACGATCTTTAGACTGCGCCTATGGCAGTGGGAATCATTGGACTTGGGCGGTTGGGAGCTGCGCTAGCGCGCGGCCTGATTAGGGCCGGCGTGCCCGATGTGTACGCCTTCAGCCGCACCGCTAGTAATGCTGCCGCAGTGGCCGAACGGGCGCCTGGGCTGCAACTGCTGGATTCAGCCACCGCAGTGTTGGAGCGTTGCGATCTGGTCTTTGTGTGGATGGCGCCACCCGATGCGGCCACAGTATTCGAGGCGAATGCTGACCTGCTGCGCACCCGAAACCCGTTGATCGTCACCTGCTCACCTGGCCAAGATGTTGGCGAGTTCACCACCAGGTGGGCTGAAACCTTGCCCAATGTGGCCTTGTCGACCGGTCAAGGCGTCACGCTGGTCACTTGGGGCCCAGAGTTGAGTGTGGGCGATCAGGCCAACGTCCGGGACGCACTTGGCGCCTGCGGTGCGGTATATGAAGTGAGCGAGCAAGACTTGCCGTTCTACTGCGCCCTGGCCAGCAACGGACCAGCCTTTTACGCTCTGGCCGCCGACACTTGGGCAGACCAGTTGGCCGATCAGCGCGGTTTCGATCGCGAGCTTTGCCGCCAGATGGTGCGCCAAACCGTGCTGGGCACCTTCGCTTTGCAGGAGGCCGACGGCATCGATGCCACTGAGGTGATTCGCCGGGTGGCCCATCCTGGTGGCACCACCGAGAAGGGGCTGCGGGTACTTGATGCCAACCTGGCCGAAATCGGACGCCAGGTACTGCAAGCCATGGGCAAGTGGTGATTGGCAGCTCTGGTGAAGCCGTGTCGGCAACGCCTCCGGCCTGAGTTCTGAGTGAACCGATCAAACCTATGCGGCACGATCGTGCCGCTTAGGTTTGAAAGCTTGACAAATCTGGTTGACAATAGGGGCAACCGGCACGATCGTGCCTACGAGGAGTCATGATGAAGCTTGCTACCCGAGTGCGGGAACGCCGCACCGAACTGCGGCTAACTCAGCCTGAACTAGCCGAGCTCGCCGAAGTGTCCGAACGCTTCGTTCGATTGGTTGAATCAGGCAAAGACTCAGTGCGGCTAGACAAACTGCAGCCGCTGCTGGCGGTCTTAGGGCTGGAGTTTCAACTCAAACTGCGAGGTCAATGAAATGGCAGCCAACCCCAAGCAGGTTCGTCGCGCTGAGGTCTACAAGGCTGGACGGGCAGCGGCAGTGCTCAGCCGAACCGATAGCGGCGTGCAGTTTGAGTACTTAAGTGAGTACGACGGCCCCCCGGCTGCCCACTCCCTCCCACTGGGGCAAGTGGTGGCGACCAGCGGCGGTGCTGTGCCGGCCTTCTTTTCTGGCCTACTGCCGGAAGGCCGACGACTCAGCGCGCTCCAGCGCAGCGTGAAGGCCTCTGCCGATGACGAACTGAGTCTGCTGCTGGCCGTGGGAGCTGATGTCGTGGGCGATGTCGCAGTTCTTACTGAAGGCACCAGCCCAACCCAGCCCACCCCCACGGTGAGCGGATCCGCCGAACTCGCCAAGGTGAGCTTTGCCGACCTTATGACCGACGCCGGTTTCGTTGACCGGGTCGGCATGGCCGGAGCCCAGGACAAACTTTCGGCAGGCAGGATCACCCTGCCAGCCCGCTTGGGCACTGGCGAGGCGATCATCAAACTCAACCCGCCCGATTACCCCGGAGCGGTCGAGAACGAGCACTACTTTCTGGGACTGGCTCGTCGACTGAACTTGCCGGTGGCCAGCGCCGAACTGGTGCACGACAAGGACGGGCTTCCTGGGCTAGTGGTCGCCCGCTTCGATCGTGCGACCGGACCAAATGGCGACCCCGTCCGGCTGGCTGTTGAAGACGCGTGCCAATTGCTGAATCGCTACCCGGCCGACAAATACTCCGTGACCAGCGAGGAGGTGACCGCAGCGGTCTCCTCGGCATGTGCGGCTTCTATGGTGGCCGCGCGCGCGGTCTTTCAGCAGTTTTCCTTTGCCTGGCTGACCGGCAACGGAGACCTGCATGCCAAGAACGTCTCGGTGCTGGCCGAACCGAGCGGGGAGTGGCGGGTGGCTCCGATCTATGACGTGCCCAGCACCCTTGCCTACGGCGACAAGACCATGGCCCTGCGGCTGCAAGCCGCAGACGCAAACCTAAGTCGCAAACGATTCCTGGCTTTCGCTGCCGCCATGGGCCTGCCAGCGGCAGCAGCGCAGCGGGCACTGGACGAAGTGCTGACTGCCACCGAACCAATGCTTGACGAACTCCGCGCTGGCGCTGTGACCTGGAACCCAAAGCTCCGCCAAGACGTCGTCCGCCAACTCACGGCCCGGCGCCGCTTGGTAAATTCGCCAGCTTGACGTGACCCTGACCCCCCGAAGACGGCCTGCTCCCGCTCAGCTTCAGTCTCGGCGGTGTTCAGCACTATCGCGGAGCGCGCTTGAGTGGCCCCGGCCCGGCACCTGTCTCACCTTGTCAGGCTGCGTCCGCCTGCCAAACCTCAGCGCCGAATTCGATCCGGGTGGGCTTGATCATCACCACGCAGTAGCGCGGGTCGTCCACCCCAGTGAAGTACTTGGTGAGCGCGCCGAACCAGAATCGTTCGCGTTCGGCTGGCTCGGTACTGATGGCTGCAGTGCCATCCACTCGCAGCCACAGCGGAGAGTTCAGCTGGGTTGCGCCCAGGGTCAGGCAAACCCGGTTATCAGTCTCGAGTTGGCCCACTTTCGCCGAGTCCAGATGGGTGCTGAACCGAATAACGAGGTCCTCATCAACTCTGCCAACCACATAGCGCAACTGCGGGCGTCCGTCCTGATCAGAGGTGGCCAAACTGATCAACTGGGGTTGGCGGGCAAACTCGAAGATGCGGTCTTTCAGATCAGACATGGTGATTCCTTTCGGGTTGGGCTAGCTAAGGGATTACTCAGCGGAGTTCTTGAGTGAGGTTGTCTTCGATCCGCACCAAGATGTTGACCAGTGCCACCTGCTCGGATTCGGGCAAGCCGCTCAGCACGGTTCCCACCAGCAACTCAGACGTCTTCTGGAAGGCCGGGAGCAGGTCGCGACCAGCTGGAGTCAACTGGATTCGCCAGCTGCGCAGATCGGCTGGGTCTTGCACCCGGCTCAGGTAGCCAGACCGCTCCAGCGTCTGCACTACACCGGTCACCGACGACTTAGCGCGTCCGGTAAAGGCCACGATGTCTTTGATTGGCACCGGCTCGGATTGGCGAAAGAGGAACGCCAGGACGCCACCGTGGGCAGGTAACACCCCATGGGCCCCGCGCCGCTCCAGCTCGCGCTCGATCAGCAGGTTGCCCAACTCGTGAACACGAGCGATTCGCTCGAAAGCTCCGGCTGGTTTGTGGCTGCGCCCCGTGCCGGAGCCGGGTTGCCCAGGATCTGATCGGGGCTGGCGACTGGTCATAGACGGAGATTAGTTCGGGGCCGAACTATCTGTCAAGGGGGTCACCCCACAATGTGCTTCCTGGGCGACAAGGTGAAAGAGCGTACGGATGTGAGGCGGCTACTGAGCGGCAAGCATCAGGACTCTAACCACCGACAGCTGGGCCTGATTGAACTGGCGCTTGCGAATTCCTCCTCGGAGTTTGCGGTGGTCGCGCATCCGAACAGTCACCATGTGACAACCGAGACTGCGAGGAAAGACCCTCATGATCGAGGCTTTGAGCGTCAGATCGAGGGTTGGACCGCCCGGCTGGTCGGATGTGGAAATCGATAACCCGGGCTCTAGCGCGACCTTCCAGCTCGGCCTCGGAGCATCGGCGACGAGAGCGTGGGTAATCCGGCGCGAGATACAGACGAGCGTGTCGGGAAGATCGTTCTCCATATCCCCTCCCCTCTTCTTACCAAAAGCGGCTCGGCGGGCTTGCCCACTTTGCGATGCGGGCCGCTTGGGGGTGTTTGGAAGTCAGCTTGGCACACGTCCGTTGATGGCGGCCATCAGAACTACGGGTGTTGGGTCGCCTGAAGTTCCGCCGCCCGCACCGGGGGATAGAGGACCATTGCCATGGCCGCTTCTGTTGGCGCACTTCCTGTGGCGGGAGTTTTGTGGTCGACTGTGAGACAGCTCGGCCGAACTGCATATCTCGCGTGTCGGCGGACCTACGGTGATGGAATGGATGCCTTGCTAGGAGTGGTGATCGGGGGCCTTCTTACCGCGCTCGGGTCACTCATTGTGGGGTTGGTGTTGGGTAGGCGGACTCGAGATCACTCGATGAGAGATCAACGGATGAATGCTGCCCGGGAGGTCTTGAGCGCCCTACAGGAGCTGAACCGGCGGCTGATCGACCTCGCGAGGATTGATTGCCACGATCACAAAGATCGAGAGTGGCCAGAGCTCCATGAAGCAACGATCAGATGGAACTCCGCCAGATTCAGCGCGGCTCTAATCGCGCCTGACAACGAGGTTGAGTTGTTGAAGGCAATCGACCTGGAGACCGACCGTGTGATGGGCCAGGCATTAGTCAATCGGTGGGACGATCGCGGGTTCCGTGAGGAACGCAGGCACCTTGGTGAGTTGGGGGCTAAGTATCTAAACCTGGTCCGCCAAAACGAGGAGTTGGGGGCCGTTCAGATCAAGTCGTTGTGGCCGTGGGCAGAGCCCCATCTGGAGCCTGCGCCCGCATTCGATTCGAAACTTACAGACTGACGCAGACCGTTGTGCGCGGGAGTCCTCGCGAACGGAAGTGCCCTGTAGTTCAGGGGTGCCTATATCGGATGCCTGATCGATCCTGCACCATGGAGCCTATGGACACCCCGTACTACGTGAGCCCGCCGAAAGTCGCACATATTCTCGGATCGTCATCGGTCCAGATCCGGCAGCAGGCTCGAAGCGCCGAGCTATCGGCAACGTTAGGCGTCAGCGAGCTCGGCCTGAGTAATCTCGGCGTATCGGCCAAGGTTGGCACGGAAGCGTCGCCGGTTCCGATCGGGCCGGATGTGGCGCACATGCTCGCGTTCGTGAAGGATGCAGTGAAGGTGTTGGGTCGGCTGCCAGCGGCCGATGATCCAACGCTGTCTTTCAAAGACTGGTTTGTCTTCGAGGGGTCCGTCCGCTTCCGAGTCTTGTCGCGGGATTCCGGCCCCGACGTTGGGAAGATCGCGGTGTGGATTGCAGAGCAGGTCACGCCGGCTCTCGGCATGGCGTCGTGGGTTGTCCTCACTGGCACACCCGATCACCTCGATGAAGCCTGGACGGGAACCTTATCGGGTAACCGTTCAGGGTCAGGCACCGAGGCGGTGTTTGACGCTTTACGTGCGGCAGGGGCAGATCTGCCATCAGGTGCCACCGAGCCTTCTGACAAGGAAGTCTTCTACGGCGTGTCTGACATGGCAGGGATGCTCGCCAGACCTCACCGTGTGCGTGCCGTGGCACAGGTCCTCGATGTCCGAACGTGGCGAGATTCGCAGTGTGTGACGTCTGGCGGAGTGCCGATCGTGAGGGTCGTTGTAGCATCGCCACTGTGTGTGACGGCTGTGCAGAACCGGCCAGCTTCCGGCCGGCAAGGCCGATCTGGCGCTGGGGGTAAGGGGTGGTGGGCAAGCATTCCGAGGCGCATGCACGCGCATCTGGGCCGACTGAGATGGTCAAGGCGAAAGGAAGCGGGCGAACCCCGTCCGCTGCTGAGCGCTGAAGGCGTCGGCGACCAAGACGAGGGAGTTCCTTTCCCGTTCGCGGCCCTGGATCGGCCGGAGCCATGAGGTCACGGGATCTAGTTGGGCTGTCGGCAACTGGCCGAACAAGATGACCTTCGACGTGACTCGCTCGTACGCGTACAGCTCCCCATTTCCTGGAATCCAGGACACTCGCCAGGTTCCTCCTCCATGGCTATCCCACCCCACGCCCCGGTCAGTCGCGTCTAGTCGCCATGAAACGCCGAAGTCGGCCCGCGATAGCTGCTCGCCAGCGCCGCCCCTTCGGGGATCGCCATCCAAGTACTGTCGCATGTGACCGAAGTGCTCTACCGCGAACGCCTCAAGTGTTCGGGCCTCACGCTCGGCTTCGACGCCTGCGTCCTCGAGTGCGACTTGGCGTCGTTTTGGCAACTCGGATTGGCACCAACCAAGGAGTTGGAAGACCCAAGCTGCGCAGGCGCGTTGGTCAGTAGCTATGAGTCTCTTCTCGGTCTCGACTTCCTCCAATCGGCGTCGCCACCAGGCATCCTGAGCAGCGCTGAACGTGCCGCGCCGCAGCGGAAGCTTTTGGGTGTCCACGTCGGCCTTCTGATCAATCAGGTTCTTTAACCGGTCCCGCTCCATCTCCAGCATGCTGAGCATGTCCTTGAGTCTGCGTTCAGCCCTTAGAACGGCGACATGGGTCGGCACATCGTCATCGAGACTGGCCACCGAGAGCCGAGGCGTCTTGCCTGGAGCCTCATCGCGGAGAAGCTGATGGAGCAGCCGATCGGCTTCCGTGGATTGCAGCTCTTGGAGCCGTGTGTCCGACCACTCCAGAATTGCGGAGGCAAGCCAGACAGGCTCCCCCGCGATGCGGGTGTGCGGAGGTGGCGCCTGCCCTGACATCAAGAATCCGTCGAAGGCTGGTGTTGAAAGCGGGCACCCTTCGCGCTGGGCGAGGGAGATGGCTTCCACTTTGGTGAGCAAAGGGCCCTCGGCGCCTTCGGAGCGGGTCATGTCTCGAGCGACTCGCCATCGGCGAGCTCGGCGGGCTCGGCGGGCTCTCCGTCGGAGCTCCGTTTGGAGAGCTTCCCACCGCCCTTCGTTTTGGTGCTTGCTGCGAGCACATCGGAGGCTGGATCGGTGTGAGCGTCGTCCTGGAACGCAAGGCGATCAATGAGCCGGAGTTCCAGGATCTGCTTTCGGAAGCCCGTGAACTCGGGAACGCGCGGATCACCGGAGTCGTTGAGGCGAAACTCTCGTTCGATCCGTCGGACTTGGGTGTCGAGATCTTCCGGGAAGTCGGCGGAAGCGAGGGTCTCTCGGATTTCTGCCAGCAGACGGCGAGCATCGTGTTTCTTCATTCCGTGGGGGTGGGTGTCTTCGAAGAACTTGAGGATTCTGGTGAGGCGGTCGGCACCCCTGGATTGCGCTTCTTGCGCCGCGGCCTTGTCCAGGCGTTCGCCCAGATGGGCGAGTAGCGCGCCGAAGTGTTTACGGAGTTCGTCGGCCCCTGCGGTCTGGGGATCCTCATTGATGAGGTTGACCACCTCCCGCGCGAACCCGACCTTTTCTAGATGCTCGTCAGGGAAGGCTGCCTTGTAGGTGGCGTCTAGGGCGTCCCAGAGATGTCCGCCGTTGGCGTTTCGCGCACTGAGGATAGCCGTCTCGCTGAATGCCGTGCCGGCAACGTCGGCGAGCTCGGCGAATCGAGAGAGGTAGTTCAGCGCGGCATGGTGGGCAACAGCTATTGGGATGAGGTCCTCTGGCTCTTCGACGTTCGGGAGATTGGCTTCTTGTGCCCATAGGTCTAGGCGGACGATGTACTCGTCCGCGAGCACCCGCTTCTTCCTGGCCTCGCCTCGCCTGAGAACCTTTTCGGCTTCCCTGCCTGACTTGTCGCCGTCTAGAAGGGCGACGCAAGGGGGCTTGATCGTGTCCCTACCTCGCGCCAGGTAGACCATGTAGGGCACGGAGTCCGCGCCGCCGCACGCCACAACTGTCACCTCGTTCAGGTCGAGTGGGTTGACTGGTTGATCACTTGTCTGAGCGATGTGGGTAGCGACGCCCGCGAGCAGCACCTGGTCTGCTGGGCCCTCAACAAACAGGTTTCTCCCACCGATGAACGCTGTCTCCGCCAAGTAAGGGCCAAGGGCCGAGCGCAGGGGCTCGTAGCGATTGCTCGCTGCGTCGCGTACTACGCGAGTACCCTCGGACTCCGTCCCCTTGTCAAGCACCCGAATCCGGTGTGGGGCGTTCTTGTCGATCAGGAACGGTGAGTGGGTGACGTACACCACTTGGCTGCACGGGCCGCCAGCTTCAGGAACTGAGTAGTCCTGAAGGACTCGGAGCAGGTCTTGCTGGCCGGTGCTGGACAGAAAGGCGTCAGGCTCGTCGAGTAGGAGAAGGTCCGACCGGCCGAGGCCGAGGCGGTGGGTTGTGAGTTGAACGAAGTAGCTCAGGAAGTAGCGGAGCCCCTGGCTCCGTTCACCAAACGAGTACCTTGCCCCGGTGCGATCTCGGACGGTGAAGGCCAACTCGTGTTCACGTGCCTCCACAACCAGGTCGAATTCTTGGTCCTGGGTCCACCAGCGCTGAACGTTCAAATTCTCCTTTATGGCTGAGTTGATGGCACCAACGAGGGCCTCCACCTCGCCTTCCCGGCCGCGCTCTACCGCCTTGCGGAGTTCGTCAAAAGCACTGGGGTCAATCCTGGAGGCACCGATGAGAAGGCTCCTGGCAAGCTCAAATTGTGCCCTCCGTTGCTTCTCGGCCATCTCCGCATCTGGATCGACGCTTGGCGTAAGGATGCTTTGGATCAGCTTGATTATCGGATTGAGGTTGGTTGGGTCACCGATCGCCGCAAGTTGACTGATGACCTCTGAGCGCTTCCTTCGGTCATGGATTGGGGTGCGTGCAACGCCGGCCAGTTCGGCGATGGAGACGCTCTCAGGAATCGGCAAGGCAGTTGCCAACTCGTAGTAGCGAGGGAGGGCTGCCTGGAGGGCGTGCATCTGCGTCTCGTCAATGTCTGCGGCCTCGCCATTGACCACCACGATTGGCGCTTTGTCGCCGAACCGGTACAACTCGAATCGGTTAGCTTCGGCCAAGGAAGGGATAGCGCTGAGGTCATCACTTTCTTCCACCTGAAATTCGCCACCAAAGTGGGGGAGGCGCATCTCCCCGACCTTGACGGAGTACAGCTCGCTGTATCGGCAGAAGTCGACTCGCTCGATCGGCCTGCCGTCAAGGAGCGCCTTGATCGCCGTGAGAAGTTGACTCTTTCCCGATTCGTTGGCACCAACCACGGCGGTGATCTCGTCATCGATCGGCACCTTTACGAACGGATACCAAGGCTCCTGTGTGTCCCAGGCTGGTCGCGGCGTGTTCTGGCGGGCCCGAGCCTCGTAGTCATAGTTGAAGGAACGGAAGAAGCGGACGTCTATCCGAGTGAGCTTCATCAGGTCGCACTCCTAGGCACAACCGCCAGTCTGGCGGCGTTGTTGGTTAAGGATTGCACCCAGAACTGACAACAGGGTCAGCTGTGATCGGTGTTCTCGCAGGATGATTCCAGGCGGCATCGGGGGGAACGCGAGCGCCCCAGTTGGGTCAACGTGACCGTCAGACCGTCGCCTTGCTTCGGTCCGTCTAACAGTGAGCGCTATACGGGGTCATAAAACCCTAGATTTGGTGCGCTTGAGGGTTGTTGATCTCGTTGGTCGGGGTTTGGTTTGGGGGTGTCCGTCTGCTGTCGACGACGGTCGTATGTTGGGCCGGTAGCGCCGGTTGAATACTGGGCCACGGTGTGTGGTTCTTATTGTGCTGTGTTGTCTGCTCTTGCGGAGGGCAGTGTGTCGATTCCGGTGTCGCGGAGTCGGTAGCTGCCGCCTTTGAGGGTGAGGACGTCGGCGTGGTGGACGATGCGGTCGATCATGGCTGCGGCGACACCTTGGTCTCCGAAGACGTCTCCCCAGCGGGCGAAGGGCAGGTTGCTGGTCAGGATCAGGCTGGCGTGTTCGTAGCGGGAGCTGACGAGTTGGAAGAACAGGTTCGCGGCGTCTTGTTCGAAGGGGATGTAGCCGACTTCGTCGACGATGATGAGGCCGTAGCGGCGTAGCCGGGCGAGTTCAGCGTTTAGTTTCCTTGAGATAGCGGGTCAACACGGTGAGGTGGCCGTTGTGGAACTGGTCGAGGCCAGGGTCCTCAACAGTGAGGCTGGGCCCGGCACTTCGGGTCCCGCTTAGGCCCTTTGCGTAACCGCTCGGAATGAGGCGATGTCCGACTCGGATCTGGGGGCGCAGCGCGGTCGGCTACACCCCCAAAATCCGGACGGCTACGCTCCGCGAACGGCCACCGCATGCATCGTCGCTGGTCAGTCCTCGTTACGGACACCCTTGTGTTCATGCGAGCTACCGTTCATGATCCGACCGGTCTCTGAGTTGCGCTTGAACCAGGTCTTCCCAACCTGGAACTCGCTGCGACCCTTGACGGCACCGACGCGGTGCCCGTTTCCAGTGTTCTTGGCCATCTTCCTCACCTCCTGTCCGAGAGGAGGTTCCTCGGTCTGCCGAGGTCCTCTCACTCAGTAGTCGACGCAGCTGGGAAGTGAGTTAGCGGCAGTCGACGCAGACGCCACCGGTCACAAGGTGAGGCAAATACTGGCAACCGCACATCGTGCAGCGGACCTCCCGCGCGGCTTGGCGATCGCAACGGCACTTGCCGCAGGTCGGGCAACACTGTTCACCGCAGGTGGCACACGGCCAGCCGCGCACTGAGCGGGTCGCTCCGCAGCACCGGACTTCCCCCAGCGGGCGACGATCGAATTCCCGTTCTGCATCCAGGTGGAGTTGCTCGGATCCCCACAGGTCTCTGTCAGACAGCACCCCGATAGCCCGATCTCCATCGGCAACAACACCGATGTAGTAATCGGCCCGGGCGCCCCAAGGGGTCTCCCAATACGACTTCCGGGTGATGGGGTGGTCGCCGCGAACCTGCTGGATTGGGTGCCCGGGAGGAATAGGTTGACCTGTCCAAGGGAATACAGCGGGCCAACCATCGACGGAGTCAGGGCGCACGCTCACATAGTCAACCTGCGCTCTCTCTGGATCGGAAATGATTACAGCGCCGAGGCCCCTTAACCTGCTGGCTAGCGCAATGCCGCAGACCGGGCGACTTGCCAGGCTGGCGTCCATCAGCTCCGTCACGTGCCTTGCCGCAGGTGGGCTACCTGAAAGCACAGAGTCGATCAGTGCGGCAGGCAGAAGCAGGCGCTGGGCAATGCGATCGCAGACAGTCTCGAGCAACTTGGCGGATTCGCGCTGGTTCGCCAAGAGGTCGTAGACATCGTCAGTTTGGTCCACAAGCCAGTGCCCAAGTTCGTGAGCGAGGGTGAAGAACTGCCGACGGCTTTGCGTTGGCCGATAGAGGATCACGCCGTCGTCGAGGTAGGAGACGCCATCGCATGCGCCACCTTCTTGGCGTACGACGTCGAGAGTTGAGACAGCGACAGTTTTCAAGCCT
Organism: Propionibacteriaceae bacterium UBA5174; assembly: GCA_002413345.1. Lineage (GTDB taxonomy): Bacteria > Actinomycetota > Actinomycetes > Propionibacteriales > Propionibacteriaceae > Propionicimonas. The sequence goes on along the minus strand of DHWU01000022.1, from coordinate 21,264 downwards.
AAGGCGTCGCGAAGGGTGGACTCAGGGTCGGACGAAAAGGCGTCCGCGACTCCGTCGGGGAGCTGGGACCAAGCCGCGCTGACAGCGTTCTGGATCACGTCAGTCATGGCTAGAGCCGGCCTCGAGGTGATCAACCACCGTCTCGAGTGTGGAAAGCAGCTGCTCTGCATCAGGGGTGTCGCCCCGGTAAACAGTGGCTGCCAGCCGCGACTCAAGTGCCGAAGACGCCAGTCCAAGCGAGGTGTGCATTAGCGCCGCCCACCTTTCTGCGAGTCCCTGGAATCTGGGAAGGGCGACGATGTCCGCAAGATCGCCCCGCGCGGCACCCTTCGACCTGGCGGTTAGCCGCTCGGGTCGACTGCGGGTGGCCTCTGCGATTGCCTGGATGAGGGCAGGGGCTACATCGGTCACATGCCCTGCCCGCCAGTTGAACGCGTCACGGGTTGTGATTTGCCAGCCGCGAGCAGAGAGCAGCTCGGCTAGCTCACTGACTTTCAGGCCAGCGGACGACAGGGCGGACCGCAGTCCTTCTGGGTCGAGTGCCCGGGAGGCGTCGGGGACCAGACCCAACATGGCGGCAACCGAATCCTGTTGCAGAGGAGGTGCCCCGTGGGCATGGGTCCACAACAGGTCCGCCACCTCGAGGAGCGAGTTCGCATCATCCCGCTCGGCCGGAGGGAGAGCGTCGATTTCTGCCTGACGATCTCCAACAGCAACGTCGAGGGCCTTAGCGATCGCCGCGTCCTTGTCGTGCTCGGTCATCGTTTCACTCCTCTCCTCTCCAACTCGTCCCTTAGGAGTTTCAAACACTTGGTGGCGATCTGGCTCACACGGGCGGGTGTCACCTCAAGCTCCGCAGCCACCTCACTTCGCGGGCGTCCTTTGGCGAGGTACTCCCAAGCGACTTTGCGGTGTCTCGCGTCGAGAATCGAGAGGCTGTCCCACAGCTTTGCTCCGTCTGCTTGACGATCCAAACGCTCGGCTACTTCGGATGCCACGTCTTCCGAGGCTGGGTCATCTCGCTCGTAGGTGATCCCTCCCAGCTCGCGTCGTGCTGCTGCGGAACCCAGCATGTCCTTAGCCCGATTCTTCGTGACGTGAACGAGCATTGCCTCCCAGTTTTGGACATTGTTGGGAGGCGACTTCATCAAGGACTCAATAGCAGCCATGACTGCGTCGGGGGCCTCATCCTGGCGTCCGGCCACCCGTAGGGTCGATGCGGCGACCCTGTACATCGCGTCGCGATGCTTCTGATACAGGGCCGCCCAGTCTGGCGGCGGAACCTCAGTCATGCCGAACCTCCTTAAGAACGCTGCGCGCTAGATCGCTCAATCAACTGGTAGTCGATGCAGAGCCCTGATGCGTTAGCGGTTCGCAGTTGTGGGCCAGCGACGGCCAGAGTCTCAGGAACTTCTCATTCAGAATGGAACACCCCCATTTTCAGAGTTCGCTGCATCTCGACATTAGGTTGGAGTTGGAGCGTCTAGGTAGAGAGCTCAGTGCTGCATATCCACGAAGCGGGAGTAGTGACCCTGGAAGGCCACCGTCACGGTCTTGGTCTGGCCGTTTCGGTGCTTAGCCACGATCAGGTCGGCTTCACCGGCACGCTCTGAGGCGCTGTTGTACATGTCGTCGCGGTGCAACAAGATCACCATGTCGGCGTCCTGCTCCAGCGAACCGGATTCACGCAGGTCACTCAACATTGGCTTCTTGTCGGTGCGCTGCTCGGGGCCACGGTTGAGCTGGGAGAGCGCAATCACTGGCACTTCAAGCTCCTTGGCCAGCAGCTTCATCTGCCGGGAGAACTCCGAAACTTCCAGCTGACGACTCTCGACCCGCTTACCCGAACTCATCAACTGCATGTAGTCGACGATCACTAGCTTCAGATCGTGGCGTTGCTTCAACCGCCTGGCCTTGGCCCTGATCTCCATCATCGTCTGGTTAGGGGAATCATCAATGAACAGTGGCGCAGCCGAGACGTCGGCAGTCTTCTTAGCTATCCGCCGCCAGTTCTCATCGCTCATATGGCCCTTGCGGATGTCGCCCAACGGCACCTGCGCCTCGGCCGAGATCAGCCTCATCACGATCTCAGTCTTGGTCATTTCCAAGCTGAAGAAGGCCGAGCATAGGCCGTGCTGAATCGAAGCCGAGCGGGCAAAATCCAGCCCCAATGTCGACTTACCCATACCTGGGCGGGCCGCGATAATGACCATCTGGCCAGCATGTAGACCGTTAGTCAGTTCATCGAGATCGACGAAACCGGTTGGCACCCCCGACATCACACCATTTGCACTGAGTGCTTCGATCTCGTCCAGCGTGGACTCCATCAAAGCGCTCAACGGCTCGTAGTCGTCACCGGCCTTGCCTTCAGCCACCGCATAGACGGCCTGCTGAGCCGCATCAACGATGCCGGACACATCACCTTGCCCGGAGTAGCCGAGCTGGGAGATCTTCATCGCCGCTTCAACCAGCCGCCGCAAGATCGCCTTCTCGCGCACGATCTCGGCGTAGTAGGACGCATTGGAGGCGATCGAAACCGTGGCCAATAGGTCGTGCAGGTAAATGTGCCCGCCAACCCGGCCGAGTTCACCGCGCTTGGTCAGCTCATCGGCGACCGTGATGGCGTCGGCTGGCTCACCGCGTCCATACAGATTGAGAATGGCGTCGAAGATCGTTTCGTGTGCCGGACGGTAGAAGTCCCGCCCACGGAGCGCCTCGGCAACATCGCCAATGGCGTCCTTGCTCATCATCATTGCTCCGAGCACGCTTTGCTCGGCCGCAACATCCTGCGGCGGGGTTCGATCCACTCCGCCCACGTCGGCATCATTGCCGCCGTACGGAATCACTTCAGCGAGTGACATATTCCACCTCCGAGCGGGCCCTATGCGACTGAGAACTGGTCTCTGGGGAGCACATTAGGACGCGCCTCTGACAAACCTGGGTTAGTTTGTCGTTTCGCCAACGGTAGCCCCGCAACGGTTCCCCCTCAACGCGGAGACCCACAGGCACCTGTGGACAAAATGTGGATAACTAATCCTGTGCGCTCACCGGCCTGTGCACGAAGCGGTGTTAGCTGTGTGGACGGCCCTCGAGTATTTCTCCTGACATGGCCCTGACTAGGTAGTACGTGCCACCCAGGGTGTGGATCAAAAGAAAACAGCAGGTAAACACTCACTCGATCGGCGGCTTGACAAGCCCCATAGACATGGGTGTATTGAGCCTCGGTCGGTGAAGTTATGCACAACACGTCCACACCTGAGATACCAGCAGGGGGTATCCCCACAAGGGAGTTTGCAGAATGGAGAATGAACACGGTTCACCGGTGTCACTTTCGTCCCACTGGCACCACATTTCGGCCCCACTGACATCGTTGGTACTCACATCTACCCCCTGGGACTACATACCCGTAGGGGGTACCCTGCAAGGGGAGGGCGACGAATGAGCGAAGACACCGAACCACAGTTGACCCACGAGTCCAGCTGTCACCACGACAGCGGACACGGCTATCTCGATCACAAACCGGACTACCTGCGCCGACTGAAGCGGATCGAAGGCCAGGCACGCGGCCTGCAACGCATGGTCGAATCCGAGGAATATTGCATCGACATCCTCACTCAAGTTTCGGCCATGACCAGCGCTCTCGAGTCTGTGGCACTCGCGCTACTCGACGAACATCTCAGCCACTGCGTGGTGCGGGCCGCTCGTGGCAGTGACGAAGAGGCCGCCGCCAAGATTGCCGAAGCCTCAGCCGCTATCGCCCGACTCGTCCGCTCTTGACCGCCAACAAGTAAGGAATCGAAATGAATGCCATCTACACCGTCACCGGCATGACCTGCGGGCACTGCGTTGCCCATGTCAAAGAAGAAGTGTCGGCAATCCCTGGAGTCACCGGGGTGGAAGTCACTTTGGCCGACGGCAAACTCGAAGTCACTTCGCCCACACCGATCGACTTCGATCGGATCGTCGAGGCAGTCTCCGAGGCCGGGAACTACTCCGTGGCCTGACATGGCCACCCCAACTAGAGAGTCGATCGAGCTCGACATCTCTGGCATGACCTGCTCTTCTTGTGCCGCCCGAATCGAGAAGAAGCTCAACAAGATGGACGGCGTCCAAGCCTCGGTGAACTACGCCACCGAAAAGGCACTGGTGCTCTTTCCAACCCCAATCTCGATCGATGAGCTAATCACCACCGTGCGCAACTCTGGTTACGACGCGGCACTTCCCCAACCAAACACCGAACCGATCGATCACGCCGCCGTACTGCGCGTCCGGCTGATTTGGGCGGCAGTCTTCGGAATCCCGGTGATTGCCTTGGCGATGATCCCCGCGGCACAGTTTGCCGGCTGGCAATGGTTGAGTCTGGTGTTGAGCATTCCGGTCTACACCTGGGCCGCCTGGCCGTTTCACCACGCCACGCTGGTCAATGCGCGCCACGGGGCCACCACCATGGACACCCTAATCAGCCTGGGCACCACCGCTGCCTTTGGCTGGTCGATCTATGCCTTGCTGTTCACCAGTGCTGGCCAGCTCGGCTACACCCACGCCTTCGAACTCACCCTCATGCGCGGCCACGGGCAGGCCGCAATCTACTTCGAAGCAGTCACCGGGATCGTGTTCTTCCTGCTGCTAGGCCGCTATCTGGAAGCGCGCGCCAAGCATTCCGCGGGCGAAGCGGTGCGATCACTGCTGAAGCTGGGTGCCACCCGGGCCACCGTCCTGATTGAGGGACGCGAAACCCTAATGCCGATCGAGCAACTCACGGTGGGTGATGAGTTCGTGGTGCGTCCCGGAGAGCAGGTGGCCACCGATGGCGAGATCGTTGCTGGCACCTCGGCAGTCGACAATTCCCTAGTCACTGGAGAATCGGTGCCGGTTGACCTAGAGCCCGGCGATCTGGTGATCGGAGCCACCCTCAACACCACCGGACGCCTGGTAGTGCGCGCCAAAAGAGTTGGCAAGGACACCCAGCTGGCCCAAATCGCGCGCCTGGTTGAGGAAGCCCAGACCGGCAAGGCCAGGGTGCAGGCCCTAGCCGACCGAATCTCGGCCGTCTTCGTCCCAGTGGTGATCTCATTGTCTGTACTCACCCTGCTCACCTGGCTATTGCTCGGCGAGGACGCCTCTTTTGCTGCCGCGGCGGCCGTCGCAGTGCTGATCATCGCCTGCCCCTGTGCGCTCGGGCTGGCAACGCCAACCGCACTGCTGGTCGGTACCGGGCGCGGCGCCCAACTTGGGATTGTGATCAAGGGTGCTGAGGCTTTGGAGCGAGCCAAAGGCATCGAGGTGATTCTGCTGGACAAGACCGGCACCTTAACCACCGGTCAGATGTCGGTGGTGGCAGTTCATCCCGCACCTGGAGTTGATGAGGCGGAGTTGCTCGCCTACGCCGGGGCCGCCGAATCAGGTTCGGAGCATCCGGTCGCGCGGGCTATCGCCGCGAAGGCATCCGACGATCTCAGCGTCACCGATTTCGTCAACTTGCCGGGACAAGGAATTACCGCTGTGGTTTCTGGTCGCCAGGTGCGGGCAGGGCGATCCAGTTGGGTGGTGGCTGAACGAGATCGGCAGCCAGTTGGCGAACACCTGGCTGAAGTGAAGCCTTTGGGCAATCTGAATGATGATTTGGGTCACGGCAGCTTGCTGACCACCGTGGCCGTGGCCTGGGAGGGCAAGTTGCGCGGCACCATCGAGGTGGCCGACACGGTCAAACCAACCTCGGCTGAAGCCGTACGGCGTTTCGGCGAACTCGGCCTGACTTCGATCTTGCTCACCGGCGACAACCAGGCCACTGCTGAGGCAGTCGCCAAGGAGCTCGGCATCGAGCAGGTGATCGCTGAGGTGCTGCCAGCTGACAAGGTCGAGGCCGTGCGCCGCCTCCAGCGCGAAGGTCGCAAAGTCGCCATGGTCGGCGACGGCGTGAACGACTCTGCAGCCTTGGCCCAAGCAGATCTGGGCATCGCCTTGGGTACCGGCACCGATGCTGCGATTCAGGCCGCCGACCTAACGCTGATGCGCGGCGACCTACGAGTGGCCGCCACTGCCATCGGCCTGTCGCGAGCAACCCTGCGCACGATCAATGGCAACCTGTTTTGGGCCTTCGGCTACAACGTGGCCGCCATTCCCTTGGCCGCACTCGGCCTACTCAACCCGATGATCGCCGGGGCGGCGATGGCCTTCTCCAGCGTCTTCGTTCTGCTGAACAGCTTGCGTCTGCGAGGCTTTCGCTCCGGAGTCTGAAGTAGGCTCCCGGCAGCCAAACGCACCGAGGGGCACCAATGTTCGAAGACTTCGACTTCACTGACTTCTGGAGCGACAACGACTATTCGGTGAAGAACTACCTTGATGCCGCCCCCGATGACGAACTCGTTGCCGCGATGGAGGCAGAGCTGGGCTACCGCCTGCCGGCTTCCTATGTGGCCTTTGCCCGCCTGCACAACGGCGGCCAGGTGAACCTAGATTTCTTTCCCCTCGAGCTCGGCGATGACCAGATCGAGGGAATGTGGATCAGTGGCTTCTATTCGCTGGGCCGAACCAAACCCAACTCGCTGGGTGGAGAGTTCGGCTCGACCTTCATGATCGAGGATTGGGGCTACCCGCGGATCGGGATCGGCATCGCTGACACCCCCAGCGGTGGCCATGAACTGATCATGCTCGACTACCGCGAATGCGGGCCGCAAGGCGAGCCGAAGGTCGTCCACGTCGACCAGGAAGGCGACTATCGGATTACCGAAATCGCCCCGGATTTCGAGAGCTTCGTCCGCGGCCTGGTCTCCTCAGAGGACTACTTCGCCGACGAGGTGGATGAGGTGTACCAGGGCGTGTTGGACGCCTGCCGTAGCGGCAGCCTTTCCCCGATTCTGGTTCGAGCGCTGGCTACCCTCGGCGACGAAGCTGAGGCCCTCGAGTCAGGGCTGCGGGCTCTTGGGGTTGCCATCACCACCGACAAGGGGCATTTCAGCATCCACGCCGACGAACGCTCTCGAGAATTCATGGACGCGCTGTTCTGGCTCTACACCCGGTTGGCAAAGCCAGCGTCGTTTGAGGCCTATTACTCCGCTGAAACCCCCACCTACGATCCGCCCAACTTCGAGCAGATGATCGTGTTCCCATTGTCGGAGGATCCGTTCGAGCTGCGCACCGGGGGGATCGCTCCCGGCTTCGTCTCCGACTGGTGGGACGCCCGAGTCGCTGACGGCTCGATCGTTGGTGACTCAACCGGGTACCGGCTGAGTGACGCAGTTGCGCAGCGAATCCGGGCCCAACTAGTCAAGGGCTAGATGCCCTCGACGCCTTCCAGGTGATCCACCTCTACCGGGGTAAGACCTTCGAATCTGACCACCACGCCATAGTCACTGAGCTGGGTTAGCTCGGCGAATCGGACCAGCCAGCCCCGCTCTCCAGTGAAAGTGATTTCAGGATCCCACTCGCGCCAATCCGCTGGCTGAGCGCTGGGATCGACAGCCTGCGCGGCTAGTTGCAGAAGCTCGCTCCAATCGATGCACACCTGAAACGCGAGCTTGGTGTCGTAGTGGGTTGGTTCGGCGGTCTCGGTGACCAGATAGACCGGGGTGCTGCTGAGCATTCCGCCGGCACAGCGCAAGTGTGGCGGCGACTCGATTGCCGCCAATCCGCGCACCAGACCAGCGGTCACTAGCGCGGCAATGCAGCCGTCGAAATCGTCCATCTCCGCTTGCCGCATCAGCCCGCTGCCGGCGGCGGATCATAGTGTGCGGTCACCGTGCGTCCCGGAAAGATCTTGCGACCATACTCGGGGCACAACCCCTCAGTGACTGGGACGGCCCGGCCGTCCGCCAACGCCTCGTAGATCTCCACAAACTCACGGGACTGGTTGGCGATCGTCCAGCGAGCCGCCAGCTGTTTGGATCTCGCCCGGGCCCGCCCGGCAAACTCTGGATCGTCCAGTGCCGCAACCATGCCAATCATCGCCCCCGCCAAAGAAACGGCATTAGGCCTAGCTAGCAAGGTGTTCACCCCTGGCTCAGTGACCAGCCGCAACTCGTGGTCAACCATTACGAATGGCAGCCCGGCGTGCGCCGCCTCATGCAATACCAAGGCTTGGGTGTCAGTCTGGGAGGCAAACACGAACACATCGGCAGAGGAGTAATAGGCACCCAATTTCTCCCGCGGTACTTGGCCTGGCAGCTTCACGCCACCGAAGCGAGAAGCTCGCTGCAACTTACTCCGCAGCCGCTTTGGAGTGTTCTTCCAGTCACCGACGATCATCAACTCGGCGTTGGGAATCTGATCCCGCACCAACTCGAAAGCATCAAGCAGTAGGCCGATGCCCTTCTCCATCGAGATCCGACCCACATAGAGGAACCGTGGTCCGCGGTGTTTGCTAATCGGCGGCAGTTCAGGCAGCGCGTCGGCACCGTTGGGCACCACCCGCACCTTGGCATTTGGGGCTATCTCCAGCACTCGCCGGGCCGTCTTGTCCGACGGAGTCGTGACTAGGTCAGCGTCGGTGAGCATGGACGCAGCCAACTCCAGTAACTCGACCTGCGCGCGGCCACGCCTTGGACGCTTAAAGCGCTGCTTCTTGATCTGCGCCCAGGTGGGCTTTTGCATGTGCAAGCGCACCACCCGGTAGGCCGCGTTCAGGAACGGCAACACATGCCAGTAGTGCTCGGCATATGCCTCCAAGTCGGTGTGCCAGGTGATCACCATCGGCTTGCCGGTGCGCTCGGCCACCCACATGCCCAACAGCCCGATCGAACCCAGCCCGTGAATGTGGATCACGTCAGGCGGATTGGCCACCAATTGAGCCAGGCGATAGTCAAAGTCCTGGCCCATACTCAGCCGAATCCCCGCCCCCGGGATCGGCACGCTCGGCAGCCTGACTTCGCGCCGATGGGGATTCTTCGCATGCGGGTTTGGCCCTCGAGCCTCCGGCGCCACCAGCAGCACCTTATGACCGGCGGCTAAGACCTGTTCTTCCAGGAACTGCACGGCGTACAACAGCCCCGAGTGTGCCGGGCCATAGTTGTCGGTGAACTCCGCGACAGTAAGCGGACGGGCCTGCGCAACCAAGTCCGGATCCACTTCGATCTCACTTGAGACTGCCCCGGGCTCTCGCCCAGCCAGCAAGTGTTCGTCCCCGTTACTCACGAGGAGACTCTAGCTCGGTGGCCAACTGCGTTCCGGACGTAGGCCTGCGGCAAATCCTGGACCCGTCCCGGACATCGTCGCAGCGCTTGGGCGCAGAGCCGCAATCTGCCGCCCTCCGCCCAAGCGCCATTTCGACACCAAGTCAGTTCTTTGCCACTGCGGCGAACCGCTCTGGCCCACGAGTTGCCATCTCTTCGTACTCGGCCCAACGACGGGTGACCTGCTCTTGGCCGAGGTTGAGGAGTCGCTCACCGGCCTCGGGATTTGAGTTCATCAACATCCGGAACCGGAGTTCCTTGCTGTGGTAATCCCGCAACGGCATCCGGGGCCGCGGCGAATCCAACAGGAATGGATTCTTGCCTGCCTCACGCAACACTGGGTTGTACCGCATCAGCGGCCAGTGGCCCGAGGCCACCGCCGCGTATTGCTGATCCAGCCCATTGCGCATTTCGATGCCGTGGGCGATGCAGTGGCTG
>DHWU01000022.1:6925-11410 GCA_002413345.1 Propionibacteriaceae bacterium UBA5174 | reverse complement strand
TGGGCGATGCAGTGGCTGTAGGCCAGAATCAGGCTTGGCCCGTCATAGGCCTCGGCTTCGCGGAAGGCCTTCAGGGTCTGCTGCGGATCAGCACCCATCGCTACCCGGGCAACATAGACGTTGCCGTAGGCAGTTGCTTGCAGGGCCATATCCTTCTTGTTGGTCAACTTGCCGCCAGCGGCAAACTTGGCCACCGCACCCATCGGCGTCGATTTGGACGCTTGGCCGCCAGTATTTGAATACACCTCGGTGTCGAGCACCAAGATGTTGACGTTGCGGCCAGAGGCCAGCACGTGATCAACTCCGGCCGAGCCGATGTCGTAGGCCCAACCGTCACCGCCAACGATCCAGACACTTCGGCGAAGCAGGTGATCTGCCACCGACCGCAGGTCTTCGACCTTCTCACCAGTCATGGTGTCGAGTTGCTTCTTCAGCTCCTCCACCCGGGCGCGTTGATGACTCAACTCCGATTCGTAAAGCTGTGGGGCCTTCAAAATCGTGTCGACGGTCTCATCGCCCAACTCGCCGCGGAGTTCCTCAAGCCTTGTCCGGGCCGTGTCGGTATGCAGATCAGCGGCCAGCCGCAGACCCAAACCAAATTCGGCATTGTCCTCAAACAGCGAGTTCGACCACGCCGGTCCGCGACCGTACTTGTTAGATGACCACGGTGTGGTGGGCAGGTTGCCCCCATAGATGGACGAACAGCCGGTGGCATTGGCCACCGTAGCCCGACCGCCGAAGAGCTGGGTTAGCAGCTTCAGATAGGGGGTCTCGCCACAACCAGAGCAGGCGCCGGAGAACTCGAACAATGGCTCCAAGAACTGCACGCCGCGCACATTCGCGAAGTCCACCCGAGAGCGCCGATTGATCGCGATCTTCTCGAAGAACGCCACGTTCTCCCGCTGCGCCGACTTGTCTTGCAGCGCCACCACGTTGATCGCGCGTCGGTTACTGGCCGCACCGTCAGGCTTCACCGGGCAAGCGGCGGTACACAAGCCGCAGCCGGTGCAGTCTTCGGCGTACACCTGCAAGGTGTAGCGCGACCCGGGAAAGCCCGCTGCGTTCAGCGGAGCAGATTCGAAGCTCGCTGGCGCACCGTCCAGGGACGATTCGGTGTAGTACTTGGCTCGCAACACCGCATGCGGACACACGAAGGCGCAGTTGCCGCACTGGATGCAAGCTTCGGAATCCCACTCGGCTACAAAATCGGAGATATTGCGCTTCTCGTACTGCGTGGTGCCCGAGGGATACGTGCCGTCCACCGGAAGCGCGCTGACCGGCAGTTGGTCGCCAGTGCCCAGCAGCATGGACGCAGTGACCTCACGCACGAATTCTGGCGCCGTGTTCGGCACCGGTGGAATCATGCCTTTCTTGCCGATCGGTGCGTCCGGTACCTCGATTTGGTGCAGGTTCTCCACCGTCGCGTCGACGGCAGCCTCATTCTTGGCCACCACATCGGCGCCCTTTTTGGTGTACGTCTTGCGAATGGTCTTCTTGACCTCTTCGATGGCCTCAGCGCGGGGCAGTACCTTGCTGATTGCGAAGAAACAGGTCTGCAGCACCGTGTTGGTACGCCGGCCCATGCCTGCCTTGCGAGCAACCATGTTGGCGTCGATCGCCCACAGCTGAATGCCCAGATCAATGATCTTGCGCTGCATCGGCAGCGGCAGTTCAGCGAAGGTTTCGCCCGGTTCGAAGGGGGTGTTGATCAGCAGGATCGTGCCTTCAGTGGCAGTCTCCAGCACGTCCACCCGCTCCAGGATCGACCAGTGGTGAACACCGATGAATCCCGCTTTGTTGACCAGATAGGGAGCTTCGATCGGCTTGGGCCCGAACCTCAGGTGCGAAATTGTTCGCGATCCGGACTTCTTGGAGTCGTAGACGTAGTAGCCCTGAGCGTAGGTGTCCTCGATCGCGCCAATGATCTTGACGCTGTTCTTGTTAGCGCCGACTGTGCCGTCCGAACCTAGACCGTAGAACACCGCCCGCAGCGTGGCCGGGTCTTCGATGTCGACACTCGGGTCGTAATCGAGGCTCAGCTTGGTCACGTCATCGTTGATGCCCACGGTGAACCGGGGGCGCGGCGAATCCTTGGCCAGTTCATCAAAGACCCCAACCACCATGCCTGGGGTGAATTCCTTGCTACTCAATCCGTACCGGCCACCGGTGAGAAGCGGCAGCTGATCCCGCTGACCAGCAGCATTTGCCTCACCCAACGCAGCGGCGACATCCAGGAAGAGCGGTTCACCACCGGCACCAGGCTCCTTGGTGCGGTCCAACACGGCAATCACCTTCGCCGTGGCCGGAATCGCGGCCAATACCTGCTCGGCGGGGAAGGGGCGGTACAGCCGAAGTTGCACCACACCGACCTTCTGTCCAGCTGCCACCAAGTGATCGACCGTTGACCGGACGGTCTGAGCGCCCGACCCCATGATCACGACCACTCGCTCTGCGGCCGGGTCACCGTAATAATCGACCAGGTGGTATTCCCGCCCCGACAGCTGCGCAAATTCAGCCATCGCCTCACCGACGAATCCGGGCACCGCATCGTAGAAGCGGTTGGCTGATTCGCGTCCCTGGAAGTAGGTGTCCGGGTTTTGGGCAGTGCCGCGAATGTAAGGGTGCTCCGGCGACAAAGCCCGACGCCGATGGGCTCGGACCAGATCCTCAGGCACATAGCTGAGAAGTTGCTCGTCGGTGAGTAGCTCGACGCCGTTCTCCTCATGGCTGGTGCGGAAGCCGTCAAAGAAGTGCACGAATGGCACTCTTGAATGCATCGTGGCGAGTTGGGAGATCGCGGCCATGTCGTGAGCCTCTTGGACGCTAGAGGAGTTCAACATGGCGAAGCCGGTCTGCCGCACCGCCATCACGTCCTGGTGATCGCCGTAGATGCTCAGGCCCTGCGCAGCCAGCGAGCGCGCCGCCACGTTGAGCACCATCGAGGTGAGCTCACCGGCGATCTTGTACATATTCGGAATCATCAACAGCAAGCCCTGGCTGGCGGTGAAAGTGGTACTCAGCGCTCCGCCTTGCAACGCGCCGTGCAGCGCACCGGCTGCCCCGCCCTCAGATTGCATTTCGATCACTGTCGGCACGGTGCCGTAGACATTGGCTCGACCCTGAGAGGACCATTCGTCGGCCAGTTCGGCCATGGTCGAACTTGGGGTGATCGGGTAAATGCTGCACAACTCGTTCAAGCGGTAGGACGCCGATGCTGCGGCTTCGTTGCCGTCGATGATTACCCGGCTCATCACTTCTCCTCGATCATGGCGATTGCACCGACTGGACATTGCTCGAAGCAGGTCGCGCATCCAGTGCATTTGTCGTAGTCGTAGCGATATCGCAAGCCCTCACCGAGCTTGATCACCGCCTCTTCGGGACACGATCCCAGGCAGCCGTCGCATTCGAAACAGTTGCCACAGCTCAGACAACGAGCGGCTTCGGTGTGGGCGGCTTCATCGCCCAATCCACCGACAATTTCGTCGAAATCGGTGATTCGAGCACCAGGCTCGAGTTCGGGCTGAGTGGTACCCCGGGCATCACCGAAGTACCAAAGGTTGAGCTTTTCGAAGCTCGCCAGGTCATGCTTGGGTCGCTCGGCGGCTTCGCGTCCGAGCAGCCAGGCGTCGATCTGCCGGGCGGCTCGTTTGCCATGGCCCACTCCGATGGTCACCGTGCGTTCTGAGGGCACTGCGTCGCCACCGGCAAAGATTCCAGGCACATCGGTCATCAAGGTGCGCGGATCAACCTGCACCACGTCATGGTCGAAATGCATGCCGGGGATTCGGCGCAAGAAGTTGGAGTCGGTTTCCTGGCCCAAAGCCAGGATCACAGTGTCTGCCTCAAGCTTCTCGAACCGACCGGTGCCCCGGGCCTTGCCGGACTCGTCGAGCTCCATGATTTCGACGGTCAGATCGCCTTCTTCCATGGAACTGATGGTGCGCAACCAGTTCATCTTCACGCCCTCGCGTTCAGCACCTTCCTTCTCCTCGGCGTGGGCTGGCATCTGCTCTTCGGTGCGCCGGTAGACGATGATCGACTCCTCGGCTCCGAGACGTCGCGCAACTCGGGCAGCGTCCATGGCCGTGTTCCCGCCGCCGTAGACGGCCACTTTGCGGCCGATCATTGGACGCTCACCGGAGGCAACATCACGCAGGAAACTGACCGCATCCACGATGCGGGAGGCGTCGCGGTTGGGAATGTCGATCCGCTTACTCAGGTGTGCACCAATGGCCACAAAGACCGCTTCAAAGCCACCTTCGGCCTGGTCAGCGAGCAGATCGGTGACCTTGTAGTCGGTGGTGATCTTCACCCCAATCTCCACCAAGCGCGCAATCTCGGCGTCCAGCACATTGCGCGGCAGCCGGTATTCCGGGATCCCGTAGCGCATCATGCCGCCAGGCAGTGCCGAGGCATCTCGGATTTCCACCTCGTGGCCCATTCGTGCCAACTGGCAGGCAGCGCTCAGCCCCGACGGGCCTGCAC
>DHWU01000022.1:0-6726 GCA_002413345.1 Propionibacteriaceae bacterium UBA5174 | reverse complement strand
CTCGGATTTCCACCTCGTGGCCCATCCGTGCCAACTGGCAGGCGGCGCTCAGCCCCGACGGGCCTGCACCAATGACCAGGACCTTGCGGCCTGAGGAATACCGCGGCTTCTCGAACTGCCAGCCGGCCTCAACGGCGAGGTCGCCCAGGTAGCGCTCGACGGAGTGAATCGAAACCGACCCATCGAGCTCAGTGCGGTTGCAGGCGGCTTCGCACGGGTGGTAGCAAACCCGTCCATGGATCGCGGGAAAGGGATTGTTCTTGGTGATTTCGCGCCAGGCAGCTTCTTCGTCGCCAGCCTTAGCCAAGCGCAACCACTCCTGGATGTTTTCCCCTGCTGGGCAGGCGTTATTGCATGGTGGAAGCCGATCCAAATAGACCGGCATCCGAGTGCGGACAGGAGCGACGCGACCACCTTCTGTGGCAAGGTCGGGAAGCTCGGTGATATCGCGGGCCATGGACCACCCTCCGTTGGGCAATTGGATTCGGGGGCAATCTACTCCAGCTGTGCGAACAGACCACAACCGAGCTGGACTTTTGGGAATGACCGCACAACCACAAGGGGATGGACGTTGGCCGTCCATCCCCTTGTGGTTATTGCCCGCGATAGTTCGCCCGGGTTCGGGCCTCACAGGTGTGCCAATTGGCCTGTCAGGCCAAGGCCCGTGCCTTCAGCTGGGCGTACTCCTCGGGAGAGATTGCGCCGGCGTCCAGCAGTTGCTTGGCCTTGGCAATTTCGTCGGCAGGTCCACCTGCGACTGAGCGAATGTAGTCGTCAGCAGCCTGCTGGTTGGCAGACTCGGCCGCAATGGTTCGTTCCTGCATGCCACTGCCTCGAGCGATCAGGTAGATCAGCACTGTGAGGGGGGTGAGGAAGACCAAGAACACGATCCAGATCGCCTTGGCGAAACCGTTCAGCTTGTGATCACGGAACAGATCAACAACCACTGCGAACAGTGTGAACAGGTAGGCGAAGAAGATTAGGAACAGCATCGCCCACAAGAGGGTGTTGCCTAGGGCAGCCCAGAATTCTGGGAGCTCCACGGTGTTGAGAGGAAACACGATAACTCTTTTCTTACCTGGGGGTCGGCGGCGGAATCCGCCAAATCAAGCCTAGGACCGACTTCGCAACCGCATTGGATTTCCACTGAATTGAGTTGTGCTTTGCTCAGTGACCTCTGGAGTCCCAACAAACATGTGGACCGCCGCAGTGGCGATCATCACCTCACTTTGACTCGACTTTGTCTGACCGCTCCAAGCTGAACAGGCCAGCAGCCAAACCCAGGCAGAGAGGTGAGTAGATTCGCAGGTCGTTGCGCCGAAACTCAGGGGTGGACGCGTTGGGTGCGAGCAACGACTGCGCGAAGCCACCAACCCCACGCAGCGCTAAAACCGTGGCTGCGGGAAGCGTCAGTAGCCGCGACGCCTCGCGCACTTTGGCTTTGGTGGAGGTTCGGGCCAGCGCGGCTGCACCGGTTACGGTGAGCGCCCCGGTGACCAAGAGCGTCAGCCCTGGCGGCGGAAAGTCAGTTCTGGCCTCGGGAACTCCCAGCACGCTACGGCTGAGCGTGCGAGCGTCCTGATAGGGCCAAGTGCTGCCAGCAGCCCAGGCAGCATGGATCGCACCAACCGTCACCAGCGTCGCCGCAGCCACCGCAGCTACCGGCCGAAGCGACCGCAACTGTCGCCCGCTTTGCTGGGGCGGCATCAAGACCCGTAACGCGGCGGGGCCCGCCACTGGCACCTCAGTCGTAGTAGCCAACATCTTCTGACCTTCCGTACAGCAATGTATGGTCAGACCGTACAGTGCTGTACGGTAGCCTCGCAATATGCAGGCTGATTCGAAAAGGCGGCTCTCGAGGGCCGACTGGGTTACCGCCGCGGTGGCCATGGGCGCCGAGGTCGGATTCGAGAGACTTGCCGTAGAACCATTGGCCGTGAAGCTTGGTGCCACCCGGGGCAGCTTCTACTGGCACTTCACTGATCGCGCTGATCTGATCGCGGCAGTTCTTGCCCATTGGGAAGATCAAGCTGCAGTGGGAATCATCGAGGGCCTCGCGCCGCTTTCCGCCGATGATGCACTGGTTCGCCTAGTCAACACCGCCTTTGGTGCTTCGATCACTCAAGACCTCGCCGAGTGGCAGCTACTCGCAGCCAGCGAAGATCCGCTGATCGGCCCGACCGTCGAGCGGGTACACCGGCTGCGGATCGACTTCTTGGAACGGCTCTTCCTGGCCAAGGGCTACTCGCAGGAATTGGCCGAAGAGCGCGCCCGGCTGACCTATGCCACCTATCTGGGCAGCCTCACCCTGCGGCGACTGAATCCTGCTGCGGCAAATCTGGGTCCGGCTTTGCTGCACCTTCTGGGCTAACCAAGTTGCCCCAAGCCAATACTGGCCCGCGAACGCAGTTGCTCCCCAAACCCGGCCAAGAGACCAAGTTTGGGGAGCAACAGGCCATGCACAGTTGAGCTAGGCGCCCAACCGCACTTCTCGATCACAACGAGCGATCACCGTCGGATCATGGGTGATCACCAATACCGCCGTACCAGCGGTGCTTTCCCAGATGTCATCCATCAATGCAGTAGCAGTGAGGGTGTCCAGGTGCTCGGTTGGCTCGTCCAGAATCAATACCTGAAAGTCGCCGACCAGCAGTCGAGCCAGCGCCACCCGACGGGCTTCGCCGCCGGACAACTGGGCACCGGTTTCCCCGACTAGCCGATCCGGGGACAGCTTTAGCCCCGCCCGGCCCAACGCCCGCTCCACCTGAGCAGCAGTGGCATCCCGATTGCCAATCTTCACATTCTCGGCAATCGAGGTGGTGAAAATGTGTGCGTCCTGAGCCAGATAACCCACCCGGCCTTGGACGCTAATCTCGCCGCCCATCGAAGGAATCAGACCCAAGACCGTTGCCGCAACCGTGGTCTTGCCAATCCCGCTGGGACCGACCAAGGCGACTCGTTCACCGCAGGCCAGCTCCAGATTCAGACCACTGACCACCGGCTGCTGCCCGGGCCAACCGGCGTCCAGAGAACGCAAGTTGAGACCCGGATCAGTGACTGGCTCCGCCAAAGCGGGCAAATCTCCGCAACCTACCGGCTCCGCGTCCAACACCGCCTCCACTCGCGTCAACGCAGCCTGAGCCCGAGTTCGGGTCTGTGCCGCTTGCACGAGTGTGGACAACGCCTCATGGAGCGCCAGTGGGGTGAGGACCAACACGGCCAACAGAGTGGCCGCCAGCGAGAAATCGTGGGGCACGATCACATTGTCAGCGACGGCGGTCTTCATCCAGGCCACAATCTGCGGAGCCAAAGTCCCGTCCGCCACCTGCGCCGCCCCTACCAACAGCGCTCCGATAACCGCTCCGCCCGCGGCCAAGACCTGAGCGCCAGAGGCGACCCCTCGAACCCAGGTACTTCGGGCCTCATTTCGGCGCAGTTCGTCGTCGACTTGGAGCAACTTGGCCGAGTAGGCCGCGTCCGCGCCATAGGCAACTAGATCTGGCGCTGCGCCCGCGATTTCGTGGACGGCATTGCCGAGGCTGCCTCGCAGCACGACTGCCTTCACGTCCGCCCTAGCTGAGCCGCGCTGGGCCAGCCAAGGCAAGGCAAGCCCAGCCAACACCGCACTGGCCAACACGACCAGCGCCGCAGTTGGCGAGATGAAGGCCAGGCCGGCAGCAGTCACCACGATCACCAAAGCCGAAGCGACGAAAGGAACCCACACCCGAACGACCAGGTCCTGAATCGCCTCCACGTCGGCCACCACCGTGGTGAGTAGGTCACCGCGACGGCGTCCGATCAAGGTGGTTTGCGCCAACCTGGAATAGCTTTCCAAGCGCAACGCTGACTGCAACTTCATGGCCACATCGTGACCGGCCAGCCGTTCGGAATAGCGCAGCACCCCGCGCGAGATAGCGAAGAACCGCACCAACACCGCTGGCGCATTCAGGTACATCACCGGCACCAGCAAGGCCGCAAAAGCCAACAACCAGGCCGAGACTGACATCAACGCCACGGAGGCGGCAGTCGCGCTGAAAGCCAAGAAGACCGACAGCAGTAGCCATCTTCGTGAGTTGGGAACCGCGTCCAATAGCCGAGTGACTAACTTGCGTTGATCCGGCCCAGATTGAACCTCAGTTGACTGCGCAGGTTCGGCAGAATCGGCATCGTCGGAATCGGCATCGTCGGCTTCATCTGACGTTAGCTCGTCAGAATTTGTCGACTCCGAGTCCTTGACTGACTCGACTTCTGAAGCAGCCTCAACACCATCGGACTCGGATAGCCCAGCTTCGCTGAGCTCGGCCTCACCCGAAATCTCGACCTCGACACTTTCGATCGACTCCACCGGTTCCGGAATCGGCGCCTCAATCGTGATCACCCGATCGGCTGATTCCAACACCGCCTGCCGGTGGCTGACCACCAACACCGCAACCCCAGCCGAACGCAGGCTGTCCAACAGCACCGCTTCAGCATCTGCATCTAGACCGGCGGTGGGTTCGTCCAGAATCAGCAGTCGCCCACCGTCACGCTCAATGCGCAATAGCGCCCGCGCGGTGGCGATTCGACGTCGCTCGCCAGAAGAAACACCCTCAGCATCGTCACCAACAGACTGCGTGAGCAGCAGTTCAGGTGCGCCCGCCGCGTCCAAGGCAGCACGCAGTTCCGCATCACTTGCCTCAGGGCTACCCATTCGGACGTTGTCGGCGATGGTGCCATTCACCAGACCGGGGAACTGCCCAACATAGGCAACCTGACGGCGCCACGCGGCCCAGTCAGTTAGCGGGCAATTGTCCACCAGCAGCTGTCCTCCGGTGGGCTCCAAGAAGCCCAACAGTGCGTTCAGCAAGGTGGTCTTGCCACCGCCGCTGCCACCAGCGATCGCCACCACTTCACCGGCAACAAGATCGAAACTGATTGGAGCTAGGGCCGGCCCATCCGAACCCGGATAAGTGTGGGTCAGTTCCCGGACGCTCAACAAGGTGGGTGAGTTGTCGGAGGCAGCAGACAGTTTGGACGTGACCGCGAGTGGCTGATCCGACAGCGGCAAAGCTGCCGCCGCCGACTTGCCGAAGATCTGCTTCGCTGCCGCTCGCACACCCTTGACTGGCTCAGGTTCGTGGGCATCGATTAGCCCGAAAGCCGCCTCGGCGGCCGCGACTCCGTCGGCGGAGTCGTGATAATGCACGCCCACCTGGCGAATCGGAAGATATACCTCGGGCGCCAAAATCAGTACAAACAGCGCGGTGCCTAGATCAAGTTGATTGAACGCCACCCGGAAGCCGATGGTGACTGCGATCAAGGCCACACTCAACGCCGACAACAATTCCAACACCATCGCCGACATGAAGGACACCCGCAAGGTGGCCATGGTTTCGCGCACATGCGCGGCCTCGATGCGTTTCAACCCTCGCGCCTGAGCCTTGGCCCGGCCGAAGACCTGCAGTGTCGGCAGGCCAGTGACTAGGTCAGCGAAGTGGTGGGCCAGCCGGGTTTGGATGGCCCAACGTTTCTTGGTGCGAGCCTCGGTCACCCACCCGACCAAAGCCATGAAGGCCGGGATTAGCGGAATAGTCACCGCCACGATCACCGCCGACCAAAGGTCTGAAGTGAGGATTGCGACACCGATAATGACTGGCACAGTGACCGCCAGCATCAGCTGCGGCAGGTACTTACTGAAGTAGCCGTCCAAGGCGTCCAGACCCTGAGTGACCAGGGTGATCAGCCCACCGGTAGTCGCCGGCGAATCAATTGGATGCTCCAGACGGGCGCCAATGATGTCTCGGCGTAGCTGAGACTTCACCGCGGCCGAAGTGCGGTGCGCAATCCACTGGTGCAGCCAGCTCAGTAGCGCTTTGCCGGTGAAGACCGCCAGCAGTAGTAGAGCGACGGTCCCTAGACCGTCGAGAGTTCCCTTTTCAAAGATGCCCGCCACTGAACGCGACAACAGCCATGCCTGACCAAGAGTCAGGATGGCTGTTGCGCTTCCTACCGCCACCCCGGCGACCAGGAATCCCTTGGTCGCCGAGGCTCTGCGTAGTAGACGGGGGTCTATTGGCCCCGTCGTTGTCAACTTGCTAGCGCCACCTCGTCTGGCATGTTCTCAATGCCAATGCGCTGCCGGAACACCCAGTAGCTCCACACGGTGTAGGCCAACACGATCGGCACGAAGATAACCGCGACGATGGTCATTAGCTCCAGCGTGTACTGGCTGGACGAGCCGTTCAGAATGTTCAGCGCTGCGATGTACTGATGCTGCACACCAGCAGCATCAACCCCTGACGTGATGGCATTAGGCCCAAGACTGAAGCCCATACCTGGAACCATCGTGGAGAAGGTCACAACCGCAACCGACACGATGGCGACCGCGGTGGAGATGAAGGCGATGCCTTCACGACCGTGGCTCACGAACCACCAAGCCGAAATGAGGCCAATCGCCGCAACGCCAGTCACGATCCAGCTCACCAACTGAAGGATCGGGACCAAGCCACCTAGCCCGAACAACGCGAGGCCAAGGCCCTGCGGCGCGTGAGCGAGGTTCAGCCACACCAGGTAAGCAGCGCCACCGACGATGGCTACCAGACCGATGGTGGAAGCAAACTTCCGCGCCCGATCATGAAGCTCCCCAGCCTTGGTCTTCAAGGTCAGGTAGACCGCACCGTGGAACAGGAATGCCACCACGAGAACGATGCCGCCCAGCAGACCGAACGGGCTGAACAGCTGCCAGAA
>DHWU01000017.1:67234-72641 GCA_002413345.1 Propionibacteriaceae bacterium UBA5174 | reverse complement strand
AATCGAGGACGGAGCAGCCAAAGTGCCTGCCGGCACCTCAGCGGTCGGGCTCGACAACTTTGTCAGGCTCGCATACCCGGTAGCACTACCTGTCTGGGAAACCGTTATTGCCTTGCCGACATCTGCCGCAGTGACGGTGTAGGTGTAACCGGTTGCTCCATCGATCGGGTACCCAGCCCGATACCACTGCAGAGCGAAAGTCGGGGAGGGCGACCAATAGCCGGTGCCCAGCTGCAAGGTCTTGCCAATCGCGATCTGACCATCGCCGGGCACCACGATGAGTGGAGCGGCACCGGTCATGGTGCCCAAGGCCACCACCGAGGCGCCCGAGACTGGAGTTGCGGTCTGATAACCGTCCCTGGTTGCGGTCACTCGAACGGACACCGCTTTGCCAGCATCACCAGCTGTGAGTACGTAGGTCTGATTCGTAGCGTCAGTGATTGGGTCCCCATCACGTAGCCACTGATAAGCAACGGCGGCTGATGGGGTCCAACTGCCCGCATTCGCGGTCAGAGTCTCACCAACTTCGAAGCTGCCGGCAACCGTGATCTGCGCTGGCGCAACAAAGCTTGCGACTGTGACTGCCTCCGTCTGGGCCGACACCTTGGTGACAGCGGCATAGGTGTCTTTGGTGCCGACAACGGCAACTGTGATCGTCTTGCCAACTTCAGCAGGAGTCAATTTGTAGGTGTCAGCGGTAGCACCAAGAATGTCGATGCCATCCGCCTTCCACTGGACGGCGAAGTCAGGTGACGGGGACCAGGTTCCCGGGTTCACGGTGAGGGTGGAGTCCACCTTCGGCGCCCCCGAGATGGTCGGGGTGGAGGTGGTGGTGAAGGTGTTGTACGCCGCCGTCAGCTGCAGGTTTCCAGAGATCTCGATCGTCTGGGTGCCACTGTCGTAGAGAGAGCTGTACCCAACGTCGTAGGCACCCACGGCATCGGCAGTGATCAAGGCACCATTGACAGAAACCCCTGAGGGCAGAGTGCCCAGCGTCGGCACCGCACCGGCCTGATCCTTCAGGGGGAGTTCTGTTGCCACCTGGGGCACCGCAGTCAGCGACACCTTCTGGTTTCGGGCGTTCGCCCAAACCAGAGCCGGCAATCCAGACAATGGGCTGAAGTCGGCGATCTGGTTGTCATAGATGTCAAGGGTCAGCAAACTCGGCAGATCAGAGAGTCCCGCGATGCTGGTGATCTGGTTTCCAGACAGTTTTGCGCCTACCAGCACCTGATGACCCGAAAGCCCAGCCAGGCTGGAGATCTGGTTATTGGCGAAATCAACCTGCAACAACGAGCTGGCTCCGGCCAAGGGGGTCAAGTCACTGATCTTGTTCCGCGCGGCGTACACCTGGTTCAGCGCAGTGAACCTGGACAGTGTGCTGATCGAGCTGATCTGGTTACCGGAGATGCTCACGGTCTTGAGCCGATAGGTGGGCAACGAACCCAAGTCCGCCACGCTAGTGAGCTGATTGTCCGACACATCAATGTTGGTAAGCCTCGTCAACGTCTTCACCGGCGCGAGGCTGGTGAGGTTGTTTCCCGACGCCTTGAGAGACTTCATAGACGTCATGGGGGCCACACCGGTGAGAGTGTCGACTTCGTTGTCCGACACATCAAGGATGTACATGGCAGTCAGACCCGAAAGCTCGGAGATGCTAGTGAGCTGATTCCCGCCCAGGTAAAGGTTCTGCACCGATGTCTTACCAGCCAAGGGGGTCAGCACGCTGATCTGGTTCTCGCTGAGATCTACTGAGGTCAGATACTTCAACCCCGCTAGCGGCGACAAATCCGAAATCGTGTTGTGACTCACATTGAGGAACGCCAGGCCGGTCAAGTATTCGGCGCCGTCAATTTTCGTAAGGCCTTGCCCAGGACAATTCAGGGTGCTGATCGTTGCCAACTCCAGGTTGCTAAAGACCCTGGTCGAGGCGGGCAGGTCAAGGCTGGTAGCCAAGCAAGTCGCAAAGGCCGGGTAAAGGATTTCCACATCAATGTGGGAGTTGAGCTGCAACGTTCCGGAGTACACCGCCGGATCGCCTGAAGAGAAGGGGATGGAGAAGATTCCGGCGGCTGCTGTCACCTTGCCACTGTCGATCGTCACCCCAGCTGGCACGGTGAAAGCTGGCGCCAGACCGTCCAAGTCTTTAATTGCTAGATCGGATTCGGTCGCAGCCTCGACCGTGGTCTCCAGAGATTGCCCAGTCGCATCCAGACTGGTCAGCGCCAAGCTATGCAGCGCGCTGATATCGGTGATGTTGTTGCCGGAGACGTCCAGCGTGGTCAACGCAGTGTCGCCAGCCAATGCCGAGACGCCCGTCAGTTTGTTCGACGCCAAGTTCAGCGTAGTCAGGTGCGTAAGGCCGCCAATCGCAGTGAGATCTGCGGTCTCTAGGGAGTTGTTCGACAGGTTCAGCGTGGTTAGGCCAGTCAGGGCATAAGCCCCAGTCAAGTCAGTGATGCCACGACCGGAGCAATCCAAGGTCCCAGTGATCGCAGCAAGATCAGTACTGGCGAAGATCGAACCTGTTGCGCCCAGTTTTTCGTCCAGACAGACAGCGAAATTGTTGTCAGTGACAGTCACATCACCGTCGTCAACCAAGGTCGTCAAGACCCCGGAAAAGCTGCGGTTTTCGTCGGTCGCGGTGAAATTGACTGGATAGCTGCCCACATTCACACCAGTCACCGTTTGGCCGTCGACAGTCACATCAGCAGGACTTCCGCTGGTCAGGGAGATTGCCGTGTTATTGGCCATCTTCAGCGGGACGGCGGTGGCGACGTTGCGTCCGATGGTCCAAGCCACCGTCTGGTCAGTCACATCCAGACCATCGGCGAATTCGATGTCCACCGGCGAAAGATCGCTGATCTTGTTCCCTGAGAGATTGATGGCGCCCGAGTTCTGCATGCCATCCAGCGGCTCCACGCTGCGGATCTGGTTGTGAGCAAAGCTGAAGGAGGTAGCGCCGGTCAGGAATACGATGCCATCGAGGTTGACGATGCCTCGACTGTCGCAGTTCAGGCTGGTGATCTCCCGTACTGCGGAAATGTCTAATCTCGAAGCGGACAGCACGCCGAGAGTGTCGGTGATGCACGCAGCGAACGCGGCGTCGGGCACATCGATTGTGGAACCACCGGGAACGATCTTGGTAGTCAAAGTGCCACTGAACACGCCAAGGGATTCATCACTGAAGGTAATCGAGGGAATCTCACCACCCGCCACGAGTCCAGTGGCTTCACCGGCAACGACAGTCAAGTACTCAGTGTTCGAACTGGCCATCGTCGCAGGACTACCCCACAACCCAACAACGGGAACCGTGGTCGCCTGACCCAGTTCGATCACCCAGCTCAAAGCTTGCCCGGTGGCAGCGAAAGTGCTCGGCTCGAGGTAGGCCAAAGGAGAAATGTCGGCAATGTGATTGTTGGAGATGTCGAGCGCCGAGAGGCTCCCCAGCTGCGAAAGCGGCGTCACATTGCGAATCTCGTTGTTGGCGAAGCTGAGTGAGGTTGCCCCGGTGAGGTGCTCCGCACCAGTCAGGTTAGCGATGCTGCGTCCGTCACAACTCAGCGTGGTGATCGCGTTCAGGGCACTGATGTCGAAAGTTGACCCGGCGACAGTGAGGGCGTCGTCCAGGCAGGCCGCAAAGCCAGCGTCGTTGATCGTTACCGTCGTTCCGTCTGCCTGGGCTGGAAGCGCTTGACCGCTGAGGTAGCCGAGACTGATCGCGAACGAAGCTAATAGCGCAACACCGCTGCGCCAAGTCTTTCTTATCGCCGGACTGGACTGCATGACGTAACCCTTCGAGATGCGGCTCGACTGCTTTGTCGATAAACCCCAGACAGAGATTACTAACCCACCCGCCACCAACGCAAACCAACCCAACCAGCCGGCCCATTGACGCTCTGACTAGGCCCGATAGCCGTTCAATAACGAGCCTACTTAGTGACCCAAATACATCCACTGTCACCCGTTTGGGGGCTATCAGAATGCACCTCAATTATGCTTGAGTGGTCATTGTCACCCATTTAGGTGACTCGCCAGGCCGAACAATTAAAGGCGCCCAACCAGGCCAGTGGGTCGCCATCCCCGTTGGTATCAGTTGAGCCAGGCGACCCTGGCTGATCAGCGCGAAGCGCGCCCGAGGCGAGCCCACTGTGCGTAACCTGTCCAGCACCGACATCCTGCGGAGGATTCATGGAACCGGCTGCAAGCATCACCGTCCGACGTCCCTTTGACGACAGCATTCACGGAGTCGTTCACGCCACCGACAACGACACCCTGATCGCAGTGATCGCTCGAGCGCGCCAGGCACAGATCGATTGGGCCCAGACCCCGGTGCGTCAACGCGGACGGATCATTTCGCGAGCCGCCAGCCTCACCCTGCTCCGCGCTACCGAAATCCTCGACCTGATTCAGGACGAATCGGGCAAAGCCCGCCTCAGCGCGTTCGAGGAGGTAATGGACACCGCCCGAGCGCTGCGCGTCTTCGCCAACATCGCACCGGGCGTCCTTGGCCCAAAGCGGCACCCTGGCGCCATCCCCTTACTCACCAAGACCGTGGAACACCACCGCCCGCTTGGCGTGGCCGCAATCATCGCCCCCTGGAACTACCCATTCACTCTGCCCGCCACTGACGCCGCCGCCGCCCTGTTGGCCGGCAACGCCGTAGTACTCAAGCCGGACTCCCAAACGCCATTCACCGCACTACTGCTCGCCGAGATCTTCGATGAAGCAGGACTCCCAGAGGGACTTTTCAATGTGACCCCTGGCGCTGGCGCTCAACTGGGCCCAGCTTTGATTGCCAACACCGACTTTCTGATGTTCACCGGCTCCACCGCCACTGGGCGCAAACTCGCCGTCCAATGCGCTGAGCGGCTGCACGGTTTCTCGGCCGAGCTCGGCGGCAAGAATCCACTGCTGGTGCTGCCCGACGCCAACCTAGAGGCCGCTGCCATTGGAACCGCGCGTGCTGCCTTCGCCAACACCGGCCAACTGTGCGTGAGCATCGAACGGGCTTATGTGCACACCGAGGTCTACGACCAGTTTGTGCCCAAGCTGATTGCGGCCACCGAGTCACTGCGGATCGGCGCAGGGCATTCCTGGGACCTCGAGATCGGATCGCTGGCCTCAGCCGCGCAACTAGCCACCGTGACTAAACACGTCGAGGACGCCGTGACCAAAGGCGCCACTGTGTTGACCGGCGGCCGGGCCCGTCCAGATCTGGGGCCCTATTTCTACGAGCCGACCATCCTGACCGGGGTCACTGAAGGCATGCTCGCCTACCGCGAGGAGACCTTCGGGCCAGTCCTTTCGGTCTATCGAGTCGACTCAACCGAACAGGCAATCGGTGAGGCGAACGACTCTGACTATGGGCTGAACTCCAGCATTTGGTCGGCCCACCAGGGCGCTG
>DHWU01000017.1:65059-66909 GCA_002413345.1 Propionibacteriaceae bacterium UBA5174 | reverse complement strand
TCGGATCACACACCGCACCGATGGGTGGCATGGGCACTTCCGGACTAGGTAGGCGCCATGGCGCCGCGGGCTTGTTGAAATACACCGAAGCGCAAACCGTGGCGACCCAGCGGCTGTTGCCAATCGCCCCACCCGATGGAGTCAGCAACCAGACTTACGCGCGAGCGCTTACCTTCGGAATCCGACTAATGAACAAGGTGATGTGATGAAGGGACTCAAACTCGCTGGTGCCACTGTGCTGATCACGGGCGCCGGTAGCGGCATCGGACGGCAAATGGCAGTCCAGGCCGCTGCTCGCGGAGCGAAGGTGATCGCCTGGGATCTGGACGGCGACGCTGCCAAGACCACTGCGGGCTTGGTAAATGGTGAGTGGGCCAAGGTTGACGTCACCGATTCTGCGGCAGTCGCCGCAGCTGGTGCCGAGCTGGCGGTGGACGTGCTGATCAACAACGCCGGCGTGGTCACCGGCAAATACCTGCTCGAGGCCACCGAGGCCCAGATTCGCCGCACCTTCGAGGTAAACACCCTGGCGGCCTTCTGGACGACACGGGCAGTGTTGCCGTCCATGATGGAACGCGATCGGGGGGTGATCGTGAATATCGCCAGTGCGGCAGGCCTGGTGGGCGTGGCCAAACAGACCGACTACTCAGCCAGTAAGTGGGCCTCCATCGGTTTCACTGAATCGTTGCGCGCAGAACTGCGCACCCTGGGCAGTCAGGTGCGCACTTTGGTGGTGGCCCCCTATTACATCGACACCGGCATGTTTGCCGGGGTCACCACGAGGTTTCCGCTGCTGTTGCCGATCCTGGCCCCAACGAAGGTCGCCGCGAAGGTACTGAACTCGATCGAATCGGGACGCCAGCAGTTGGTGATGCCGCCCATGGTGCGCACGGTGCCCCTGATGCGGTTCCTCCCGGTTCCGGCATTCGACGCGATGCAGGACTTCTTTGGGATCAACCACACCATGGATCACTTCACCGGGCGCGGCTGAGAGATTTCTCGCAGCTTGCCGACCTTTGCGTGCCGTGACGCCGGTTTGGCACCTCTTGCGGCTTGGCCGCCGAGATGGTCGAACTGGTTGGTCAGCAACTGGTTCGCAAGCAACGCCGTGGGAGGACCACCTAAGTAGTCGGCACTAGGCTGTAGGCGCTCATCCAAGCCGCTTTCGGAGGTTCCGTGCCCACGTCGCACTCGTTCGTACTGACCAGCTTCGAAGGCGGCAACGCCCTCTCCCTGTTCCGCGCTACGGCCTTGTTGAAGCGCCTGGTCGCCGCAGTCCCCGCGATCACTGCGGTCAGCGCCCGGCAGATCCACTGGGTAGCCAGCGTCGACGAACTCGACCCAGCCACCACCGCGACTGTCGCCAGCCTGCTCACTTACGGCCCGCCCGCCAGCGAAGCGGCCGCAGGCCCGCAGGTGACCACCGTCGTGGTAGCCCCTCGGTTGGGCACCTTGTCGCCATGGGCTTCCAAGGCCACCGACATCGCCCACAACTGCGGGGTGCCAATCCATCGGGTCGAACGTGTCACCGAGTACACGATCGCTAGCCAGGCACCGCTCAGCGAGGCCGAACTCGCCGCCTGCGCTGATCTGTTGCACGACCGGATGACCCAATCAGTGTTCGCCACCATCAGCGATTCGGCCGCTTTGTTCAACGAGCGCACCGCCGAGCCGATGGCCCATGTCGATGTCCTCACCCGTGGCCAGGAGGCAATCGCTGAGGCCAACGTCAGCTTCGGACTGGCACTCAGCGATGATGAGATCGACTACTTGGTAAACGCTTTCACCAAGCTCGACCGGAACCCCACCGACACCGAGCTGATGATGTTCGCCCAGGCGAACTCCGAGCA
>DHWU01000017.1:63804-64794 GCA_002413345.1 Propionibacteriaceae bacterium UBA5174 | reverse complement strand
GCCGCCACAAGATCTTCAACGCCGATTTCGTCGTGGACGCCCAACCCCAAGATAAGTCACTGTTCGCCATGATTCGGCACACCGAGGCAGTGTCCGGGGCTGGCACTGTGGTGGCCTATTCCGACAACTCCTCAATCATGGAGGGCGGCCAGATCACCAGCTGGGCTCCCCTTTCGGCCGACGGCCCCAGCGCGTACGTCGAGCAGCCAGAACTGGTCCACGTATTGATGAAGGTGGAAACCCACAACCACCCGACGGCGATCAGCCCCTTCCCTGGCGCCGCCACCGGCGCCGGCGGTGAGATCCGCGACGAAGGTGCCACCGGCCGCGGCTCGGCTCCCAAAGCAGGCCTGACCGGCTTCGCAGTCTCGAATCTGCATCTGCCTGACACCGATGAGCCCTGGGAGCGCGAACACTATGGCGCGCCAGATCACATCGCTTCGCCGCTAGAGATCATGACCACTGGCCCACTGGGAGCAGCGGCCTTCAACAATGAGTTCGGACGCCCCGGTCTGGGCGGCTTCTTCCGAGTCTTTGAACAAACCGTTGCTGGCGTGCGCCGCGGCTACCACAAGCCGATCATGAGTGCTGGCGGCTTGGGCGCAATCACGGCCGCTCAGACCCACAAGATCGCCTATCCGGCCGGAACCTTGCTGATTCAGATCGGCGGCCCGGGAATGCGGATCGGCATGGGCGGCGGTGCTGCTTCCTCGATGGCTTCGGGCACCAATGCTGCCGAGCTCGACTTCGACTCTGTGCAGCGCGGCAACCCGGAGATTCAGCGTCGCGCGCAGGAAGTGATCAACCACTGCCGCAATGCTGGCGCTGCCAACCCGATTCTCTCGATTCACGATGTGGGTGCTGGCGGGCTGAGTAATGCTTTCCCCGAACTGGTGGACGGCGCCGCCCTCGGCGCCCGCTTTGATCTGTCGGCGGTGCCGCTGGAGGAATCTGGGTTGGCGCCTAAGGAGATCTGGTGCAACGAAAGCC